>JAHCJK010000051.1 GCA_026184295.1 Planctomycetota bacterium
GAACGGCGGTGGTCTTCGGGTTCTTCGTCGTGCGGCTCTTCGAACGCAACCTGCGCAACGACGTGATCCAGTACGGCTACGGGCAGACCGTGGCCTTTCGCGAAATCTGCCGCGAGGTCCACCAGGATTACATCGTCTGGGTGACCAACCATGGCGAGGAGAAGCCGTTCTTCCACCTGACGCGGGTGGGCCAGGAACACGCCGCGCGCCTCAAGCGGGTGCTCGCGGCCGAACCGCGCATCAACGCGGCGGTGGTCTACGTCTCGCGCGCGCCGGTGCGCGACCCCAGCGACGCGGTGGTCTGGACCGGCGAGGAGCGCCCGCTGGTCTACACGCGGCCCGCGGGCGTCGAACGCGTGGACCTGGCCGGCGCGGACCCGTCCATCGTCTACTGGTTCGGGACCTACAACGGCGAACCCGCGCTCTTCTTCCGCGCGCCGCTGGCCGGGAGCGGCGACAGCCTGAACGCGGTGGTGCAGGCGGTCTTCTCCTCGAAGGACATCCAGGCCGAGACGAACAGCCTGGTCTGGAAGGTCGTGGCCGTGGGGGCCGCGCTATCGGTGCTGGGGCTGCTGATTTCGCTGCTGCTGGCGCGCGCGGTCACGCTGCCGATCCACGCGCTCGTCGGAGACCTGGACGCCATCGCCAAGGGCGACCTCGACCACGAACCGGTCGTGCAGAGCCGCGACGAGATCGGGCTGCTGGCGCGCGCGATGGCGCGCATGACCCGGGCGCTGCGCGAGAAACGCGACCAGGACCGCCACCTCGAACGCATCAACGCCGACCTGAGCCTGGCGCAGGAAGTCGTGGCCAACCTGCTGCCTAAAAAGCGCGTCAGCCTGCCCGGGTACGACATCGACCTGGCCTACCGCTGCGCGCGCGAGATCGGCGGCGACTACTACGACTTCATCCCCATCGACAACGAACACCTGGCGCTCGTCGTCGCCGACGTCTCGGGCAAGGGCATCGCCGCCTCGATGATTCTCGCGACGACCCGCACGCTGCTGCGCATGATGGCCCCGCTCAACCTCAGCCCCGCCGACGTGCTCAGCAAGGTCAACTACCACCTGCACCGCGACGTGAAGCGCGGGATGTTCGTCACCGCCGTCTACGGGCTATTGAACGTGCGCACGCGCCAGTTCCGCGTCGCGTCCGCCGGGCACAACGCGATGCTTGTCTGGCGCGGCAGGAAGAAGACCATCGAGGCCCTGCGCCCGCAGGGCATGGCGCTCGGCTTCGACCGCGGCCCGGGCTTCGACCGCTACGTGCGCGAGATGGAAATCCAACTGGAGCCCGGCGACCGCGTGGTCCTGTACACCGACGGCGTGGTGGAAGCGATGAACGCGCGCAAGGAAGAGTGGGGGATGGAGACCTTCGAGAAATTCGCCGTCGCCTACGCCGACCGGCCCAGCGCGGAATTCGTCAACGACCTGCTGATGGAACTCGACCGCCACAAGGGCGACGCCGAACAGCATGACGACATCACCGTCGTGACGATGCGCATCCTGTAAGCGTTCCCAAAAAGAAGAACGCCCGGCGTGCTTCGCCGGGCGTCCCCCTCCGTCCGATCCTCCTTGCTCGCGTTACTTGCAGTGCTTCTTGTGCGAGTGGTGGCCGTTGTGGCCACCGTGGCCGCCGAACCCGAACCCGAGGCCGAGGCCGAAGGTCACGACCGGGCGGCGTTCGACGCGGCGTTCCACGATCACCGTCTGCACGGGCTCGACGTACACCGGGCGGGCGTCGCTGGTGACGCGCTGGTACTTGTAGACCTCGTCGGAGGTCATCTCGTTCAGCTTGAGGGCCTCCTGGTGCAGGACGTTGCCTTCGCCGTCGCGCACGATCACCGTCTTGGTGCCGTCGCCGTTGTCCACGACGCTGGTGCGGATGCCGGTCTGCGTGTTCCTGGCTTCGCCGCCGACGGGTTCCTTGGCGGGAATCTTTTCGCGGCTGAGTTCCTTGCCGTCCTTGTCGGTCACGGTCTTGGTGCGGCTGCCGTCCGCGTTGAGTTCCACCTTGGTCGTCTCGCCGGTCTCGGGGTTGGTCACCGAGCCGCCGACCGGGTCGGTGTTCGGCTTGGGCTTGCTTACCGGTTCGTCCTTGGAGTTGCTGCGGCCGGTCTCGTTGCCGTCCTTGTCGGTGCGGACCGTGGTGCGCGAGCCGTCCGCGTTCTTGTAGACGCTGATCGTCCCGCCGTCGGGGGTGGTCATCGAGCCCATCAGGTTGCCTTCTTCGGCCTGCCCGTAGGTCGCGCACGCGAACGCCAGCGCGAGGATCGCGAACGCCATCGTGAACCAGTTCCTGCTTCCGTGGGTCTTCATCTTCATCTCCCTGGCCTTGATAGGCCCTTCCGATTTCCGGCCGGTCTACGAAGACCGGCGTTTACGGAAGGCTATAGGGCGCGCCGCGTGCCAAATCGGCCGTTTCGTCTAACTCCTTTCAGGTAAAGAAGTTTATTGCTTGCACACGTGCGCCCGGGTCGTGCGCAGCGGATACGTTGTTGGATGAACGAACGGCCGCTGAGCGAACGGAGGCCCGCCGCCGGTTGGCCTGGGGCTTGCCGTATCGAAAGGAGGACGCGGACCCGGTGTAATAAGGAGGCGAGGGTATGGAACGGACGGTCAGACCCATGCGGCAGCGGCAGGATCGGCGGAACGCCTTTGCTTTTGAGCCCGAGCCGGCGCCCGAGCCGCGCACGGCGCCGAAGCCGGCCGCGGCCCCGGCGACCTCTAAGGTTCCCCTCGACCTGCCGCCCGAAGACCAGGCCGTCTACGCCACGCGCCTGACGCCGGAGGCCTTCGAGCGCCTGCCGGAGGAGATGAAGGCCGCGATCCGCGCGCGCGAGGCCAAGGCGAAGCGGCTCACCGAGGCCTTTACCCACGGGTTCAAGCGCCGCGCGATTATCGCGTGCTGCATGGGCGCGGTGCTGGCGGCCTCGCTGGCGATCTTCATGCCCATCCAGAACCCGCTGATGCTGCTGCTGGTGCTCGCGCAGGGCGCGGGGGCGGGGTACCTGATCGTGCGCTACGAGGCGACGCCGTTCGGCAGCCTGGGGATGTACGGGGGCACGTCCGTGGCGGCCTCGCTCTTCGGGTTCATCACCGGCTGGATGAACTGGACCGGCGCGCCGATGGTCTTCATGAGCTGGCTGCTGACCTTCTCGTTCGGCATGGCGATCGCGATGTGGGCCCGCCGCGACCGCGAACGCTTCAACGCGTTTTAGGCGCTTACTTCTTCTCGGTCTCTTCGCCGTAGTTGAGCGTCTTGACGCCCGGCGCCAGGTGTTCGGTGCCGCGGTTCTTGCCCTTCAGCGCCAGCGCGATCTCGTGTTCTTCGGCCATGCGCCCGGCGGGCAGGCTGGCGCGCACGTCGTACGTCACGAGTTCCTGGCGGAAGATCTCTTCGTCGAGGTAGTACTTGCTGCGCCGCACCAGGCCCACGTTCGGCGCGAACCAGTAGCGGGTGACCTCGCGGCGGTCGCGCGATTCCTGCCGCGAGACCGCGCATTGCTTGAACGCCCCCGCGGGCGTCTGGACGTCACGGTGCCCTTCGATCTCGTAGTACAGGTTGCTGCCCCGGTCGTCGGTGACGATCCAGCGGTAGCGCGTGTGCGGCGGAAGAATCAGCAGATACTGGCGGCCGGCGGCGTTCTGCGAACCGACGTAGCCGCCGCGCTTCGACCAGACCTGTTCGAAGCCGTCGTAGGTCGCGCGGAAGGTCAGTTCGTCCACCGACTCCTTGAGCGCCAGGGCGATGCGGCGGGCGGGCGCGACCTTGGCGGCGGGCTTGGCCTCTTCGCCCAGCACTTCGGCCTTGGGTTCGGCGGCGGGCTCGTCGCCGCGCGCCTCGGCGGGCTGGTCGGCGATCGCGTCGGCCGTGGGCACTTCCTTGCCGTCGGCCAGGGCCTGCAGTCGCGCGCGGTCGAGCAGGCGGTACTCCCAGCGGTTGCCGTCGCGCATGGGGAAGTAATCGGTGGAGACGGCCTGGCGTTCGCACCCGGTAAAGAGGACGGCGTAGACCAGCACCAAGGCGAGACCGGAAAGTCGCAGCGCAAGACGAATCATGCCTTCCCCCATACCGTAACTGAGACGCGGGTCAAACGCGGACCTTGCCCCCAAGTATCGGCTTCGCGGCCGGCCTGTATGCACCCGCCTCGCCCGGATGCGCGCTAATAAGGCGGCATTTCTGTAATGGCTTGAATCCCTAATGGTTATGCGGTGATAAATCGGGGATTTCGCGCCCAAAGTTTTGCCGGGCCGCTCGTTAATCCAGTATCGAGCCCCGCGAGGATTCCATGAGCGAACAGCATACGCGCATTCGAGGCGAGTCCGCGCCGGGCCGGCGAGGGACCCGCAGGCGTTCCCGCCGCGACACGACGGTCGATTCGGAGGCCATGCGCGAGAAGCTCGACCAGGAGTTCCGCGCGCGCATCCAGAAGCGTCTGAAAGAAAGCGCCGGGCAGGACGAGGACGAGCGCGCCGCCGCCGGGCCCACCGTGGCCGGCCGCGTCCGCACCCAGGACCTGCAGAAGCAGCTCGACGAGATCAAGCAGGAAGCGCGCCCCCGCGTCACCGGGGACGAAGGCAGCGGCAAGGCCGCCGCCGAAGAGACCCGCGCGAAACTCTCCTCCGGCGAGATGCTCGACGATCTGCCCGTGGCCGAGGAAGTGGAACCCGAGGCGACCGCGCCCGCGGAACCTGCGCCCAAGACCCCCGCGCTGCCGGCCGCCGAAGGCGAGATTCCCGAGACCGAGATCGACGGGCCCCGGCCGTTGCCCACGCACGCCGGCGGAACGATCGTGCTCCCAAAGAGCACTTCGAGCCGCGGGCGGCGCAGCCAGATTCTGCGCGTCGATGGAACCAGCGCGGGCTCCCAGCGCACCGACGCGCCCGCCGACGGCCCGCGCCCGACGCGGCTGGTCTTCAAGTTCGCCGGCGTGCTGCTGCTGATCTTCATGGTGCTATTGGCTTACCGCTGGGTCGCGCTCGGGCGGGCGCCCTCCGACCTGGTGACGGCGGAAGGCCAGGCGGAACTCGCGAACGAGGTCCGCGCGTGGACCAACCCGGATTTGAAGAAGCAGCTCGGCGGCGACGCGCCCGAGACCGAGGCCGACACCGTGCGCCTGGTCGAAGAATCGAAGGCCCACGCCGAAAAGACCGACGCGAAATCGGAGGCCAAGCCGGAAGACGCCGCGGAAGTCGTCGCCTCGCCGTGGGATTCGCCCAAGGGCTCCGCGCCCCGGCCCGCGAAGCCGAAGGGCCCCGGCGAGAGCTACACGCTGGCCCCGCAGAAGCGCACCGGCGGGCGCAGCGCCGAACCGCTCACCCGGACCTTTACCGAAAAGCATCCCGGGCTCGCGGCCGCGCGCGAGGCCTTCGCGCAGGCGAACACGTACTACGTCCAGTCCGACCCGCGCTCGGCCAGCTTCGAGACCGTGCAGAAGAACGTGCGCCTGGCCATCCCGTTCCTGGAACGCTGCCTCGACGAGTGCGACAAGGCGCGCAAGAAGGGCATCAAGGCCGCCGAACTGGATGTGATCGAACAGAACGCCGCGATGCGCCTGTACGACTGCCGCAAGCGTTCGACCGTGCAGCCCTGACCGCGTGCGCCCTCCCAAGCGGAAGCCCGCGGGACCCAAAACGGCCCAGGCGTAGGACTTGAAGATGGTGTAAAACCGTGGAGACTTCCCTGCACAGGGCCACGGCTATGAAACTCGAAGAGATCACCGGCGAGCTGTTGAACAGGGCGGTGGACCTGTATTGGTCGCACGCCTACCGCCGCCAGGCCGACCCCAAGAACCCCAAGCCGCATTTCGAACCGCGGAAGCCGCTGCCGGAGATCCTGACCGGCGAGCATCCGTTCGAAGATTTGAGCGGCGGGGCGCAGAGCGTTCCGATCCAGGGCGGCGGGCTCCCGCGCGTCTACGCGCTGCGCCTGGGCAACGACGCCTACCCGCACATGAAGCTCTCGATCGTCGAGTCGTACTTCAACGACGAGTTCGTCTTCAGCGTGGACCGCCACGACACCTTCCACTTCGAACCCGACGTGCCCGGCTACCAGGCCTGGTGCGAACTGAAAGAGATCAACCGCATCCTCAAGGAAGCGATCGAGGACGCCTGGTTCAAGGCCGACATCCCGACGCTGCGCAGCTTGCGCGAACAGCGCTTCAAGCGCACCGAACTCGTCCGCAACCTGCGCGCCGGGGGCCAGACGATCCTGGTGCTCGACGACGACGAACCGCGCGCCGAGATTCTGAAAGGCATCCTGGAAAACGCGGGCTACAGCGTGGAGATCGGCCCGCCCGGCCCGCGCCCGAACCCCGACGACAAGGTGGTGCGCGAGGTGATGCGCAACACGCCCGCGGGCGTCAGCCTGCGCCTGCCCGCCGAGACCTGCCAGAACGCCGGCGACGTGAAGGAACTCTGCGAGATGGCCGTGGACCACCGCGTGATGCTGTTCGTGCTCGACGTCAGCTACCGCACGGGGCAGGGGCCCCGCGTGGCCGGCGCGCTGCGCCTGAACTCGGTGACGCAGGAAATCCCGATCCTGGCGATCTACTCGCGCCGCGACTTCGGCCCCGACCCCGATCTCTTCGACGCCTCGCTCCGCCGCCCCTACCGCACCGAGGCCGTCCTGGAACTGGTCGAACAGACCCTCTTCCGCAAACCCGGCGGCTCCGGCGTGCACCGCTCGGTCCCGGGCTGATTCCGCCTTCTCGATTTTCGATTACGGTTCGCGTGCCGTCTGGAAGGGCTGGTGCCAGGGGCTCCAGGCGCTCCAGTGGCCTTGGGCGTCCTGCTGGCGGCAGCGGCAGAAGTAGGTCTTTCCGGCGGCAAAGCGGGTCTGGCCTTTCAGCGCTCCGGTGAAAGTTCCGTGCTTCGCGTCGGCGGTCACGCGCTGGGCGTCGTCCTTGAGCGTCCCCGAGGCCCACACCGGTTTGACCCAGGCGTCCTCGCCCTTCTGATGTTTCCATTCGTCGGGCAGGCGCGCAAAGATCTGTTCCGCGCCATCCCCGGCGGCGTCCACGCGTTCGGCGATCTGGACTTCCCACGCGGCCTGCTTCGCGCCCGCGGGTCCCGCGAAGGGCGTCTTGCGCAGCACGGGGTTGGCGGGCGCGACGAGCGGGCCGATGGGCTGGGTGCTGACGACGAAGTCGTCGAACCAGCGCGACTGTTCGGCCGGGCTGCCCTTGTTCCAGTAGGCCTCCAGGAAGACCGCGTTGATGCCTTTGTCGGTGTAAGCGCCGCGCCAGTCGAGCCCCGTGCGGTTGCATTGCAGCAGCCCGTCGATCCAGAGTTCCATCACGCCGTCTTTCTGGCCGGGCGTGTTCAGCTTCACGTGGGCCTCGACGCAGACCCAGCGCCCGGCTTCGCCGTCGGACTGGAGCAGGAACGGGCTGACGGGCTTGTTGCCGAGCCACTTCAGGTTCGGGAAGTCGTTGTACTTCGTCGTGACCACGCGGCCGTCCTTCACCCCGCTGGCCGGGTCGAGCGTCAGGGCCTCGCCCGCGGACCAGACGTGCCCGATCATCGCCTGGGTCCAGTTTCCGGAGGTGAAGCTGGTACAGCGGCTCATCTTGTCCGGCCCGCCGCCGGTCCAGCCGGCCGGGTGCTTGACGTAGATGCGCCAGTAGAGTTCCACGAACTTTTCGCCTTTGCGCAGCGGCGGGCCGAAAGGGCAGTCGCCGAAGGTGAGCTTGCGCCCGCCCGCGCCCTGCGAACCTTTCGCGTAGTACATGCGCAGCGACTGCCCGGCCGCGCCGAGAAAGACGTCGGGGCTGCGGAGGTTGTCTTTGCTGCGCGCGTCGTATTCGTGGTACTGCTGCTGCGTCGCCTCGTCGCCGTCGAAATCGTCGTACCAGAGGACGGCCTTGGCCTGCTTCCACGGCTGGGGAGCCGCCAGTTCCACGCAGTCGATGCGCGGGACGGCGGGGGCGTCTTCGGCGGCGAAGGCCAGCGCGCCGAAAAACAACATGCCCGCGCAGGCGATCCGCGCGGGCATGCGTAAGACCTTCGCCGGCATGGCCGTTATTCCCGGGTCGCGGGCGAGATGTTGGACGCCGAGGCCTGAACCTGCGTCTGGACCGTGCGGCCCAGCTTGCGCGCCTCGTCGAAGTTCCGGTCGGCTTCCTTGTTCAGGCCCAGGGCCAGGCAGGCCAGGCCCAGGCCTTCGCAGATCATCCCGTTCTTCGGGTCGAGCTTGCGCGCGGCCTCCCAGTGCTTGCGCGCTTCGAGCGGGCGCTTCTGCATCGCGGCGATCAGGCCCAGGTACGTGAGCGGTTCGGCCCACTGGTCGTCTTCCTGCACCGCGTTCTCGAACGCGTTGCGCGCCTGGTCGGTGTTGCCGGCCTTGAGGTACGAAAGCCCCGCGTTGAACATGCATTCCGCGATCGAGGGCAGGTCGTTGTACTGGCCCATGACCTCTTCGGAGGCGCTCGCGATGCCCTTCTGGTAGGCCTCGATGGCCGCGAGCCCGCGCTGCGCGGTCGCGGGGACCTTGTCCGGCTTGATCGACTTGGCCAGTTCGAAGTACTCGCGCGCGGCGTCGAGCTGCCCGCGGCGGGCGCTGATCGCGCCGAGCACTCCGGCGGCGTCGGCGGCCTTGGGGTTCAGTTCAAGCGCTACCTTGAGGAGCTTCTCGGCTTCCTCGAAGTCCGACTTGCGCGCGAGCAGCATGCCCAGGCGGTGGTTCGGCACGTCGTAGCGCGGGGCGTGCGTGAGCGCGTTCTTGTAGTTCTCGATGGCCTCGTCGGCCTTCCCGGCGGCCTCCAGGGCTTCGCCCAGCGCGGCCCAGATCTGCGGATTCTTGGGGTTCTTGGTGACGGCCTGCTTGTAGCAGTCCATCGCCTGGTCGGGCTTGTTGGCCTTGTGGTAGGCGTAGCCCATGTTGGCCAGCGCCAGATGCCAGCCGGGGAAATGCTTCAGCGCTTCCTTGAGCGCCTTGATGCCTTCGTCCACGCGGTCCACGTAGATCATGCAGAGGCCGAGGTTGTTCCAGCCTTCGGAGAAGTCGGGGGTCAGGTCCACGGACTTCTGGAATTCCTTGATCGCGTCGTCCCAGATGCCCTTATCGACGTACACGAGCCCGCGGTCCTGGTGCTCGTCGGAGAGCCCGTGCGCGCGGGTGGGGCGGGCCGGGCCGGCCTGCATGGTGCCGCGGAACGGTCCGCGGATCGACTTCGCGTCCGCTTCCGGAAGGTTGATGGCCTTTTGGGTGATGCCACGGTTGGGGCTGCTGCGTCGGATTGCCATGCGCGTGAATCCTCGAAAGGTGCTTTTGCCTAACGGCGACCGAATCCTAATCACTTACACCGAACTGCTCAACGACGATCTTCCGTAAAATCACACTACAAACGAAGGTGGTTGCTCGTATTAACGAGGAACTCGCGATTTTCCGGCACGCCGGTTCGGGATATTCTTCTTGCTCCTGAACGAACTTCGATTCATGCTTCCACCTAAGGTGCACTAAAGGCCGTTCTGGATTCACGTAATAGCATTGCATCCCTTATTCAGCCGTACGGAGACGCGCGCCGTGAACGAAGTGCTCCTCCAGATCATCCACCGCGCGATCCGCTCCGACCGCGTCGCCTTGCGCTCGCTGATCGAACGCTACCAAGGGCTTACGTATGCCCTGGCCTTCCGGCAGTGCAAGAAGTTCCCGCTGGCGCAGCGCATCGCTCAGGCCGCCTGGCCCATTGTCGCCACGCGCCTCCCGTCGCTCAGCGAGCCCGAAGGGTTTATCGATTTACTCTCGAGCTGCGTCGAAAAGGCCGCCAAGTTCGTCCCGCCCATGCCCGAAGACGACGACGGCGAAGGCGGCGGCCACAGCGTGCTCAAGACCGAGAAGGTGCAGGCCCGCAAGCTGCTCCGCCAGGCCCTGAGCGACTGCCAGGCGCCGGAGAGTTCGGTCTTCTTCCTGCGGTTCGTCGAGGGCCTCTCGGTCGAACAGATCGCGGAACTGTACGGCGTCGAGACCGGCTCGGTGATCGCCTCGCTGCGCATCGTCTGCATGGAACTGGTCTACCGCGCGGGCTTCGCCGGGCTGGACGGCCCGGTGCCCAACCCCGCGGAACTTCCGCCCGAGCGCCGCGAGGCCTACGGGTTCGCGGTCGAACTGGCCGAAGGCGGCCTGCCCAACGACGTCCGCCAGCGCGTGGAACGCCTGGCGCTCACCGACGCGCTGGTCCGCCGCGAGGACGAAGGCGTCCGCCAGATCCTCGCGCTCGCGACGCGCACCTTCGCCGCGCACCGCCTCGCGCCCGAATTCGTCAAGGACGTGCTGATGGCCGTGCCGTACAGCGAGCCGGTGCGCGTGGTCTCGCTGCCGCGCCCGTCGGCCTACGGCATCGCGCCGGCCACTTCGCGGGTGCCGGTTCCGGCGGCGCCCGTGCAGGCCGCGCCGGAGACCGGCGTGGTGATCTCGCTGGGGCTGGCCGGGCTGGTGGTGGGCGTGACGGGCTATAGCTGGGTCATGAGCAGTTTTCTGGGCACCTGGTCGGGCATGCGCTTGGGAAACGCCCTCGCCGGCGAAGAAGCGCTGGTCGGGCTGATGGTGCTGATCCTGGGCGCGGGCCTCGTGGCGCTCTTCTTCATTCGCCCGACGCTCTCCCCCCGGCACGCGCGCTTCCCGCCGATCTACGTGGCCGCGCACGGCCTGGCGGCGGGGATGTTCTTCGCGCTCCTTTTCGCGTTGTTGGGCGGGCTGAACGGATTCTTCTCCCAGAGTGCGATCTACGCGGTCTTCGTGCCGCTGTGGGGCATGCTCGTGCTGGCGCTGGTGATGGCCCGCGCGCGCCTCGCCTTTATGGACCTCGAACGGCGCATCGAACTGCGCCTGCGCCGCCTGGAAGACCACTTGCCCAGCGCCGCGTTTCCGCCCTTGCAGTCCCATGCCGGCACGCAGGTCACGCCGCCGCCGCCGTCGCCCACGGCGTACGTCTCCTCGCCGACCACGCGCGCGAACGTCTCGCCCACCGGCACCTGACGGCGCATGCGCCTCGAAACGCTGCACCGCTGGGACCTGCCGATCCCCGACGCCAAGGCCCTGCAATCCCAACTGGCATCCCGGGTGAAGGCCCGGACGCCCAGGGGCTTCGCGCCCAGGCTCGTTGCGGGCGCCGACATGTCGCACCGCCGCGGCTCCCCGTGGCTGTACGGCGCGGTGGTGGTGCTGCGCCTTCCGGACTTCGAAGAAGTCGAAGTGCGCACGGCGCGGCGGGCGGCGGCGTTCCCGTACGTGCCGGGGTATCTGTCCTTTCGCGAAGGCCCGGTGCTGCTGGACTGCTTCGAGAAGCTGACGCACACGCCCGACGCGGTGCTCTTCGATGCCCATGGCCTGGCGCATCCGCGGCGCTTCGGCCTGGCCTGCCACCTGGGCCTGTGGGTAGGCGTGCCCTCGGCCGGCTGCGCGAAGTCGCGCTTCTGCGGCGAACATGCCGAGCCGGCGCAGGCGCGCGGGGCGCGTTCGGCGCTCACCGACGGCCCCGAACGGATCGGCACCGTGATGCGCCTGCGCCCGCAAACCAAACCTGTCTATGTCTCGATTGGTAACCGCATCGCCCTGGAAGACGCGGAAACGCTGGTCGAAGCATGCAGCCTGGAAAGATATCGTTTGCCCGAGCCGACCCGCCGCGCACACCTCGCGGTGAACGCCTTCCGGCGTGCGCAAGAAGCGACCTAACTTGGCCGAAATTGCGCATCTGTGCACCATTTTTGCAGATTGTGATCAAGTTTCGTTACGAATTTGTTGACCTTCCGGTATATACGATAAGGTCATGGTTGGGAGAGGGTTGGACGATATATAGAAGCGGTGAAACTGATGTAAGGCTTTTCAAGGTCTTGATTAGCATAGATTTGGAGGTATTCTTTTTGGTAGTCGAGGGCTAGTGGGGGAACTTCCTTCGGCGGGGTGGGGCTGGGCTGGTGAGCATGAGCACTCAGTCGGTGATCGAAACGCAGGCCATTGCACCCACCGAGACCCGTCGGTTGTTGGAAGCCGCGTGGCTCGAAGCCGAACGCCACAAGTGGATCGAATCCGAGAAGGCCGGCCGGGATCTGGGCGAACAGGCCATCCACGACTGGTCCCGCCGCTACTTCAGGCGCTGGTGCCGCGACCGCTGGATCGAACACCTGGACGGCACGTGTTATTGGTGCGAACTGGACAAATCGGACTTCGGACTTCTTAAACATAACTTCCACGGCAACATCGAACTGGTCGAAGTGATCGTCAAACGCATCAAGGCCGGCGGCGAGAACCTGGACATCATCCAGT
This sequence comes from Planctomycetota bacterium, assembly GCA_026184295.1. Classification (GTDB taxonomy): domain Bacteria; phylum Planctomycetota; class SZUA-567; order H5-PLA8; family H5-PLA8; genus JACQFI01. The sequence goes on from JAHCJK010000051.1 coordinate 12,268, forward strand.
GGGTCATCGAAAACGATAAGAGCCTCGACGACGCCCTCGCCATTCTCCGCCTGCTCGACATCAACTCCCGGCGCATCTCCTTCCTTCCGTAGCCAGCCAACGATCCAGACAAGAAGAAAAAAGCCCGCCGCGCGGAGGCGTCACGCCTTGGGCGCGGGCTTGCGGCGGCGGCCAAAGGCGGCCTTGAGTTCGTCGTACTCGCGGCTCTGGAAGATGCTCGAGGCCATCACGTACACGAAGACGCCCACGGCCACGGGCACGATCGCGCGCTGGAAGACCAGCGCGAAGGAATGCCCTTCGGGCGGCAGGCTGTCGCGCACGGTCCAGACGCACAGGCCCATCACCGTCGAAGCCATCGCGGTGGTGAAGAGCCCGTGGTAGAGCACCAGGTCGGTGGTCCACTTCTCCTCCGGCACGCCGTAGTAAAGATTCGCGCCGGCGGAGGTATCCTTTTCGCCCGATCCCATGAGGCGCGTGAAGATGCTGGGCAGGCCGAGTTCCTTGGCGAAGAAGGCATCGCCGCAGCCGCCCAGCACCGCCACCGAGGCGACGGCCGCGACGATGAACGCGATCACCTGTTCCTGGCTGGGGTCGCGCGCGTAGAACCGGTACGCCAGAATCGCCGCGGCGGTGCCAAGGCAGAGCCCGCCCACCAGTGCGGCGGCGAACGAGACCGCGCGGCCCATGTGGCGGCGTTCGAGCTTCCGGTAGACCGCGCGCACCAGGATCGCGGTCTGCACCGCGCCGCTGATCGCGCTGGCCAGGGCGAGGCCCGATTCGCGCATCTCCGTGCCCAGCACGAAGAGCAGATTGAGCGTGATGTTCACGGCCACCGAGACGGCCGCGGCGCGCGTCGGCGTCTTGGTGTCCTTGGTGGCGTAGATCGCGCGCGCCATGATCGCGTTCAGGCTGTAAAAGCAGAGCCCCAGGGCAAAGTAGAAGACCACGTTGCCCGTGCGGATCACCGCTTCGCCGTCGTTCTTCAGGAATTCGCCCGTGCCGTAGAAGAGCCGCGTCAGGTCGGTGGAGAGCAGGCACAGGCCCACGGTGGAGGGCACCGCGAGGTACAGCGTGCTGCGGACGGCGGTGCTGAGGCCGCGCGCGAACTCGTCTTTTTTCTGCTCGGCCCACAGGCGCGAGAGCATGGGCAGGGCCGCCGTGGCGACCGAGAGCGAGAAGATCGCCCAGGGCAGTTGGATCAGGCGGTTGCCGTAGGCAAGCATCGTCACGGGTCCTTCCTCCGGAATGAACACGGTCGCGATCACCTGGTCCATCAGCAGGTTGATCTGGAAGAGCGCCACGTTGGCGATGGTGGGCAGAAAGCCCGACATCACCTCGCGGTAGCCTTCGTCGGCGGTATCCAGCGCGGGCGTGAACTTGAACCCGCGGGAGAGCGCCGGCGGAATCATCATCGCCAGTTGCAGCGCGCCGCCGGCCAGCACCGCGACGGCCTGGACGTAGATGCGGCTCTCCGCGTCGGTGCCCATCCAGTCCAGCGCGATGGTGCAGCTCAGGATCATACACAGGTTCAGCAGCACCGGCGAGAACGCTCCGGCCAGGAAGTGCCCCAGCGAGTTCAGGATCGACATCATCACCGCGGCGATGTTGATCAGCACGCAGTAGAAGATCATCCAGTTGGCCAGGTTCAGGGTCAGTTCGCGCTGCTTCGAGAGCCCGCCGAACTTGACCGCCGCCATCGAGACGCCGACGAAGACCAGGCAGAGTACGAAGAGCAGCAGGGCCAGGCGCGTGAGCAGGATCGAGGCCGTGCGGAAGGCTTCCGCGCGGCGGTTGGTGGCCAGGCGTTCGCTGAAGACGGGCACGAAGACCGAAGAGAGCGCGCCTTCGCCGAAGAGCCGCCGCGTCAGGTTCGGGAGCAGAAAGGCGAGGTTGAAGGCGTCGTTGAAGCCCGAGGCCCCGAAGATCGCGGCCATCAGCCGGTCGCGCCACAGGCCCAGGATGCGGCTGAGGATCGTCATGAAGCTGACGAGCCCCGCCGAGCGCAGCATGCTGCGTCGGTCGCCGTGCCCGCTCTCAGGTTTCGCCGCGGGCGCGGCTGACGGCGCGTCGTCTTTCTTCGGTTCGTCCGGCTGGGCCATAACGCGGCGTTTATACTGGCAGGGCGCGAATTGTCTTGTCGGGAAAAAGGGAGGGACAGCGTTAGCTGGTTGGCTCGTTGACTTGTTGACTTGTTGACTTGTTGACTTGTTGGCTTGTTCGCTGGTTGGCTCGTTGACTTGTTGTCTGGTTGGTTGAGGCGATAGCCGTTCAACAAGCGAACCAGTTAACCAGCGAACCAGCCAACGAGCAAACCAGCGAACCAGCCAACGAGCAAACCAGCGAACCAGCCAACTTGCCGTTAAAATTCCATTCGTCACCTGCGCGCGCTGCTCGTATCTTCCGCGCATGCTGGGACTGCATTACCTCACCGCGAAAGACTGGGCCGACCAGGCGCTGGCGCAGCCGGGGCACCTGCTGCTCGACCACTATTTCTGCGAACTCAAGGCCGCGGCGATGGCGCGCCGCACCCTGAAGCTTTACGGGGCCAAGTACCCGGTCCTGAAGTCGCTGATGAACGAACTGGCGGCCGAGGAGATGGACCACGCCGAGCAGTGCCAGGCGCTGATGAAAAACTATCCGGCGGTCACGCCCGAGCGCGGCGGCAGTCCGTACGCGCAGGGGCTCCGCAAACTCGCCCACGCGCAGGGCGGCACCGGCGGTTTCCTGGACATGCTGCTGCTCTGCAGTCTGATCGAGGCCCGCAGCGCCGAGCGCTTCAAGCTGCTCGCCGATACCGCGCAGGGCGGCGAACTCGGTTCGTTCTACGCCGACCTGTACGCCAGCGAGGTCAACCACTACCTCCTCTTCGTGGGCCTGGGGACCGACTTCTTCGGCGAAGACCGGACGCTCGCGCGCCTGGAAGAACTTCGCGCCGGCGAAGCCGCTCTGGTGCGCAGCCTCCCCGGTGGTCCGAAGATGCACTCGGGTCCGGGCGAAATCCGGTAAACCTTCCGTCCCCGCCTGCGTTCAAGCCCTACGAGTCCCCATGTTCGCGGAGGGCGTCGTATGCGTAGCGGTTGGGCGTGCGTGCTGGCGGCGGTGGTCGCGTCCGGCGTGGCCGGCGCGCAGGACGAGGACCGTCCCACGCCGCAGGAGGCCGAGCAGATTCCGGCCCTGATCCGGCAACTGGGCGCGGAAGACTTTCACGACCGCGAAGCGGCTTCGAAAGCCCTGGACGCCTGCGCCTGGAAGGCCGTGAAGGAACTGGAAGCGGCCGCCCAATCGGACGATCCGGAGGTGCGCCGGCGAGCCGGCCTGCTCCTGCGGACCGCCCGGGCCCACGGCGACGAAAGCCGCTGGCTGGAAGCCGTCCGCACGTCCTGGCCGGATGCCCTCAAGGCCGGGCGCATCGGCGAACCGTTCTTCGGCCAGTTGGAAACTCCCGCCAAGCTCGAGGAAAAAGAACGCCAGCCCCAGCAGGACGTGAATGCCTCTACCGTGGATACCGGGCTCGAATGGCTCGCCGCCCGGCAGGCCGCGGACGGAAGCTGGACCGGGCGCGCGGCGGGCGGGCAGTCCGCGGCCGAACTCGAGAACACCGCCGTCTCGTTGCTGGCCTTTCTGGGCGCCGGGCACAGCACCAAGGTCGGCTTTTACAAGGCTCGCGTGTTGGACGCGGTCTGCTTTCTGATGCGCTGCCAGCGCGCGGACGGCGCGATCCTGAATCCCGGCTGGAAGAACGTGGATGCCATGGCGCACACCTGGGCCGGCATGGCGCTGGCGGAAGCCAGCGGCATGTCCAGAGACCCCGAGATCGCGCGCGCGGCGCAGAAGGCCATCGACTACAGCCTGAAGGAACTGCGCGCGGCCCACGGCGGGTTCGGGCGGCTGCCTCGCGCGGAGACGGCGGACCTGGTGTCCACGGCGCTGGTGGTCATGCACTACAAGACCTGCAAGATTGCCGGGCTCTCGCTCTCAGCGCACAACCAAGAGATAGATAGCCTCCTCGAAAACCTGAACACGTTTGAAGACAAGGAAGCCAAGGCCTTCCGGCTGGTTCAAGGCGGAGCGACGAGCGCGGAGGCGACATTCCTGGGCGTGCTGGCGCAGTCATGGCTGGGGGTGAAGCCGGAGAAGCTTTCGCCCTATTTGACCGCAGCTTGGAAGACCTACCGTTCGGTCGTAGCCGAACCTGAGGGTCCCGAGCCCTTTATTCGGTGGGTCGGCATGCTCGACATGTTTCAGCAGGGCGGCGACCTCTGGAAGGAATGGCACAACTCGAATCGGACGTGCCTGGCTGAGGGCTCAATCGACGAAGGCGAGGATAAGGGCGCCTGGAAGCTTTCAGGGCCGCGCCGCGGCGCGGGCAAGGTGCTCTCGAATGCCTTCAACGCCCTGAGCCTCGAGATCTACTACCGCGTGCCGATTCTTCTGAGCAACCCTTAGCGCTTGCGCAGTTCATACACGTCGGTCCGGCGGGTCTCGATAAAGCGGCCGCGACCGGCCCAGGCGGGATCGATCTTCGCGGCAATCACCTGTTCGCAGTCCGGCTGCGCTTCCACGACCACCAGCCCGTCGGGATCGAGGATGCAGGAGTGCGAGAACTGGTGCGGGCCCGCGTTGTTCGCGTGCAGGAACCAGCAGCCGTTCTCGGACGCGCGCGACGAGATGTTCGCGCGGATCGCGGGAATCTTGTAGAGGCCCTCGCGCCCGAAGGCCGCCGTGGGGTGGGCGAGCACCCGCGCGCCCTGCAGCGCCAGGAGCCGCCAGAGTTCCGGGTAGCGCATGTCGAGGCAGATCGCGACGCCAACCTTCACGCCCGCGACCGTGACCGGGCTCAGGCCGGGCGCCGCACCGGGTTCGAAACAGGCCGCGTCGCCCGTGCGGTTGGCGGCGCCGGTAAGCTGAATCTTGTCGTAGCGGCCTTTCAGGTTGCCGTCGGGCCCAAAGGTGAGCGCGCTGTTGTAATAGCGGCCGTCCTCGCGCACGGTCGTTCCGACGACGACGGCGATGCGGCGTTTTCGCGCGGCCGCGGCGACGGCCTGCGTGGCGCGCGCGAGTTCCCTGAAGTCGATCTCGGCCAGGCCCCGTTCGTAGTGCGACGGTCCGTAGCCGGAGAGCGCGGTCTCGGGGAAGACGACCATGCGTGCGCGGTGCTTGCGCGCGGCTTCGTCGATCTGTTCCAGAATCACGCGGCGGTTGCGCGCCAGATCGCGGCCGGTCTGCATCTGCGCGACGGCGACGGCGTAACGCGGCTTCCATACCACCGCCTGAGGCGGTTCGGGCCGGCGGGATCGTTTCTGTTTCATGCCCGGATTATAGACCCGCGCCGGGCGGCGGCGCGACGGCTTTTCGAGCTTGCTTGCGGGCCCGCAGGCCTGAAAGATGGCGCATCCCACGCGTAACAGGGTGCGCATGAACGAACCGAGCCCGCTGCCGGTCCTGGACGTCCACACCCACCTCGCCGGCATCGGCCAGGGGAACTCCGGCTGCTTCATCGCGCCGAAGAAATTCGACTCGCTCCTTTATAAGCTCATGCGCAAGAAGATGGGCATCTACGACGCCCACAAGCAGGGGGTGCTCGACGAGGCCTACCGCGCGCGGCTGGAGAAGGACGTGGCCACCGCGGCCGAACACGGCGCGCTGCACGCGGCGGTCGTCTTCGCGCACGAACGCATCTACACCGACGCGGGCGAGATCGCTCCGACCGGCCAGGAGATGTACGTGCCGAACGAGCACCTATTCGACAGCTGCGAGCGCGCCCGCGGACGCTTCGTGCCCGCGATGTCGGTGCATCCGTACCGCAAGGACGCGCTCGACGAATGCCACAAGTGGATCGAACGAGGCGCCGGCGCTTTGAAGTGGCTCCCCAACAGCCAGGGCATGGACCCGCGCGACAAGCGCTGCGCGCCCGTCTTCGACTTGCTGGCGGCGAAAAAGGTCCCGCTGATCGCGCACACGGGCGGCGAACACACCGTCAGCATCATCAAGCCGGAACTGGGCGACCCCGAGGTCCTGCGCCCGGCGCTCGACCGGGGCGTGACCGTGATCATGGCGCATTGCGGCACGGCCAGCGGCATCTTCGACACGCACTGGATGCCGGACTTCTGCAAGCTCGCGCGCGCCTACCCGAACTGCTACGGCGACAACTCCGCGTTCACCACGCCCGGCCGCGCCCGCTGGAGCGCCCGCATCCTGCGCGAGGAAGGCGTCGTCGAGAAGCTCGTGCACGGCAGCGACTATCCCGTCCCGCCGAACGCCTGGTGGTCGTTCTTCTCGCTCGGCTGGTCGCGGACGCGCGAGATTCAGCGCATCTGGAGCTTCCTGGAGCGCGATGTGCGCATCAAGCAGTCGCTCGGATTCCCGGAGGTCGTCTTCACCAACGCCGCGCGGCTGCTGGCGCCGGGGAGCCTGGAAAAATGGGGTATCCGCGGTTCCTCGCGCTGATTTTCTCAAAAGAACATCGTGCAAAAACTCACACCGGCGATTTTCCGTGACTTGCTTAGGTAAACGGCGGTATGTAGTGCAGTCGTATTCCAGCCGGACGTTCTCGCGCTGCGCCGCCACCGGGGCCTGAGTAGATGAACACGGTGTCTTGCTCATCGCATAATCTTAAGACGCGTGCGATGTTGTGTGTATGCCTGGGCCTTTGCCTGGGCCTGTCCGCGCGCGCCGGCGAACCGAATCCTTCCCCCGACCTCACGACGCAGAAAGACAAGATCAAGCTCCTGGTCACGCAACTCGGCGATGCCGATTTCGACGTGCGCGAAAACGCGTCCAGCCAGCTCAAAGACCTGGGCGAGGCCGCGCGCTCGGCGCTGGAGGCCGCGCAGAAGGGCAACGACCCGGAAGTGGCGCACGCCGCCAGCATGCTGCTGAAGAACATCAACCGCGCCACGGTGGTGGTGAAGGTGCTCGGCCCCGACCAGAAACCGCTGCCCGAGGTGGACGTGATCCTGAACATCTCGCGCATGGGCAACGGGCGCGTGATCGGCGTGCGCCGGCCGGTGACGGTCAAGACCGACGCGAACGGCATCGCGATGATCGGCGACAACGACCCGGGCATGTACTACATCAACATCGGCGTCAACGCGCTGGGGATGCTCCCCGCGAACCTGGGCAAGCCCAACCAGAAGCTCGGCGTCGGCAACAACGAGTTCTCCATCACCTGCCAGCGCGGCGGGTCGATCAAAGGCTCGCTGCTCGGGGCGGACAAGGCTCCGCTGGCCAAGCGCCGCGTGGTGCTCTGCCATGCGCACTTCCTGCGCTTCAAGACGATGAAGAACTTCGCGCAGTTGCTCTCTTCGCAGAAGGGCGTCGAGACCGACGAGAAGGGCCTGTTCCAGTTCGAGACGCTGCATCCGCAGGAGTATTTCCTTGCGGTGGTGGAAGGCGAGAAGGTGCTCTTCACCAGCAAGATGCTGAAGGTGGAAGGCGACCAGACGCTCGACGCGGGCGAACTGGTCACTGAGGTCAAGCCCGAGGCGGCCGAGTCCGCCGAAACGGCGAAGCCCGAGTCCGCCGAGAAGGCCAAGACCGAGACCGCCGAGAAGAAGGCCGAGACCTCGAAGCTCGAAAACCCCGCGCCGCAGCCGCAGCAAAAGTAGCCGCTTCGCCTACACCCCCATCCGAAAGAGCGGTAGACTGAGGACTCCCCGTTCAGGAGGTCCGCGATGCGTCTGCGCATGCTCGTGCTTCTGGCCGCGGCCACCGCCGCGTGCGTGCTCCACGCCGAAGAAGACCCCGCGAAGTCCGGCGACCCGAAGCCGGGCGAGGCCAAGAGCGGCGCGGGAGCGGAGGCCAAGGACGAACGCGACGAGACGCTGTACGTCTTTGTGCTGAAAAGCGGGGAGCGGCTGAAAGGTTCGAAGTTCGTGGACTTTGGCGACGTCTATTCCGTCAAGTCCGCAGACGGCTCGTTCAAGACGCTGAAGAAGGAGGACGTCGAGCGCGTGCTCGACCCGGTCCGCCCGCCGGCGCCGCCGGAACCCGCGAAGCGGACTCCGCCGGCCGAGACGGCCGAAGCGAAGACCGCCGACCCGGCGAAGCCGCCGCCGAAGAAGCCCGAGCCTCCGCCGCCGCCGGGCGGCAACGCGCGCAGCGCGCCCGCGGGCGTCTGGATTCTGAAAGACGGCCGGAAGTACAACGCCAACCAGGCGGTCGAGGCCGGCGACGACTGGATGATTCAGACCATGGACGGGCGGATGGTGAAATTCAGGAAGAGCGACGTCGCCCGGGTGGAGAAGTAGGCGCGTGCGCTCCGACTTGCCGCCTTGGGGGCCTTCGGGTTTAATACCGCGCTACCGCAAAACGGGGAGGTCTTCGCGGGCATGATCGTCGTGACCGGCGCGGCCGGGTTCATCGGGTCGAACGTGGCCGAGGCGCTGATCGCGCGCGGCGAAGAAGTCGTCGCCGCGGACCATTATCCGCCGGGCGAGGACGGTTCGCCCGCGCGCCACCGCTACCTCGACGGCCGGAAGGTCAAGGCCTTCGTGGACCGCGACGACCTGCATGTCTGGCTCGCCCACGCCGGCAAGGACCTGCGCGGCGTGATCCACCTTGGCGCGTGCAGCGACACGACCGTCAGCGACCGCGAATACGTGATGCGCGTGAATTACGAGTACACGCGCGCGATCTGGAACTTCTGCGCCCGCGAGCGCGTGCCCATGGTCTACGCCTCCAGCGCCGCGACGTACGGCGACGGCTCCAAAGGCTGGGACGACCGGAGCGATCCGTACGCGCTCCAGCCGCTGAACCTGTACGGCGAATCGAAGCACCGCTTCGACCTGTGGGCGCTCGAACAGCCCGCGGAAAAGCAGCCGCCGCGCTGGGCGGGCCTGAAGTACTTCAACGTGTACGGCCCGCACGAGAAGCACAAGGCCCGGCAGGCCTCGGTGGTCTTTCACAGCTACTACCAGATCCGTTCGTTCGGGAAGGTGACGCTCTTCCAGTCGCACAAGGAAGGGATTCCCGACGGCGGGCAGCAGCGCGACTTCGTCTACGTCGGCGATGCCGTCGATGCGACGCTGCACCTGCTCGGCGCGCCGGTGACGCCCGAGGCGCCGAACGGGCTGTACAACGTCGGCACGGGCAAGGCGCGCTCCTTTCTGGACCTGGCGAACGCGGTCTTCGCGGCCATGGGGCGGACGCCCGTCGTCGAGTACGTGCCGACGCCCGAGATCATCCGCGACAAGTACCAGTATTTCACCGAGGCCGCGACGGCGAAGCTCAAGCGCGCGGGGTTCGCGCGTCCGTTCGCGGGCCTGGAAGATGGCGTGAAGCGCTACGTGGATGCCCTGCAAGGAGGCGCATAGGTGAGCGAGGTCTTTCGCGAACCGCCCGTCGAGGACGTGCGCGCGCTGCTGGGCGCGATGGTGGGGCGGCGCGTGGCCGTCGTCGGCGACGCGATGCTCGACGCGTACCTGATGGGCAGCGTGGCGCGCATCTCGCCCGAGGCTCCCGTGCCGGTCTTTCAGGTGCAGCACGAGGAACGCTACCTCGGCGGCGCGGCGAACGTGGCCAAGTGCCTCGTGGCGCTGGGCGCGCGCGTGCGACTCTGTTCGTGCGTGGGATACGACTCGGACGGCGAGGTCTTCCTGAACGAAGCGCGCGGCCTGCGCATCGACGTCTCGGGCGTGGTGCGCGACAAGGCGCGCCCGACGACGCTGAAGAGCCGCGTCGTGGCCAAGCACCAGCAGATGCTGCGCATCGACCGCGAACAGGCTTTGCCGCTGGACGCCCGCCTGGAAAAGAAGCTGATCGCGAAAGTGCGCGCGGCCGTGGCCTGGGCGGAGGTCGTGATCCTGTCCGACTACAGCAAGGGCGTGCTGACCGGGAAGCTCTGCCGCGCGGCCCTGGCCGCCGCCGGGCGCAAGCCCGTCGTCGTCGATCCCAAAGAGTATTCGTGGTGGAATTACCGCGGCGCGACGGTGCTGAAGCCCAACAGCCGCGACGCGCGCGCGTTCACCGGCGCGCATGCCGAGGAAGCCGCGGGCGCGGAGCGCGTCGCGCGCGGCATCCTTAAAAAGGTCGGCGTGAAGAACGTGCTGCTCACGCGCGGCGAACACGGCATGTCGCTGGCCTCGAAGGGCGGCGGCGTGGTCCACTTCCACTCGCGGCCGCGCGAAGTCTTCGACGTCACCGGCGCGGGCGACGTGGTGATCTCCACGCTGGCGCTGGGCATGGCGGCGGGCGCGGACGTGCCGAGCGCGGCCTGGCTGGCCAACGTCGCGGCGGGCGTGAAGGTCGGGAAGTTCGGCACCGCGACCGTGAGCGACCAGGAGATTCTCGAGGCGCTGGGCGGCGCGGACGCGCCGCCGGACTTCGAGCGCAAGGTGATGAGCCGCTCCGGCGCGGCCTCGTTCGCGGCCTCGCTGCGCAAGCGCGGCAAGAAGGTCGTCTTCACCAACGGCTGCTTCGACATTCTGCACTTCGGCCACGTCAGCTACCTGGAACGTTCGCGGCGGCTGGGCGACGCGCTGGTGGTGGGGATCAACTCCGACGCGAGCGTGCGCCGCCTGAAGGGCGAAGGGCGGCCCGTGCAGCACGAACTCGACCGTGCGCGCATCCTGGCCTCCCAGGCGTGCATCGATGCCGTGGTCGTCTTCGACGAAGACACGCCCCGGGACCTGATCAAGGCCGTGCGCCCGGACCTGCTCTGCAAGGGCGCGGACTACAAGCACAAGCGCGCCGTCGTCGGCTGGGACATGGTGGAAGGGTGGGGCGGGCGCGTGGTGCTGGTGGAACTGATCGAGGGCCGCTCGACGACGGGCCTGTTGAAAAAAGCGGCCAAGTGACCGATGCCCGCGCGCGAAGAGACCCAGCTCGTCCGCTTTGAAATCGTCCCCGAGGACCTCGCGGCCTTTCAGATGCGCCTGATGCGCGCCTCGCCGAAGTTGCTGCGCCAGAAAATCCTGGGCCTGGCCGGCCTGCCGCTGGTGGTCATCGCCGGCTGGTGGTGGTACGTGCGCACGTCCGAGGACCCCGCGGCCACGGCGCAGAAGCTCTGGTGGATCATGCTGCTGGTGCCCTTTCACGTGGCGATGTTTCCGCGGCGCTGGCGCGGCGGACTGGAACGCCTGCGCGAACGGCTGGTAAAGGACTTTCAAAAGAGCCCGCTGCTGGGCAAGCGCAAGGTGACGGTGACCGAGGGCGAAATCCGCGAGCACAATCCGGTGCAGGAAGTCGCGGCGCCGTGGGACAAGGTTCTGCGGGTGGAACGCGCGGACGAGCGCGCCTTTGTCTACCTGAGCGAGAAGGCCGCGATCATCGTGCCGCAGCGCGCGTTCGAGACGCCCGAGGCCTTCGTGGCGTTCGCGGAAGACCTGCAGGAAAAGTGGAACCGCAGGCGCTCCGCCTCGGCGTAGCTACGCTTTCGCCGGTTCCGCGCCCATCAGCCCCAGCCCTTCGGCCACGTGCCCGTAGTAGGACGCCGTGGCCAGTCCGGTGACGCGCCGAACCTCCGCCGCGATCGCGTCCACCTCCGCGTCCTCCAGGCTCGAGACGATCGAGTACGCCGGGTTGCGCGCGACGGTGTAGACCTGCACGAGCTTGACCGTGCCGCCCTGCGCGCCGATCTCCTTCAGGCGGCCCGTGTACGCGGCGATCTCGTCCGGCGCGGGCCCCGCGCCGCGCACCTTCATGAAGCAGCTCTGGATCACCGTGGGCCGTTCCTTCGCGCAGGCGAGGATGTTCGCGAGGACGCGTTCGTACGGAAAGTCGGTGTGGTCGATCAGCTTGAAGTAGTCCGGCGTGCCCGCGTCGAGCTTGGCCCAGATTTCGCCCTGGTGCGCGTCGAGAAAGCGGAGCCCGTCGCGGACATCGGGGCGGTCGAAGCCGGTCGCGTTGGAAATGATCACGATCTTCGTCGCGGGAAAGCCGAGCGCTTCCTTCACGCGCACGGCCTCCCGCACCACCTGCGAGAAGTTGCGGAAGGTGGTCGGTTCGCCGTCGCCCGAGAAGGCGATGTCGTTGACGCGCTTTTTCTCGGCCGAAAGCGGAGCGAATTCGGGCTCGTTCCAGAGTGCTCCGCCGGGCAACAGGCCCGTCAGGACGGCCTGCAATTCGTCGAGCAGTTTCGCGAGCCCGACGAAGAGTTCCTGCGGCGTTTTGGTGCGGTCCACCTGGCAGTAGATGCAGTCGAAGTTGCAGGCCTTGTCGGGATTCAGGTTGATCCCGACGGAAATCCCGTTCGAGCGGCGCGAGAGCACCGGGTAGACGTAGGTGTTTTCGCGGAAGGTGCGCGGGTGCGAGGACTCGCTGAGCGGGGCGCTGGCCATGCGGATATTGTACGCGCCCGCGCGCGCTTGCCGAATGCGATTTCTCTAGACGCGGCGGAACCAGAAACTGCCGCCCATGGCTTCGGCCTGCCCGTGCATCAGGGCCTTCAACCGGTCCGGGTGCGTGCCCTGGTGGTAATGCGATCCGTACATCACTTCGAATTTGGGGTTGTCGATCAGCAGCGCGAGCAGCAGGTACTGTTCGGTCCAGTAGAAGTTGCGCTCCAACTGCCATTCGACGGGCATGGCCGCGGGCAGGTAGATGTCGTGCGCGTGGATGCAGACCTTGCGCGCGATCTTCGGCAGCAGCTTGAGGTAGATGTACAGGCAGTCGCTGCCGGTCTTGACCGTGTGCGTGGTGTCGATGAAGAGAAAGTCGCCGTCGCGTAGCGTGTCGTTGAAGAACTCGGGCTTGAACTCCTGGATCGGCTTTTTCTGAAACGTGGCGATGTGCTTGATGCCCGGCACCCAGGCGCGCGGATACGGCTCGATGCAGTGCAGTTCGCCCTTGCCGTTCTTTTCGATCGCCAGGCTGGCCACCATGGTGGAATAGCCGCAGCCGACTTCCACGATGCGTTCGGGCTTGAAGCGCCGGATCAGCGCGTAGTACGACATCGCGTCGGCGTCCATGAAGTACTTGTTCTTCCAGAAGAATTCCTTCGGGTGGTCGCTGTCGCCGTCGCGCGGGGCCGAGAGTTCGGCGCCGAAGGGCACCAGTTCTTCCAGCAGCGCGAGCATGCGGTCGTAGTCCTTCTGGTCGAAGAGCCCAGTGTCGATGTACGGCGGATTGTGGGTCTTGTATTCCCAGGCGTTCTCGATCTCCTGCACGCTGGGGATGGTGGCGTAAAAATCGGCGGGCACGAGGTGAAAATCGTTCGCGTTGAAGGCGTTCTTGTACGGCGGTTTGCTCTTGCGGTATTTGCGAGCGGCCTTGCAGAACAGCCACAGGGCAAAGCGTTGGAACACGTTCATGCGCGCGGGATCTTCCACGAAAAGGGGCGTTCGAAAGCGGCGCGTACTCTAGCGCAGGCGCGGGCTTTCCCGCAAGTGCGGCGGCGCCTTCGATTGCGGTCCGGCGCGCGGGCGTTACGCTGGTGCCTTCGTCCACGTCATAGACCGGGAGCCTGCACGCCGATGCGCATCGACACGAACCTTCGTGCCCGCGACCTCGTTCCGTTTCTCAAACGCTTCTTCGCGCTGTCCGGAAAGAAGATCCTCGACCTGGAAAAGACCTGGGACCCGAAGAACGGGACCCCGGTCTTTACCGTCCAAGGCCGGTACACGACGCGCGGCTGGACCGAGTGGACGCAGGGCTTCCAGTACGGCTGCCAGATTCTTCAGTTCGAGGCCACGGGCGAGAAGCGCTTCCTGGAACTCGGCAAGGCCAACACGCGCGAGCGCATGGCCGTGCACGTCTCGCACATCGGCGTGCACGACCACGGCTTCAACAACGTCTCGACCTACGGAAACCTGCGCCGCCTGATGAACGCCGGGCGCATCAAGGAAGACCCCGGCGAGCGCGCCTTCTACGAGATGGCGCTGAAGGCCAGCGGCGCGGTGCAGGCCGCGCGCTGGACCAAGATTCGCACCGGCGGATACATTCATTCGTTCAACGGCGCGCATTCGCTCTTCAGCGACACGATCCGTTCGCTGCGGGCGCTGGCCGTCGCGTACAAACTCGGCCACGTGCTGATGGGCGAAAACGACGCGAAGTTCTGCCTGCTGGGCCGGCTGGTCGAGCACCTCGACGCGACGCTGGCCTACAACGTCTACTACGGCGAAGGGCGCGACGCCTACGACGTGCCGGGGCGCGTGGTCCACGAATCGATCTTCAATGTCGCCGACGGCAACTACCGCTGCCCGAGCACCCAGCAGGGCTACTCGGCCTTCTCGACCTGGACGCGCGGGCTCGCCTGGATTCTCACCGGCTGCGCCGAACAGCTCGAATTTCTCGCCACGCTCGGCGCGCAGGAACTCGGCGGCGCCTCCGCGAAGGCGAAGCTGCTCAAGCGCGTCGAACGCGCGGCCCGCGTGACGGCCGACTTCCTGATCGAGTACACCTGCGCCGACGGCATCCCCCTGTGGGACACCGGCGCGCCGGGGCTGGCGAAGATGGAAAACCTGTACGCGCGCAACTCGCAGCCGCGCAATCCGCACGAACCCGTGGACAGTTCGGCCTCGTGCATCGCCGCGCAGGGCTACCTGCGGCTCGGCGCGTACCTGGCCAAGGCCGACCGCGCCGCGGCCGCGCGCTACACGCAGGCGGGCCTGACGATGGCGCGCACGCTCTTCTCGCCGCCGTACCTCAGCGAGGACCCGCGCCACCAGGGGCTGATCCTGCATTCGATCTACCACCGCCCGCGCGGCTGGGACTACGAACCCGAGAAGGGCCTGGCGCCGTACGGCGAATCCTCCCTGTGGGGCGATTATCACGCGATGGAACTGGCCGTGATGCTCCAGGCGCTCGCGCAGGGCAAGCGGCCGTTCCGCTTCTTCGACTGATACCGATAACGGATCAGGACGCGGCTTCGTCCAGGCCGGCGATGCGGCCTTCGGCGGTGCTGGCGTGGCGCAGGCCTTTGACCCAGGTCTCGGGCGACCCGAGCACCTTGCCCAGCGCGTACTTCGCGTTTCCGGAAAAGCGCTGCCAGCGCAGGCCCAGGCGCGCGCCCGCGCCGGCTTCGCCGCGTTCGTGCATGCGCCGCCCGGAGAGAATCCCCAGCCCGCGGTAGACGCCGCGCAGAAAGGCTTCGCTCTGCCGCGCCTTGGGCAGGAAGTGCCGCACGCGCGCGCGCGGCGCCCACAGGCCCTTCACGCCGGCCTCGAGCATCTGCAAAAGCACGGCGGTCTCTTCGCCGCGCATCTGCGTGTTCGCGTTGGGGCCCAACTTGGGATCGTAGGGGAAGCGGCGCTGTTCCTCCGCGCGGATCGCCAAATTCGCGCCGAACGGCAGGAAATTCGCCTTCATCTCCGATTCGGGACTCTCGGGCGGCATGCGCCGGACGGCGTAGGCGCTTTCGACGATCGGCATCACCCGCGGCAGCCATTCGGGCGGTTCGCCCTCGAACCACGGATCGATGGCCCCGCCGAAAATCGCCGCGTCCGGATGGCGCTGAAAGGCTGCGTCGTATTCGGCGATCCAGTCTTCGGCCACGAGCACGTCGTCGTCGGTATAGAGCAGGTACGCGCCGCGGGCTTCCTTCAGCACCAGGTTCAGCGCGTTCGATTTGCCGGGCTTCGGTTCGAAGAAATAGCGCAGCGGCAGGCGGTCCTTGTAGGCGCCGCAGGCGGCCTCGGTGGCGTCGGTGCTGTTGTTGTTGACGACGAGCAATTCCCACGCGGCGCCGCCGGGCAGGCGGAGTTTCGTCATCTGTTCCAGCGTCTGGCGGAGCAGGTCGCAGCGGTTCCACGTGCAGATGACGGCCGAAAAGCGCATCCGGTCTCCGGGCGTTCAGGATTGGGGCGGCATCGTACCGGGCGCGCGCGTCTGCGTCGATGTCCGTCCGCGCAGGTACTGCCAGGTGGCCAGCCAGCCGCCCTGCTGCTTCCAGCGCTTGATGCGGTGCTTCATCCAGCTCTTGCGGTTGCCCGAAACGACCGCGAAGCATTCGCTGACCTGGTGCCCGAAAATGCGGACGGGGTTGACCAGCAGCCGCCGCAGGATGCTGCCGAGCGGGAGCTTTTTCTTCATGAAGACGCGCGTGCGCCCCATGTCGATGCTCAGCCGCCGCAGGTACGCGTCTTCGAAGAAGCTCGCCGGAATCCAGTGCAGCCCCACGGCCTTGGGCGAATAGAAGACTTTGAAGCCCGCGTGCAGCGCGCGTTCGACGAAATCGATCTCTTCGCCGCCCAGCATCGAGCCGGCCTTGCGCCCCAGGCCGGTGTGGAACGCGCCGACGGTCTCGGGGACCTTGCGCTTCATCGAAAAGTTGCCGCTGATGCAGTCGCCCGGGTTGGTGACGGCGCGGACCTCGTTTCCAAGGTCCTTCCACGAGAGTACCGATTCGAGCGCCGGGACGAGCCAGTCGGGGGGCTGCTTTTCCTCGAACCAGAGGCCGATCTTGCCGCCGACGATCTCCGCGCCGCGTTCGGCGTGGACCGCGAGGTGTTCGGCGAGCCATTCGGGTTCGACGGCGATGTCGTCGTCGAGGACGAAGAGGATGTCGCCCTTCGCTTCCTTGAGCGCGCGGTTGCGGGCGTGCGCGACGCCGGCGTTGGGTTCTTCCGCGGCGCGCAGCGGAAAGGGAAAGCCTTTCGCGGCCTCCGCGATCGCTGCGGCGGTGCCGTCGCTGCACGCGTTGGCGACGACGACGATCTCCAGCGTGTGCTCCGCGGGCACGCGCAGGCGCGCCAGCCGTTCGAGCGAACGCAGCAGCACGCCCTTGCGGTTGTGCGTGGGGATCATGATCGAAAGCAGCACGCGCGCGCTTGGCCTTTCTTCAGTCGATGCTGATGCGGTAGCCGTCCTGGCGTTCGGCAAAATACGCGATGGCGATCCAGATCATCGCGGCGAGCGCCTCGCCGACGATCACGCCCAGGAAAAAGCGGCGCGCGTTGAGGTACTGACGCCGTCCGCCGTAGCGCAGGCAGACCCATTTCAGGCACCAGCCGATCAGGAACGAGAACCACTGATTGTTCAGCGACCACTGGCCCATCCACATCACGTAGCCGATCGGGTGCGGCCACCAGAAAAAACGCGTCCGCAGAAACATCATCGTGAACATCCCCGCCATCCCCGCGCCCAGCCAGCCCAGGCGTCCCCAGTCGCGCCGCGCCACGTCGGGCACTTCGGCCGCGGGGATTTCCTTGCCGTCGCGCCGCGCGGTCTCGACGCGCCGGTCCCAGGATTCGAGCTTGCTCAGCACGGCCTCGTGGGCCTTGAATTCTCCGTTGGGATACGAACGCCAGGCCCAGTCGGTGTCCTTGAGCCCCCCGGGCGTCGAGTACGCCGTGTGCATCAGCGCCACGAAGCCGAGCGGGACGGCCAGCGCGATGGCGGCGACGAGGCCCAGCGTCATCGAACGCACGCGCAGGCCGGTGCGCGAGGCGAGGTGCAGGGCGTTCATCAGGTTCGGCATCGTCAGCACGCGGAAGGAGTCGGCGACCATCACGCGATCGTAGACCGAGAGCAGGAAGTAGTTCTGCGAGCCCATCACCGCCGGCGTGGCCACGGTGGAGACGAGCTGCGAGGGGAACTCGTACAACTGCGTGTAAAAGACGCCGCCTTCGCAGAAGACGCGCGTGAAGCCGATCATCACCACGCCCAGCAGGATCACGCAGGGCAGCGCGTACAGGATCGAGACGCCGAACCAGCCCAGCCACGCCACTGAGCCCGCCACGCAGCCGATCAGCAGCACCCAGAGCACGCGCGGCGAGAAGTCGTCCTGACGCGGCTCGGGGGCTTTGCGCCCCAGCGCTTCCATCAGGGAACCGGTCAGTTCGCCGCGCGCGAGGAAAAGCCCGGCCAGCACCATGGCGATCAGCGCGCCGACGCCCTGGTCCACGAACATGCCCTGGTGGCCGCCCTTGCCGAAGAAGTAATACCCGTCGTAGCCGAGGCCGTTTTGAATCACCGCGAACTGCGCGATCTTCATCACGACGAAGAAGAACCAGAGGCTGAACGAGACTTCCAGCGAGAGCAGGAAGGTGAAGCCGATGACCGACGGGAAGATCTTCGTGTAGAGCGGGAAGAGGTGCCGCCAGGGCGGTTCGGACATGTATGGATGGATGTTCGGGCGCAGCGGAATTTCGGGGATGCGGCTGTTGTAGTCCTGCAGGCCGTTCCAGAGGTGGAGCAGCAGCACGAGCCCGATGCCGATCTGGGCCATGGGGTCCTTGAGGAACGGCGTATGCCGGCCGCCGTGCAGGCCCGCGGTCAGGTCTTCGGGCAACTGCGCGAGCGGGAAGGGCAGGCGCTCGCGCTCCGACCACTGCCGGCGCAGCAGCAGGCAGAGCGTGAACATCATCATAAAGAGGAGCGCGAAGGCCACCGACCAGGTGAGGAACGGCCCAAGCCACGCCTGCCAGGGCATCTCGTGCCCCGGCGGCAGCCCCGAATAGAACCATTCGATCGGACGGGGGCCGTCCACGTTCGCGGGCGGATCGTGGAGCGTCCAGGCGTCCGGCAGGCGCCGGGTGATCAGTTCGGCCCAGTTGTTCTCGGGCGTCGCGTAGTACTGGCTGCCGGTGATCGTCGCGACCCAGACCGAGAGCAGCCCGGCGCCGGGAATCGCGTTCACCGCCATGCCCATCGCGTATACGAGCACCATATCCTGGCGCGTCAGGCCCAGCGAGGTGCGGGCGTGCGCGAGCAGCACCGTCACCAGCGCCACCAGGATCGTGACGACGAAGATCGGGCTGAACGGGAAGAGGCTGTACGAGAGCTTGGTGTTGCGGATCACGTAATCGATGTGCGGGACGGCAAAGCAGAGCGCCGCGACCGTAAGCAGTCCCAGGGTCCAGCCGCGCCACGTCGGCGAACGAAGTTCCAGGCGTTCGCCGCCCAGCATCAGGTCGAGGTCTTCGTCCTTGAAATACGGGCCGCTCCGCCGCTGGGAAGGGGCGGCGCCCGGGGGACGCGGGGCGTCCGCCGGCGGGGGTACGTTCGGTTCGCTCATGCGCTGACCGCCCTATGGTAGCGCGTTCCGCAGGCAGTAAAAGCGACGGAGAAAAGGCCTTTGAACGCGCCCGGCGCACGGGCCATACTGCGCATCTTTGCCCCCGTCCTTCGCCGAAGATCGAGGAACGACCATGCACCTGCATCATCTTCTGGGTCTGTTTTGCGGAGCGCTGCTGCTGCTGAACCTCGCGCAGGCCTGCGCGGCCGACGCGCCGCAGCCGTGGTCCGGCGACCTGGCCGTGCAGCAGAAGGCGGCGGAAAATGACGGCAAGCCCGTCGTGGTGCTCGTCCGGAACCCGCACGACATCGGTTCGATGGACGCGGGGCACTGGGTGGCCGAAAGCGCCGAGGTCCGCAAGGCGGCCGAAGGTTTTCACGCCGCGATGCTGTGGAACTTCGAGCCCGAAGCCCGCGCGCTGCCGGGCAAGCCCGACAGCGGCTTCCTTTTCATGAACGCGAAGGGCCAGTTGATCGCCACCGAGGCCGTGCCCGACCTGCGCGCCGAACTGCCCGCGATCTTCGAAGCGATCGCGAAGTTCCCGATGCCCGCCGACGACCTGGCCAAGGCCGCCGCCGCCGATCCGAAGGATCTCGCCCGCCTTGCGCGCGCGGTCAAGGTGCTCGCGTCCGTCGGCCGCGCCGACCACGCGCAGAGCCTGGTCAAGCTTGCGGTTCCGCAGGGCCAGCCGCTGCCGGCCGCGCTCGCCGCCGAGGCCGAAGACCTCGGGTGGCTCGCCCCGCTGCATTCGGCGCAGCGGCTCGAGACGCTCGCCGACGTCTTCACGAAGTACGTGAAGGCCGAAAAGCCTGAAGCTCGCCCGAGCGCCGACGAACTGCGCCTGGCGCTGGAAGCCGTCGCCGCGAGCGCGCTGTACGGCACGCTGATCGACGAGACGCTGGTCAAGGAGGCCAAGGCCGCGGGCGAAGGCCTGGCCGCGCTGGCCAAGAACCCCGCCGACGCGGAAGCCCAACGCACGCTGGCGCTGCGCCTGGAAGGCCTTTCGTCCGCGTCCAAGTCGCGCGCCGAGGAACTGAAGAAAACCGCCCGCGACCTGCGCCGCGCGGCGGCCAACGGCGGGGACGGACGACCGCTGTCCGCGCAACTGATGGCGCTCTTCGAACGCCAGCAGCCGAAGGACGAAGCCAAGGTCCGCGAACTGCTCGGCAAGCTGCTTGCCGCGCCGCTGGAAGGCAAGGAAGTGCGCCGGGGCCTCGGCGCGGCCGTCTACGCCGTGCAGTGGCTGGACCTGGTGGACGAACGCGCCGCGCTGATGAAGCGCGTGGTGAAAGAACTTCCCGCCGGCCGCGTGCCCGCCGACATCTTGCTCGACCTGGCCGACATGGCCTACGAAGACGGCAAGACCGACGAAGCGCGCGACTGCTGGGACGCCGCGATCAAGGCCGCCGGCGACGGCGAAAGCCCGACGCTCTGGCGGGCCGCCAAGGCCGCCCGCGCCCTGGCGCTCGGCGACGACAGCCCGCGCAACTCGCGCTGGGCCAAGCGCGAAGTGCTCGACGTCCTGGTGCTGGTGCCCGACCTGGAGACCTTCGCGGACGCGGTCGCGCACTGGGACGAGGACCGCTTCTTCCCGGTGCTCTTCCAGGACGACCTGTACGCGCCGAAGTTCGCCGCGGTCTTTAAGCCTGCCAAAACGGTGCTGCTGCCGTCGGTGAAGAAAGCCGACGCGGTCTTCTCGGCCGCGCAGATTCGCCGCGCGATCCTGGGGAGCTGGACGGCGAACGGCAAACTGAAGGACCTTCCGGCCGAGCCCAGCGAAGATGCGCTGCGCGCGCGCCGCAAGGATGTCGGAGGCGATCCGCAGGGCGTGGTCTTCGGCGACGGCAGTTCGGGCGAGACCGCCGGCGCGCTGGCCCTGGCGGCCGGGCGCTTTCAGGGTTTCGAGATTCTGCCGCGCCCGTCGGTCGGCAAGGACGAACAGGACCGCCGCCTCGCGCTGCCCAACGACTACCTGAGCCAGGCCGCCGCGTGGGAACTGGCGCGGAGCGTGCGCGACGGTCTGGCGCGCTGGGACCTGCCGCACGAAAACCGCTGGGCCGCCGTGACCATCGCCGGGGCCTATCCGTTCCGCTACAGCGGCATGGCGTGGGACCGCTGGGGCACCACCTACGCGCTCGACGACCTGCTCGGGCGCGGCGAAGACGGCACGCGCCTCGCCGCCGTCGGCCGCCTGCTCGGCGATCACGCGCGCAGTTCCTACCAGGCGA
>JAHCJK010000052.1 GCA_026184295.1 Planctomycetota bacterium
CAAACCAGCAAACCAGCAAACAAGCAAACCAGCAAACCAGCAAACAAGCAAACCAGCAAACCAGCAAACCAGCAAACCAGCAAACCAGCAAACCAGCAAACCAACTATCCCGTCTTGCCCACCGTCGATCCTTTGGTATGGTGCGCAACCTGACGCCCAGGGAACCTTACGCTCGATGCGCTTCGTGATGGCCCGCCGTGCCGCATGGCCGGCTGCCTGTCTCTTCGCCCTGTTGCTTGCGCTGGCCGGTGGGCCGGGGCGCCTCCTCGCCGCCGAGGCCCCCAAGGCCGAACCCGCGCCGCAGGCGGCGTCCCCCGATCGCCTTCATCCGCGCGTGACGATGGAGACCTTCATGGTCTCCATCATCAATTACCGCAACGGCGTGGATAAGGCTTCCAACCTGGCCCGGGCGCAGGCCTGCCTGGACATGTCCGGCGCCGGGCTGAGCCAGGACCTGGGGCCGCGCTACGCCGAATACCTGAAGGACGTGATCGACCGCTTCTGGTTCGTCAAATCGGACGAGCTGCCGGACACGGTGAACGGGACGGAGTACACGAAGGAGTTCTACCGCGACGGGAAGTACTTCCACCTGGGCTTCGTCAAGAAGGCCAACGGCGAATGGCTGATCGCGGGCGGGACGCTGAAGGGACTCGACGAACTCTGGAATCAGGTCGTCTCTTGGTCGCTCATCAGCACCGAAGTGCAGGCCACCGAAGCGCGCAACGTGGGCGTGTGGGTCGAACGGCGCGTGCCCGATTCGCTGAAGGGCACGACCTTTATCCTGCGCCAGTGGCAGTGGCTCGGCATCCTGGTGCTCATCGGCCTCGGCGTGGTGCTCGACCGGCTTTTCGGCTTCTTGATCACGCGGCTGTTCGGGCGCTGGCTCGCCCGGCGCAACCTGAACCTCGACCCGCAGGAACTCTCCCTCGTCGAACGCCCCGTCGGCCTGGCGGTGATGTCCATCGTCTGGTGGGCCGGCATCCAGTGGCTGAACCTGCCGTCGAGCATCTACGACTTCATGGTCAAGATCGCGGTCTTCTTCCTGGCCGCTTCGTGCGTCTGGGCCGCGTACCGCCTGGTGGATGTTCTCAGTTCCTACGTCGTGGTGCTGGCATCCCGCACCAAGACGCGCATGGACGACCTGCTGATCCCGCTCGTCCGCAAGACGCTCAAGATCTTCGTCGTCGTCTTCGGGCTCGTCTTCATCGCCGGCAACCTGGGCATCGACATCAGCACCATGCTGGCCGGGCTCGGCATCGGCGGCCTGGCTTTCGCGCTCGCGTCCAAGGACACGGTGGAGAACCTCTTCGGGTCCTTCACCGTGCTGCTCGACCGGCCCTTCCAGATCGGCGACCGCGTGATCATTCTCGGCATCGAAGGCATCGTGGAAGAAGTCGGCTTCCGCAGCACGCGCCTGCGTACGCTGAACAATTCGCTGGTGACGCTGCCGAATTCGAAGCTGGTGAGCGCGAGCATCGAGAACCAGGGGCCGAAGGAGAAGCGGCGCTTCCGCTACGTCGTGCCGTTCAAGCCCACGGTGCCGATGGAAAAGGCGGGCGAATTCCGCGATGCCCTGCGCCAGCTGCTGGCCACCAAGGAACGCGTCCAGCGCGAGAACATCCAGATCTACGTCTCGGAGATCGGCGGGGCGGGGATCAAGCTCCAGATGAACGTCTACCTGCGCGCCGCGAACGACGAGGCCGAACTGGCCGCGCGCGAGGAACTCCTGATCGAAGTGGACCGCCTGGCCCGCGAAAAGGCCATCGATCTGGCGTGAAGCAGGTTGGCTCGTTGTCTTGTTGGCTAGTTAATTTGTTAACTTGTTGGCTCGTTATCTTGTTGGCTTGCTATCCTATTGCGCCGTTGGTTGTGCCAAAACCAGACAACAAGAAAACCAGACCACTAGAAAACGCGGCCTTTAGGCCGCTGCCACCGGCGCGACCTGGAGCTTGCGCGAGCCGAGCAGTTCGCCGTTGGCGAGGAATTCGATCGCGTACACGCCGGGCGCGGGAATCTGAAGCTGCGGGATCGGGAAGATGATCTCGCCGACCGCGGTGGGATCGCCGAAGGTCACATGGCCCTGCAGCGCGAAGACTTCGGGGCCTCCGCCGAGCGGGACCATGCGCAGGCGGCAGGGCACGTTGCCGCGGCCGTCGGTGAGCGCCACGTAAATGTAGAGCATCGGGTGCGTGCAGGGAAACCGGTGCGCGTAAAGTCCGTTGAAGATGCCGATGAGCGAGAGCTTGCCCGTCGCGACGTCCTTGATGACGTAGTCGCACAGGATCAGGGAGTGCAGGATCGGCGGATTAACGGCGCCCACGGCCAGGCCTCCGGGTGCGGGTGGCGGCGGCCGCTTCGGGGGAAGGCCGCGGGTCGTGGCCGCGCGCCTTGCGGTAGCGGTCGAGCAGGTTCCACGCGGGCTTCCAGCCGAAGTGATCCTTCGCCTTGGCGCAATCGAGCGGGCTCTTGAAGGCCGGCCAGCGCGGCGGGAGCGCGGGGTAATCCGGATGGTGCTTGCGCAGAAGTTCGCCCAGCGGCGAGGGCAGCGCGATCTCTTCGGCCGAGAAATGATAGGCTTCGCAGCCGGGGCGCGGGTTTTCCAGGGCCAGGACGAAGGCGCGCGCGGCGTCGGAGCCGTGGACGTACGTGCCCATCTCGGGCTGCGGGCCGCCGAGTTCCTCGAGCCAGGAGAAGGTCTCGTCGGGCCCGCCGCGGTCGTAGGTCCAGACGTAGGGGAAGCGGAAGATCGCGGCGGAGACGCCGCGGTCGCGGGCGCAGAGTTCCAGGAGGCGTTCGTTGGAAGCCTTGGAAAGGGCGTAGGTGTTCTGCGGCCGGAGCGCATGGCTTTCGGCGACGGGCAGGGAGAGCGGGGGGACGGGATGTTCGCCCCAGGTGCCGTAGACCTGGCAGGTGCTGGTGTAGACGATGCGCCTGAGCTTGAGGTCGGCGGCGGCCTGGAGGACGGTCGCGCCGATGGCCACGTTGCCGGCGAAGATCTCCTCGGGGCTGCGCCCCCAGGACCCGGGGTGTTCGCCCAGGTGGCAGACGGCGTCAACCTGTTCGAGGACCGGCTGGACCTGTTCGCGCCTGGCCAGGTCGAGGTAGACGAAGCGCGCGAGCGGGCGGTCCGCCTGGCGGCGGTCGAGGTTGACGACCTTGTGCCCGCGGCGGACGAGGGCTTCCACGACCCTGGAACCGACTCTGCCGCTGCCGCCGGTGACCGCCACGCGAAGTTTCTTCATGGACGAGCATCGTAGGGAGGGGGCGGGCGTTTACAAGCGAGGAGGACCGCACAAACTCGCTACGAAGAAAAAGGATGCCGCGCGCGAGGCCAGGCCTTAGGCTTCGGTTTGGCGTGGCGGAATTTGCGCGTCTGTTTCCTGAGCAACCGGTTCCATTTTCTTGAGCATGCTGATCAAGACGCGCGCGGCGGCGGGCGCGGAAATTTCTCCGAGAGCACCGGCATGGAACGCATCTCGTATCCCCTTCGCTTCGGGCTCGGCGAGCTGATGGCGGCCGTCGTGCTCTTTTCGGGCCAGACGATGCTCGGCGCGCACGCCGGGCGCATGTACGTCAGCCGGCATGCGTGGGCGGACGCCGAGTACGCGGTGGCCTTCTTCGCGGCGCTGACCTCGGCCGGCGCGATCTACCTGGCCTTCCGCTTCGCCACCAGCTACCGAATGACTTCGGCCGCGCGGCGGCTGTTCCTGCTGCTGACGCTGGACGCGGTGCTTGCCGCTCCGTTCCTCTTGCTCTTTTTCGCGCGTTGAACTTTGCGGCCCTGGGATGCACGGCGCATGGATGGCGAAACCGACCGATCGGCGAACTACGGCAAAGTCCGGGCGCCCGACATCGTGATCCGCCCGGAGGAACTCGGGCTGCCCGGCGGGCCGCATCCCGTACAATTCGGCCTGGCCGAACTGACGCTCGCCACGATCCTGCTGTGCGCGCAGAGCATGCTGGGCGCGTGGATGGGCCGGACGTTGGAAGGCGGCGGCCGCAACGCCGAACTCGTCGTGGGGCTGATCTTCGGCAGCGTGGGCATGGGCGCGATGTACCTTTCCCTGCGCATCTGCACGGAGCGAGGCATTCGCGCGCTCCCGCGCCGCCTGGCGGTGCTGGCCGTCGTGAATGCGCTGCTCTTCCTGCCGCCCTCCGGTCCGCTGCTGATCCTGCTCATCGGAAAGATGCATGGCATGTGGCGAGGCCGGCTGGCGTTTTTGGATCCGGAGACGTAAGCCGCGGCCATTTCGACTTTCGAGCCCCGCGCCGCGGGCGTAGACTCGCGCCTGCCCGTACAGGATTCACGCCGATCAGGAGGTTTCCCATGCCCGTGCGCCGAACCAACATCCACGACCTCTGGGAAATGAAGAAGCGCGGGGAGAAGATCCCCATGATGACGTGCTACGACTACACCTCCGCGAAGATTCTCGACGAAGCCGGCGTCCCGATGATCCTCGTGGGCGACTCCCTCGGCATGGTGGTGCTCGGCCACGAATCGACTCTGCGCGTGACGCTGGACATGATGATCCACCATTCGCGCGCCGTCAGCCGCGCGGCGAAGAAGGCCATGATCGTGATCGACCTGCCCTTCGCGACGTACTCGTCCTCGGACCTGCCGACTTCGCTGAAGACCGCCGGGCGCGCGATGGCCGAAGGCGGCGCGCAGGCCGTGAAGGTCGAAGGCGGCCGCCGCATGGGCGCCGTCGTCGGCGCGCTGGTGGCGTCCGGGATTCCCGTGGTGGGGCACATCGGCCTGACGCCGCAGTCGATCCACATGATCGGCGGGTACCGCGTGCAGGGGCGCACGCAGGAAGCCGCCGAACGCCTGATCCTTGCCGCGCAGGCGCTTGAGAAAGCCGGCGCGTTCGCGATCGTGCTCGAACTGGTTCCCGCGCCGCTGGCCGAAAAGATCAGCAAGATGCTCACGATTCCGACCATCGGCATCGGCGCCGGCCCCGGCTGCGACGGGCAGGTGCAGGTCTTCCACGACGCCATGGGCCTGTACGAAGAGTTCCTGCCGCGGCACGCCAAGCGCTACGCCAACCTGGCCGGTTCGATCCGCGACGCGGCCAAGAACTACATCGAGGAAGTGAAGAGCGGAGCCTTTCCCGACTCGGCGCACTCGTTCGATATGGACCAGGCGATCAAGGGCGAGCCCGGGCCGCACAGCCCGAGGAAGGCGTAAGAGGGCATTTTCGATTTTCTGCTTTGTTGAAAAGCCCTAAAGGCCAAGCCGTGAATGGACGATGCAGAGGGGCGTGGGGGGGCGGAGGAACGCCCCGATGTCCGGTCAACGCCTTCCGTACACGAAATCCGCCTTGGCGCTGGCGCGCGAAGCCCTGAAAGCCGGGCAGCGCGTTCTGCCGGCTTACTCCCACGTCTTTTCGCCTCGTAAATTCACCTTGCCGCAACTGTTTGCCATTCTCGCCATCCGCGAGTTTTACCATCTCGATTATCGCGCCACCGAACAGATGCTGCTCGAATGGTCCGACCTCCGCGAAGCCATCGGCCTGACCCGCGTGCCCACCTATTCCGCGCTCTGCCGCGCGCACGAACGCCTGGCAAAAAAAACGCCCTCGTCCAGCTCCTCGATCACAGCGTCCGCTGCGCCCAACGCCGCGGGCTGATCGAACCGCACCCGCAGATCGCCGGCGACGGCACCGGCCTGGAAGCCGGTCACGTCTCCTATTATTTCCGCCGAAAAACAGAGCATCGCAGGCGCGCCCTACACTTTCCCAAACTGACGCTTTGCGCCGATCTGGATTCGCATTTCATCGTGGCCGTCTGCCTGACCGAAGGACCCAGCCGCGACACGCGCGAAGCGCCCGACCTGCTGCGCCAAGCCCACCGCCGCGTCAAATTCCGGCGCGCGCTCTGGGACGCTGGCGCCGACGCCGAAGCCATTCACCGTCTTATCCGCGAAGAACTGGGGGCCCACAGCGTGATTCCGCCCAAGAGCGGGCCCAAGACGCGGCGCTGGCCGCCCACGGAATACCGGAGGCAGATGCGGCGACGATTTTTTCATCGCGTGTTCGGACAGCGCTGGCAAGCCGAAAGCGTCTTTAGCCGCTTCAAGCGTTGCCTCGGATCCGAACTGCGCAGCGTCCGCTGGAAAAACCAGGAGAGCGAAGCCCTGCTCCGCACCGTCGTCCACAACCTCGCCCTTCTCGCCCTATGGATATTTGGGCTTTTCAACAGAGCACGATTTTCGATTTTGGATTTTGAAGGCGGCGGCGAAGCACCACGGCGGAAGCAACATCTGGATTTTCCATATCGAACTTCAATTTTTTGTAACTTTGCGGTCGGCTGTGCAAACCTTATGAGAACGCGCGCGAGGGCACGGCTATGCGAATCTGCTGGGCGGCGGGGGCGGGGGCGGGGGCGGGGGCGTTGGCGTTGGGGCTGGCGGTGGCGTTGGCCGGCTGCGGGTCGGGCGGGTTGCCTTCGGTCGGCGCGGACCGCGACGAGATCTACAAGGCGTACGCCATCGAGTTCGGTAACATGCTCATCAAGGGTGAGTACGACGCGGCGTACGCCAAATGCAGCAGCCACCTGAAGCGGAAGATGTCTCTCGAAGCGTTCACCGCCGCGCACAAGCAGGCGAGCAAGGACTACGGCAAGGCCGTGAAGGTGGACGGCTCGGTGAATTTCACCAAGCCGGAACTGCTCACGGATCAGAAGGGCTGGCCCGAAGGCGCGAAGCGCCAGGCGCGCGTCTTCGTGCGCTTTTACAAGGAAGCCGACGACCTGTCGATGGGCGACTACTGCTGCGCGCTGAACATCGTCGAGGAAGACGGGCAGGATCGGGTCGCGGTCTTCGAATACTCCATCAACTGATAAAAAAGCCCAAGGCGATCGCTCGCCTTGGGCTTGGCCCACGGAATTCGGGCAGAGGTTATTCGGCACGCCAGGCCGGCGTCAGCGCCAGCGTGTCGCGCTCGGTCTTCAATTGAGTCCAGGCGGAAAAGATGTCCTCGCGGCGGTGCGCGCGGACGGCCTCGGAGAGCTTCTTGGCGGTCTGGGCGAGTTCTTCGAGCTGGTGGTGGTAGTCGTTGCCGTACTGGCGGACGCGTTCGTCGTGCATCTTGGCGACGCCGTGGGCGGCCTTGCAGAGCGCCATCGCCTTGCCCCCGCAGGCGCCGTAGTCGTGCTTGGTCAGCGGATCGACTTCGAAGAGCGCGGCCGAGCCGGCGTAGGCGGTCTCGAAATCGGCGACGTAATCGCGGATCGGATCGCCGCTCTTTTCGGTTACGGTCGGCGCGGGCGGGACCAGCGGGGCCTTGGCGTCCTTGCCGGCCTTCGCGGCTTCCTCCTGGCGCTTCCTGGCTTCTTTCTCGCGCTTTTCGGCCTGCTTGCGCGCTTCCTTCTCGGCCTTCTCGCGCTCCTTGGCGGCGCGTTCGGCCTCCTTCTTTCGAGCCTTCTCGGGATCGGAATCCTCGGCGCGCAGCGCGCTCGCCGCCAACGTCGTCAGCGCCAGCAAGCCTGCGATGAGGAACGTACCGCGAAGCATGTTCGATGTGGGCATGGCGAACTCCTCGAAAGCGGACCGTAAGGTCCAAGACGTGAACAAAGTCCCCACAGGCCCCGCTCCTGTGTGGGCAGTTCCTAAGCAAATAAAAGATTCGGCCTAAGTATTGTTAACGTGAGACTTACATGACGTCAATGCGGAAAAAGCCACGAAGTGTCCGCCGTTCGCCAGCATCTTCGAGGTGCAGGGGCTTGTCTGGACGATTTTCAGGCACAAAAAAACGGCGCATGCGCCGCCTTTTTGAACGCCGGAAGCTCGGGCTGATTTACTGCGGTTTCGCCGCGGGCTGTTCCTTCGGCTTGGGCTTTTCGGCCGCCTTGGGCTTGTCGCCGGCGGAAGTTTTCGGGGCGACGATCAGGCCCATCGCGCGGCCTTCGCGGTAGGGAGGGCGTTCGACCTTTCCGGAATCGGCCAGGAGCTGCACGACCTCCTTGAGGATCGTCTCGCCGATGTCCAGGTGGGTGATCTCGCGGCCCTTGAAGACCAGCGTGAATTTGACGCGGTGGCCCATCGCCAGGAATTCCTTGGCGTGGTTGACCTTGATTTCCAGGTCGTGCTTGCCGATGCGCGTCTTCAGCTTCACCTCTTTCATTTCGGAGGCGTGCGCGTGCTTGTGCGCCTGATGTTCGCGCTTCTGTTCCTGATAGAGGTACTTGCCGTAGTCCATGCGATCTGCAGATGGCACGCGCATTTCCTGGCGCCACCTCGACCAGATCGAGTTCCATCTCCTGGGCCTTCATGCGCGCCTGTTCCAGGAGCATGATGCCCATCTGGTTGCTTTCGGGACCGATCACGCGCACGGTTTTGGCGCGGATCTCTTCGTTCTTCTTCAGTCCGGTAATGACTGTCTCCTTTATGTCCGTACGTTTCGACTCGTGCGCGGAACCGTTCCGCCACACCCCATCTTGTACCCCCAGCGCCCGCGCAGGTCCACAGGCAGCTTGCGGGGGCCGCTGCTATTTTCCAAGCCTACGCCCGCGCCCGCGTTGCGACCGCTTCCTTGGCCTGCGCGATGAACTGCGCCAGCGGGAGCGTGCCCAGGTCCTTGCGCCCTCGGCCGCGCACGGCCACGCTGCCGGCCTGCGCTTCGCGGTCGCCGATCACCAGCAGGTACGGGATCTTCGCGGCCTCGCTCTCGGCCACCTTGGCGTTGATCTTGCCGTGCCCGAGGTCCTCTTCGACGCGGAATCCTTCGGCGCGCAGGGCCTTCGCCGCCGCGCGCGCGGCCTCTTCCTGCTTGTCGGTGATGTTCGCCACGCGCATCTGCACCGGGGCGAGCCAGAGCGGGAAGTTGCCGCCGAAGTGCTCGATCAGGAACCCGATAAAGCGTTCGTGCGTGCCCAGCGGCGCGCGGTGGATGCAGAGCGGCGTCTGGTCGGTGTTGTCGGGGGCCTTGTAGGTAAGCCCGAAGCGTTCGGGCACCGCGAAGTCCACCTGGTTCGTCGCGAGCGTGAATTCGCGCCCGATGGCGCTCCACACCTGCACGTCGATCTTCGGCCCGTAGAAGGCGGCCTCGTTGGAGACTTCCTCCGTGGGGATTTCGCCGCGCTTGAGCGTCCCGCGGACCATCTCCTCGGTCTTGAGCCAGAGTTCCGGGTTGTTGACGTACTTCTTGCCCAGGCCTTCCTTGCCGTGGGTGCTGAAGCGCATCACGTACTTCTCGATCCCGAAAATCTTGAAGTAGCCCAGGTACATGTGACAGACCGCGAGGAATTCCTGTTCGAACTGGTCGAGCGTGCAGTAGATGTGCGCGTCGTTCATCTGCATCGAGCGCACGCGCATCAGGCCGAAGAGTTCGCCGGACTGTTCGTAGCGGTAGCAGGTGCCGTATTCGGCCAGGCGCAGCGGCAGGTCGCGGTAGCTGCGCAGGTCGGCGGCGTAAATCTTGTGGTGGTGCGGGCAGTTCATGGGCTTGAGGTAGTACTTCACGCCCTCGAACTCCATGGGCGGGAACATGCTGTCCGCGTAGTACGGCAGGTGCCCGCTGGTCTGGTACATCTTTTCTTTGCAGATGTGGGGCGTCTTGACGCGCACGTACCCCGCGGCGGCCTCGGTCTCCTTGGCCAGCCGTTCGAGTTCCTCGATCATCGCGGCGCCGTTGGGCAGCCAGAGCGGCAGGCCGGGTCCGACGTCGTCGTCGAAGATGTAAATCTTCAGTTCGCGGCCGAGCTTGCGGTGGTCGTTCTTGCGCGCCTCTTCGAGCAGGCGCAGGTGTTCGTCCAGATCCTTCTGCGTCGGGAAGGCCGTGCCGTAGACGCGCTGGAGCTGCTTCTGCGACTGGTCGCCGTGCAGGTACGCGCCCGCGACCGACATGATCTTGAAGCCGCCGATGCGCCCGGTGTCGGGCACGTGCGGGCCGCGGCAGAGGTCTTCCCAGAATTTGCCGGGCTCGGGGCCGGTGACGTAAAAGCTGAGCACCTCGCCTTCGGCGCGTTCGGCGTTTTCCTTCTTGTAGGGATTGCCTTCGGCGACGACCTTGCGCATGCCGTCGGCGCGCGACATTTCCACGCGCGTGAAGGGGCGTTTCTCCTCAACGATCTTCTTCATCTCGGCTTCGATCTTGCCGAACTCTTCGGTCGAGATTTTGTGGTCGAGGTCGATGTCGTAGTAGAAGCCTTCTTCGACCGGCGGGCCGTAGACGAGCTTGGTCTCGGGCCAGATCCGGCAGATCGCTTCGGCCATCACGTGCGCGCAGGAATGGCGGATGCAGTACAGGCCGTCGGGGTCGAGTTCGCCCTTGCGGTTCTTGGGCGTCACGACGCTGAAGTTCCCGCTCTTGGGCAGCGCGCGGGCGGTGTCCATCACCTCGCCGTCAAGCTTGACCGCGACGGCATCCGCCGCGAGGCGCTTGCCGATGCTGGCCGCCACTTGGGCGCCGGTGGTTCCCGCTGGAAAGGAATGCTTCGAACCGTCTGGATAGGTGAGTTCGATTTGACCGTCAGACATGACCACGACTCACGGCAACGTTCAAGACCATCCAATCCATCTCCCGATTCGCAGAAAGGTAACGCGAACTGCACCAAGGTGCGTATTGTTACCCGGGCGCGCGGGATGGGCAAGGGGAAAAGGGGAAGGGGGCGGTTACTGAGTAAGCCAAGGCTGAGACCGGATGCATGCCAGATTACCTTCGGCAAGCCAAGCCCAAAGTTGAAATGCGTGTTGCTCGGATATGCCGGCCATTCGTCGCGGCGGGGCTAACTCCTTGTCGAAGTCCTGATCGGCCCATTCCTCAAAGATAGCTTCGCCGTGGCGATTAATGTGAATGACGTGCATGGGGCCGTTGACGTAGCCAATTCGCAACCACGCTGATGGGTGTTCTTTGTAATCACCGTCATTCATGTCAGGTAAGTTCTCATGATATAGTTCGGCAATGGCGGCTAAGAGATTCTCTGCGCCTGGGGAAGTGCAATCTTCGCCATAGCGCGTTGTCAGAATTGTCCAGGGCTGGCTCATATTCGTCACTCACGATTTGTCGAAGCTTTTGAGCTTTTCCGCAAACTGCGCCAATCTTTTCAACCGCTCTTCGCGATGCTTCCAGTCAACCGCCGCTATCGCTTTCTGCCGCTGACGTTGCAAGGCCGCTTGTGCCATGTTGGAAATCGTTGGCTCGCAAATGCCGCGTAGCTTGATCTCCGCAAAGGCGAGCGCCACCATCGCTTCGTCCTCTATTTCGCCGGTGAGAGTGGTCTTTTCCGCACCTAGGATTCCCCAGACTCCAAGGAGATCTAGATAGAAATTTAATGGCTCGCCATGTGGATGTTGCTTCAGCCAAGGTCGGTAAAGTTCTAATAAATCCGCACCGGTGCTATTTCCGTGTGGAGAAAAATCGTGGCAGGAGTCCCAGTAAAATGGGTCATCCAGGAGTTGCCGGGCATTTGGATGGTACTCGGACCAGTCTTCGGCCAAATTATCCCATGTGATCATGGCGAAGGCCCTAGTCGCATGAGAGCTATTTACAGGATGTTTTGCACCACTCCAATATCTTCTGTTCGATCTCGTCGCGGACCGCGCGGGTGCGGGCGAGTTTTTCTTCCGGCGTGCCTTGAAACGCGCTCGGGTCGGGGAAGCCCCAGTGCAGGCGCTTCGTCTTGCCGGGAAAGAACGGGCAGCGTTCGGCGCTGGTCTCGTCGCAGACGGTGACCACGTATTGGAAATCGAGGCCCGACGCGAGCATCTCCGCGACGCTCTTGGTCTTGTTGCCCGAAATATCGATGCCCTTCTCCTTCATCGCTTCGACGACGACGGGGTTCAGCTTGCCGGGTTCGATGCCGGCGCTGAGCGCCTCGAAGCGGTCGCCGCAATGCGAGTTGACGAACGCCTCGGCCATCTGGCTTCGCGCGCTGTTGTGGATGCAGACGAACAGGATGCGGGACTTCATCGCGGCTCCTTACCGGGCGCAGGAAACCTTGCACCAATCCAGAATCTTGCGCTCGATCTCGTCGCGGATTTCGCAGGTGCGCGCCAGCTTTTCTTCGTAACTGCCCTTCAGCGCCGACGGATCGGCGAAGCTCCAGTGGTCGCGCGTCGTGATCCCGGGAAAAATCGGGCAGCGTTCGGCGCTGGCCTCGTCGCAGACCGTGATCACGTAGGAGTACGTGACGCCGGTCTTGAAGAGGTCGAAGACGCTTTTGGTCGTGTTCTTGGAGATGTCGATGCCCTTCTCGCGCAGGGCGTCCACGGCCAGCGGGTTCAGCGTGCCGGGTTCGAAGCCCGCGCTGTGGGCCTCGAAGCGGTCGCCGCAGTGGTGGTTGACGAACGCCTCGGCCATCTGGCTGCGGGCGCTGTTGTGGATGCAGACGAAGAGGACGCGCGCTTTCATAGGAAGCTCCTGGGCATTGGATTATCGGGTTTCCGCCGGCTGCGCGGCGTTGGGGACGGCTGGTAACGGTTCGGCGGCCGGCGCGGCGTTCGGCGCGGGCTTGAAAAGCCAGTGGAAGAAGAGCACCGCGGCCACCGCGCCCAGCGCCTGCGCGGCCAGGAACGCGGGGACATCGGCCGGGCGGATGCCCGAGAAGGTGTCGGTGCAGGCCCGCGCGAGCGTGACGGCGGGGTTGGCGAACGAAGTCGAGGCGGTGAACCAGTAGGCGGCGGTGATGTACGCGGCCACCGCGTGCGGGGTCTCGGACGGCCGCGCGCGCGTCGTCGCGAAGATCACCGCCAGCAACCCGAAGGTCGCGACGCCTTCGCTGAAGGCCTGCGAGAGCCCCGCGCGCGCGTGCTGCGACCAGGCGAAGGCCTCGAGTTCGAACATCATGTGCGCGCTCCAGACGCCCAGCAGCGCGCCGGCCACCTGCGCGATCACGTACGCGGGCACGTCGGCCCAGGGGTGCTTGCCGCGCGCGGCTTCGGCCAGCGTCACCACGGGGTTCATGTGCGCCCCGGAGACCGGCCCGAAGGCGAGGATGAGCATGAAGAGGCCCGCGCCGGTGGCCAGCGTGTTGGCCAGCAGCGCGACGGCGACGTTGCCGCCGGCCAGGCGTTCGCCCATGATGCCGGAGCCCACCACGACGGCGAGCAGGAAGGCCGTGGCCAGGGCTTCGGCGGCGGCGCGGCGGACGAGCGAATAGGCGGCCATGGGGGTTACCTTGCGCAGCAGGCCTGCGCGCCCGCGTTCGCGGACTGCGGGCCTTCCAGGTCGTAGTTCAGGCAGTAAATCTCCCATTCGACGCCGGAGGGATCGCGCACCCAGAATTTGTCCTGGTTCGCGTGGCAGCAATCCACGTTCATCTCTTCGCGCACGGGCAGGCCCGCGGCCTTGACGCGCGCGAGGTGCTCGCGGACGGCTTCCGGCGTGGCGAGTTGTATCCCGAAGTGCCCGGCGGCGGCGCCTTCTTCATGGCCCGGCGAGAGCGCCAGGTTCACCGGCGCCCACGCGGGCAGGAACTTGGCGTAGTCGTCCTTCCGCTTCACGGGCGCCTCGCCGAAGAAGCTCCGGTAGAAGGCGACGCTCCCGGCCAGGTCCGGCGTGTGCAGATGGATGTGGACCTTGGGGCCGGCGGCCTGCGCCGGAACTTCCTTCAAAGCGGGCGCGGCCGTCGCGGCGGCTTCGTCCTTGGGTCCGGAACAGCAGGTCGGTTCGCAGCAGGCGGACATGGGGGGCTCCTTTTCTTTCCGTTCAGCAGCAGGCCGTCAGCAGGCGGACGAGTTCCACGACCATCGCGCGGTTGACCGACGAGAGGATGTAACGTTCGCGGCGTTCGCGTTCGATCAGGCCGGCGCGTTCGAGGTCGTCGAGGTGGTGCGAGAGCGTCGGGGCGGGGAGTTCCAGTTCGGCCTGGACTTCGTTGGCCGGGACGGGCTTGTTCGCGCGCACGAGGTAGAAGAAGACGCGCAGGCGGCCTTCGTGGGCGAGCGCCTTGAACGCGTTCACGTGTTCGGGGGTCGCCTGGAGGCGCCTGGCGTTGGGCGGGCAGCAGGCGGACGGCTTCGTCGTTTTCATGGTTTCACTATTTAGAAAGTATGGATGCGTTTGTCAACGCGAAACCGGCGCTCGGCCGGGAATTTTTCGCAAAGGCGGGGCGGAAGGGCGCTTACACGGCGGCGCCGGCGTCGTGCTTTTCGAGAATCCGTTCGATCTCGGCTTCCAGCGGCGGGCAGGCGCCGCGCATCGCGTCGAGGATCGCGCGGGCTTCCCGGCAATAGCGCTGGACGAAGAGGTGGTCGCGGCCTTCCATGTCGCGCATGTTGTCGAGGCGGTCGGCGAGCTTGACCACCTTCGCGGCGGCGGACATCTTCGGCACGCGGTCGATCATCTTCTGGATGCGCAGCGCGCGCGGGATGCCCAGGTCCAAGGTCAGTTCCAGGACGATGTTGTACGCGTCCTTGCCGAAGTCCCGCAGGATCGTTTCGGGCTCCAGGCGGGTGTCTTCCAGCGTGTCGTGAAGGATCGCGGCGAGGACGCAGTCTTCGCGGTTGACCCCTTCGGGCAGTTCGACCTGCGCGACGGCTTCGGCCACGCGCAGCGGGTGTACGACGTACGGGACGTCGGTGATCTTGCGCTTCTGACCGTCGTGCCACGTGACGGCCAGATGGGTCGCGCGCATGACTTTGGCGAGGTAGTCCATGGCCCAAGTTGTAGGCGGTTTTTCAAGCCAAACAAGTTGCACAGCCAATACTTACGCAATTCTAACCGTACGTTCGGTGTCCTGTTCGGGCCAAACGGACACAACAGGCGCGCCAAGGCAGAGTTAATAAAAGGACCCGAAAAGGCCGGTTTTAGGTGGCTCGCATGCCTATTTTAGCATCACCGCCAGGAGCGCCTCGGCCGCGGCCAGGGCTTCGGCCAATTTGGAGGCATCCGTCCCGCCGCCTTGGGCCATGTCGGGCTTGCCGCCGCCCTTGCCGCCGACCTTGGGCGCGATCTCCTTTAAGATGTTGCCTGCGTGCCCGCCGCGCTTGACCAGATCGGCCGAGAGGCTGACGAGCAGCGCGACCTTGCCGTCCTTGCTCCCGCCGAGCACCACCGCGCCCTCGGGCAGCTTCTTGCGGATGCCGTCGAGCGTCGTGCGCAGGCCCGCGGCGTCCTGGCCGTCCAGGCCGGCGCAGACGAGCTTGGCTCCTTTTACGTCCTTGGCGGAGGCCAGCAGGTCGCCCGCCGCGGCGTTGGCGGCCTTCTTCTTGAACGATTCGAGTTCGCGTTCGAGCGCGGCCTTTTCGTCCTGCAGGGCCTTCAGGCGGTCGAGCACGGCTTCGCGCTTGGCCTTGAGCTGCGCCGCGAGCGCCGTGACGACGGCATCGGCGGCGCGCGCGTCTTCCACCGCGGCCTGCCCGGTCAGGGCCTCGATGCGGCGCACGCCCGCGCTGGTGCTGCCTTCGCTCACGACGCGGAAGTAGCCGATCTCGCCCGTGCGGCCGACGTGCGTGCCGCCGCAGAGTTCCGTGCTGGGGCCCATCTGGACGACGCGCACGACGTCGCCGTACTTTTCGCCGAAGAGCGCCATCGCGCCCATCGCCTTGGCTTCCGCGATCGGCTTTTCGGCCGTGACGACGGGGACGTCGTGGCGGACGTAGTGGTTGACGCAGTCTTCGATCTGCTTGAGCTGCTCCGGCGCGATGGCTTCGAAGTGCGTGAAGTCGAAGCGCAGGCGTCCGGGTTCGACGAGCGAGCCGCGCTGTTCGACGTGCGCGCCGAGGGTCTTGCGCAGGGCGTGGTGGAGCAGGTGCGTGGCCGAATGGTTGCGCTGCGTCGGGCGGCGGTGGCCTTCGTCTTCGACGATGGCGGTGACGGCGTCGCCGGCCTTCAGCGCGCCGTTCAGCTTCACCGCGTGGAAGAAGAGCCCCGCATCTTTCTTCAGGCCGGTCACGGCATGGTCGATCCCGCCCGCGACGAGCCGCCCGGTGTCGCTCACCTGCCCGCCGCTCTCGGCGTAAAACGGCGTGCGGTCGAGCAGCACGACGGCCTCGCCGCCGGACGCGCTCGAAACCAGCTCGTTGTTCTGGACGATGGCGAGCACCTTCGCGCCTTCGACGCAGATGTTGCCGTAGCCTTCGAACTTCGTCGGCTGGCCCGCGTACTTGGCCTTCAGATCCTGGATCGGGCCGGAGGCGAAGATTTCGGCCGACATCGCGGTGCCTTGCTGCGAGCGCTTGCGTGCCTCTTCAAGAGCAAGTGCATACCCTTGCATGTCGACCTGAATTCCAAAGAATTGACATATCTCCTGCGTAAGCTCAACCGGAAAGCCATATGTTTCCCATAGGTCAAATGCATAAGCCCCGGGTAATATAAGAGATAAAGATGGGTCGTTAAATAAACTCAGATTTGATTTTATTTCCCCATGTATTTTCTTGATGGTTTCTAGGGCATCTTCTTCGGAATTCAAAGAAACTGAATATGCAGTTCTTTGTAATTGCGAATTCCTAATAGGTTCTTTTAGTAACTTAACAATTCCGAGCCCCAAAAGCCTATTAGTAGTTGGAAATTGTTTTTGCCA
The DNA here is from genome assembly GCA_026184295.1 of Planctomycetota bacterium. GTDB lineage: Bacteria > Planctomycetota > SZUA-567 > H5-PLA8 > H5-PLA8 > JACQFI01. The sequence goes on from JAHCJK010000052.1 coordinate 16,462, forward strand.
AGTTTCAGAACTATTCCTTGATATTGCTTCCAGGTGAATCGGGAAGATGAGGTCAAGAATTAGGGACTTGCCTCTCGAAATTGTAAGTCCAAACGCCTTCTCTTCCTCTTCGATGATGCGCGTCACCGTCTCCTGGCGCCGGGCCAGTTCCGGGTACCCGACGCTCATCTGCTTGATCACGTGCCCGACGATCTGGCCGAGGAAGTGGCCCGCGATGCCCAGTTCCTGGCCGTCCAGGATCGCGCGGCGGATCAGGCGGCGGACGACGTAGTTGCGCCCTTCGTTCTTGGGGCTGACGCCGTCGGCGATCGCGAAGACCGCGAAGCGCACGTGGTCGGTGATGCGGCGCATGCGCCGGTCGGTCTCGAACTCGTTCCCGTACGCCTTGCCGCAGAGGTTGCTCACCGCCTGCACGACCGGGAAGAGCAGGTCGATCTCGTAGTTGTTCGGCTTGCCTTGCAGCACGCGCGCGACGCGTTCCAGCCCGCTGCCGGTGTCGATGTTGGGCTTGGGCAGCGGTTCGAGCTTGCCGACATCGACGCGGTTGAACTGCGTGAAGACCAGGTTCCAGATCTCGCAGTAGCGGAACGGGTCCTTGCTGTCCGCGACGGGTTCGGGCGCGCCCTGTTCGGGCTTCATGTCGTAGTAGATCTCGCTGCACGGCCCGCTCGGCCCGTTGGGCCCCTGTTCGGGCGCGTCGGCCGGCCAGTAGTTGTCGTGATCGCCGTATTCGTAGATGCGCCAGCCGTTCTTCGCCTTCGCGTCTTCCAGCCAGGGCGCGAACGTCTTCCACGCCGCGATGGCTTCCTCGTCCTTTTTGATGCCGAGTTTCTCGTTGCCGCCGTAGACGGTGACGTTGAGTCGTTCCTTTTCGAGCCCCAGGCCGACGTTGGGATCGGTGAGGAACTCCGCGGCCCATTCGACCGCTTCCTTCTTGAAGTAATCGCCGAAGGAGAAGTTGCCGAGCATCTCGAAACAGGCGTGGTGGTTCGGCGTCCGCCCGACGTTCTCGATGTCGGCCGTGCGCACGCAGGGCTGCACGGTGACCGCGCGCTGCCGCGGGTGGTCGATCTTGGCGCGCCCGAGGAAGTGGTCCTTGAACTGGTTCATGCCCGCGCCGGTAAAGAGCACGCTCTTGTCGTTCTGCGGCACGAGCGAATCGGCCGCCATGGCCTTGTGGCCCTTGGAGACGTAGAACGCGATAAACCGCCGCCGGATTTCATCGGTCGTGAGAAACTGAGGCATGACCACTCCTTCGAATCGCGAGATCCCCGCCATCCGCCGGCGAGGCAAGGTGGCTAGAATAGAACGCGTGGAGAACCGCACAAGACCTGATTCACGGCGGAGGCTTTTTCACCACGGAGGCACGGAGACACGGAGAACGGTCACGAACTTTATTCACCGCAGAGACGCGGAGGGCGCGGAGAACGGCCACGAACTATATTCACCACGGAGGCACGGAGACACGGAGAACGGTCACGAACTATATTCACCGCAGAGACGCGGAGGGTGCGGAGAACGGCCACGAACTTTATTCACCGCTGAGGCGCGGAGAGCGCGGAGAACGGCCAGGGACCATATTCACCGCAGAGACGCGGAGGGTGCTGCCTGCGAAAGGCCTCACATCGCTATTCTAAAACGTGCCTATCCGGTCTGGATCGGCATGTTCTAAAAATCGACCCGAAGGGGCGACGGGAAATTAGCCGGTGGCAAGCGAAGCGCGGCCACCGGAACGCGGGCGCAATGGATCGCACCCCGGAGGGGTGCCGGAGATTCCGTCGCCCCTTCGGGGCGCGTGTGCGAGGGCGCGCGTACCGGTGGCTCCGCTTCGCGGGCCACCGGCTAATTTCCGGCCGGCCTTCCAGGCCGGAACGGACGCGGCGCACGCGTGCCTATTCCAACGGAATTCCTCTGCACATGAACTGGCAACGATGACAGTACAATCCTGAAGGATGCGCACCGGTCGTTCCGTTCCATCCTTCTCCGCGTCCTCTGCGCCTCCGCGGTGAAAAATGTACATCGGAAGTGCTCCGCGTCCTCCGCGCCTCCGCGGTGAAAAATGTACATCGGAAGTGCTCCGCGTCCTCCTTTCCGCGGTGAAGAATGTACATAGGAAGTGCTCCGCGTCCTCCGCGCCTCCGCGGTGAAGAATGTACATAGGAAGTGCTTCCGCGTCCTCCGCGCCTCCGCGGTGAAGAATGTACATCGGAAGTGCTCCGCGTCCTCTGCGCCTCCGCGGTGAAGAATGTACATCGGAAGTGCTCCGCGTCCTCCGCGCCTCCGCGGTGAAATAGTAAGGTTGCCGTTCTCCGTGTCTCCGTGCCTCCGTGGTGAAAACAGACCGGAAAGCGTAACGGCGTTCTAGCTTGCCATCGCCGCGGGGCCGGACTAACCTTCGGCGTCTGACCCAAAAGCCGCCGCCTTTACCGCAAGGAGTCTTCCCGTGACGAACTACGGATCCGACCTCGACCTGCTCTGCATCAATACCGTGCGCTGCCTTGCCATCGACGCCGTGCAGAAGGCCAACAGCGGCCACCCCGGCATGCCGATGGGCGCGGCCCCAATGGCGTATGTGCTCTGGCAGAACCACCTGCGCCACAACCCGGCCAATCCGGCGTGGATCAACCGCGACCGCTTCATCCTTTCGCCCGGGCACGGCTGCATGCTCCTTTATTCGCTGCTGCACCTGACCGGCTACTCCGAAGTGACGCTCGACGAAGTGAAGCAGTTCCGCCAGTGGGGCAGCAAGACCCCCGGCCACAGCGAATTCGGGCACACCGCGGGCGTCGAGACCACCACGGGCCCGCTCGGGCAGGGCTTCGCCAACGGCGTCGGCATGGCCATCGCGCAGAAGTACCTCGCGGCGTACTTCAACCGCCCCGGCCACGACCTGATCGATTACACGATCTACGCGATCGTCAGCGACGGCGACCTGATGGAAGGCATCGGCAGCGAGGCCGCCTCGCTCGCCGCGCACCTGAAGCTCGACAACATCGTCTATCTGTACGACGACAACCACATCAGCATCGAAGGCCACACGACCGTCGCCTTTACCGAAGACCGCGCGAAGCGCTTCGAGGCCTACGGCTGGCACGTGCAGACGGTGGACGACGGCAACGACATCGGCGCGATCGAGACGGCCATCGAGTCGGCCAAGCGCGTGAAGGGCAAGCCGCACATCATCAACATCCGCACGGTCATCGGTTACGGTTCGCCCAATAAGAAGGATACGCACGACGCCCACGGCGCGCCGCTGGGCCCCGACGAAGTGAAGCTGACCAAGAAGGCCTACGGCTGGGATCCGGAAAAGGACTTCTACGTTCCCGACGCGGCCCAGGCGGAATTCCGCAAGGCGCTGAGCAAGGGCAAGCAGACCGAGGACGCCTGGAACGCGAAGTTCGCGGCGTACGAGAAGGCCCACCCGGACCTCGCGCAGCAGTTCAAGGACTGGCACGCCAAGAAGCTGCCCGCCGGCTGGACCGACGCGCTCCCGAACTTTGCCGGCGAAAAGGCGATGGCCACGCGCCAGGCCAGCGGCAAGGTGATCAACGCCGTCGCCGCCAAACTCCCGATGCTCCTGGGCGGCAGCGCGGATCTGGCGCCTTCGACGAACACGATCATCAAGGACGCGCAGCACTTCCAGTCGCCCGAAAATTCGCACGACAATGGCAGCTACGCCGGCCGCAACCTGCACTTTGGCGTGCGCGAACACGCGATGGGCGCGGCGCTGAACGGCATGGCGCTCAGCCAGGCGCTGATCCCGTACGGCGCGACGTTCCTGCAGTTCTTCGATTACTGCAAGCCGGCGGTGCGCCTGAGCGCGTTCATGGGCGTGCAGAGCATCTGGATCTTCACGCACGATTCGATCGGTCTGGGCGAGGACGGCCCGACGCACCAGCCCATCGAGCACCTCGCCAATCTGCGCACGATCTACGGCCTGGTGACGCTGCGGCCGGCCGACGCGACCGAGACCGCCGTGGCCTGGAAGGTCGCGCTCGAACGCCGCGACGCGCCCACGGCCCTGATCCTCACGCGCCAGAACACGAACGTGCTCGACCGCAGCAAGTACGCCGGCGCGGCGGGCGTCGAGAAGGGCATGTACATCCTGTCGGGCAGCGCGAGCGAGACGCCGGACGTGATCCTGATCGCGAGCGGCAGCGAAGTGGACTTCGCGATCGGCGCGGCGGAACTGCTGGCGAAGGAAGGCGTGAAGGCCCGCGTGGTCAGCGCGCCGAGCACCGACCTCTTCGACGCGCAGACGGAAAGCTACCGTAACGAGGTGCTCCCGCCGGGCGTGCGCGCGCGCGTGGCCGTGGAAGCCGCGCATCCGCAGAGCTGGCACAAGTACGTGGGGCTCGACGGCGCGGTGGTGGGCATGAACCGCTACGGCGCGAGCGCTCCGTACAAGACGCTGTACGAGAAGTTCGGCTTCACCTCCGCGAACGTGGCCGCGGTGGCGAAGCAGGTGCTGAAGAAATAATCGGGGACGATGCATGGCGCGCCTGCGGCTGGTAAAGATCACCTGCAAGGATGAACAGGACTGGATCGGCAGCGACGAGCCCTTTCTCGTCGTCGGCGGGCAGGTGATCTGGCGGGCCGAAGGCGTGGACGCGGGTGAGTCGCTGAATCTGGAAAGCATTCCCGAGTCGCGCTTCTTCGCTTCGACCAAGGTCGAACTGTACGAGGCCGACGGCGAAGTCGAGGAAGGCAACTACGCGGTCCACGACAAGATCGGCGAGTGGACGGTGAGCGAGCAGTTGGTGGGGAAGGGCGAGCAGTCGCTCACCTTTGCCGGCAACGGCGCCGAGTACGTCCTGACGTTCTTCGTCTTTCCGTGAGCCGTAAAGGCCTGATCAGGAATCGCCGGGCTTTCTTTCGATAAAATTCTCCGCCGCGCCATCGCACACGTGCCCGCCGAACCGCCGCCGAATTCCATGCGTAATTCTGGAAGAAATGCAGGCATGCGCCTTGTGAAGCGCGCGCGCGTGAGGAATAGTATGGACTATGGCAAACGTCCCCGCGTTTGATGCTCCCGCCGCCGCGCAGGAATCGCCCAACGTCCGCACGTTCTGGCTGCAGCCCGTACAGTATTCGGGCGCAAAGGACGCCTCGGGGCACGTCTTCTTCCGCAGCGTGGTCTGGCGCTGGACCTGGCGCTTCTACACGCAGCGGCTGACCAAGGCGGGCCGCTGGTTCCTGTGGCCGTGCATCGCCTTCGGCGGCTACGCGATCACCTCGCTGGAACTCCAGGCGTACGTCCCGTTCGCCTACGCGGTGGGCGTCTGGGGCGCCGCGCTCGTGGCGACGCTGCTCTTCCGGCCGCGCGTGAAGGCGCGCGTGGAGATGCCCGAGCGCGCCTGCGTGGGCTCGGTGGCGCCGGTGGACGTGGACGTCGAACAGCGCTCCTGGCTGGGCGGCATCGACCTGAAAGTGCTGCCGCACCGGCTGCCGCCCGAAGTCGATCCGCAGGCGCTCGAAGGCGCGCTGCTTCCGCCGCTGGCGCGGGGCGAACGCGCGCGCGCGCGCATGGGCCTGGTCTGCCGGAAGCGCGGCATCCACAAGATCCCCGGGTTCAAGGTCGAGACCGATTTTCCCTTCGGCATCTTCCGCAATTATCACTTCCAGAAAGAGGACGCCACGCTGCTCGTCTATCCGGCCTTCACGCCGCTCGCGCGGCTGGACATGCCGAGCGGGCGGCGCTATCAGCCCGGCGGCGTCGCGCTGGCCTCGATGCTGGGCGACAGCACGGAATTCATCGGAGACCGCGAGTTCCGCGAGGGGGACAACGTCCGCGACATTGACTGGCGCGCGACCGCGCGGCTGAACAAGCTGATCGTGCGCGAATTCCGCGAGGAGTATTTCGTGCGCGTCGCGATCGTCCTCGACACGCACGTGCCCAGGAAGGCTCGCGCCTCGCGCCGCGATAACTTCGAGCGGGGCGTCTCGGTCTGCGCCGCGGTGGGCGATTACCTCGCGCGGCAGGACTACATCGTCGATATCTTCGCCGCCGGCCCGAACCTGTACCACCTCACCGCCGGCCGCGGCCTCGCGTACCTCGACCAGATTCTGGACATCCTCGCCTGCGTGGAGGAAAACCCCGAGGAACCCTTCCACGCCATCGAGCCCGAACTGATGGAGCATCTCTCGCAGATCAGCGCCATCGTCGCCGTTTTTCTCGACTGGAACGAGACGCGCCGCGCCTTCGTGCAGAACCTGCGGAGGCAGGGCGTGGCGGTCAAGGTCATCGTCGTCCACGACGGGCCGTGCGCGCTCGATCCCGCCAACGAAGACCAGCGCGTCACGGTGCTCTCGTCGGCGGATCTGCGCCGTGGAGTGGAGGAACTGTAGCGATGCCCTCCGCGCCCGCCCCACGGGTCTTCAAGCTGCCGCTCCCGGCGGCGCTGGCGAGCATCATCGCCTTCACCGCCTTGAGCGTGACCGGCGGCGGGTACGTGATGCTGGGCATCCTCGCCCTGGCCATTCACCTGAGCTACGCGGTTCCGTATCGCCTGGGCGACGATTCCTGGAGCGGCTGGATGGTCCGGCTGCTCGTCTTCGGCGTGGTGGTGATGGCCAACGTGGCCGAGCCGGCCCGCGAGCGCGGCCACGGATTTTACGATCCGGCGTACATCCACGCCTTCGGGCAGCTTTGCGCCGCGGAACTGACGATCCAGTGCTGGCGCGCGCGGCCTTCGGGCGGGCCGGGGGGCGTGATGGCGCTGCTGCTCTCGGGGCTCGTGCTCCTTACGGCCTGCAATACGTTCGAGTACCGCTACATCCGCTGGCTCGCGGGGCCGTACGTGTTCTTCGCGGTGCTCGCGATTCGCGCCGGCGCGGCGCGCGCGGGGGCCAGCGAGCGGCGGCTGGCGCGGATGCCCGGCGCGTGGCTGGGCACCGCCGTGGTGCTGGCCTCGATCGCGGCCGGCTTCGGCATGGTGTACTCGCTGCGCGCGTACCGAGGCGACATCTACCGCCTGGTCCGGCAGCTCGACGATACCATCCGCGGGCAGCGGCAGTCTTCGGGCTTCAACGACCGGCCTTCGCTGGGCGGGCGCTCGAGCATCGTGCGAAGTCTGGCGCGCGTGCTGCGGCTGCAGGGCGCGCGCCCGGGGACGCATCTGCACGGCCTCGCCTTCGAGACGTACGAACACGGACGCTGGGGTCCGGCGGTGGACCTGCGCCCCGCCGGCACGCGCCCGGTCACGGACCTCAACCCCGGCGCGCAGGGCACGCGCTGCCGCATCACGCGCCTGCTGGACGGATACAATTACCTCTTTGTGCCGCTGAACGCCGTGGGCGTGCTGCCCGAGCGCGTGCAGGAAGTCGAGTGGGATCCGACGTTCCTGCGCGTGAGCGCGCCGGCGCCGTACACCTACGAGGTGGTTCTGCCGGAGACGCCCGACTTTCAGGGTCCGCTCTGCGTCGCGCCCGACCACGCCGCGCTGGAACGCTGCCTGACGGTGCCGTCGAGCATGGATCATGGGGTGCGCGAACGCGCCGCCGAAGTGACTCGTGGGCAGACGACGGCCCTCGACAAGGTGCGCGCGATCGAGGCGTACCTGCGTTCGGCGCACACCTACAGCCTGGAGGCGCGCCCCGGCCCCGGCGATCCCGTGCGCGATTTCATTCTTCACGAAGACCGCGCGGGCCACTGCGAATACTTCGCGGCCGCGGCCACGGTGCTGATGCGCTGCGCGAACGTGCCCAGCCGCTACGTGGTGGGCTACTACGCGCACGAACGCCACGGCCCCGGCGAGATGATCGTGCGCCAGCAGGACGCGCACGCCTGGGCCGAAGCCTGGATCGAAGGCGTGGGCTGGGTGACGGTGGACGCGACGCCGTCGGACGGGATGCCCGACCAGACCGCCGACGCGCTGCCGCTGTGGCGCCGCGCGTGGGAATGGATGAACGACACCGCGCTGGCCATCGGCGACTGGTTCGCCGAACGCAGCTTCGTGCAGTTGGGCGGGATCGCGGCCGGCATCGCCGCGCTGGCGATCTCGCTGCTCTGGCTGCGCGAACTGTTCGCGCGGAGGCGCAAGCGCCGGGCCGAACGCCCCGACTACGCGCACGGCCCCGAAGCCTTCGCGCCGCTGGCCGAACGCTTCAACGCGTGGCTCGCGAAGGCCGGCGCGCCATGCCCGGCCGGGCGCACCTGGCGCGAACATCTGGCCGAGCTGGCCGTGCCGAAGTCGGACGCGCCCCGGCGCGCGCTGGACCTCGCGCGCGTCGAAGCGTTTGTGGCCGAGTACACCCGGGCGCGCTTCGGCGGCGGGACGCCGGAGCGTCTGGAAGAACTGCTGCGCGGACTTGAACGAGGCGCGTGACGAGAAAGGCGGTAGCATGGAGACCCTCATGAGCGTGGATTTCGCCGCGGCGGTGAAAAAGATCGAGGAGAACCTTGGGCGCGTGATCCGCGGCAAGGCGGAGGGCATCCGCCTGCTGATGATCTCGTTCCTGGCCGGCGGGCACACGCTGCTCGAGGACGTGCCGGGCACGGGCAAGACGACGCTGGCGAAATCCCTCGCGCGCTCCATCGACGGCGTCTTCCGCCGCGTGCAGTTCACGCCCGACCTGCTGCCCGCCGACATCACCGGCAGCACCTTTTACAATCCCAAGGAAGGGCAGTTCGAGTTCCGCGAGGGCCCGGTCTTCGCCAACGTGGTGCTGGCCGACGAGATCAACCGCACCTCGCCGCGCACGCAGTCGGCGCTGCTGGAAGTGATGAGCGAGAAGCAGGTGAGCGTCGAGGGGCGCCGCCGCGACCTGCCGAAGCCGTTCTTCGTCATCGCGACGCAGAACCCGTCGGACTTTCACGGCACGTACCCGCTTCCGGAGGCGCAGCTCGACCGCTTCACCGCCTGCGTGACGCTCGGCTATCCCGACGCCGCGCACGAACTCGAGATTCTCTTCAGCCAGAACGCCGCGCATCCCTTCGACGCGCTCGCGCCGGTGCTCGGCTGCCAGGACGTGATCGACCTGCAGGAACAGGTGAAGGCCGTGCGTTTCGACAAGGCCGTGGCGGAGTACGTCGTGAAGATCGTGGAGGCGACCCGCGCCGACGGGCGCCTGCGCCTGGGGCTCTCGCCGCGCGGCAGCCTGGCGCTCTTCCGAACGGCCCAGGCCCGCGCGCGCATCGAAGGCCGCGAGTTCGTGATCCCCGAGGACGTCCGCGCGCTGGCCGTCCCGGTGCTCGCGCACCGCATGGTGCTGGACACCAAGGCCAAGTACGGCGGGCTCTCGCCGAAGAAGATCGTAGAAGAGATTCTGGAGAAGGTTCCGGTGCCGCGCTGACTGCGTGCGGGCCTGGCGGTCCGCGCCGCAAAGCCGAACTAAAGCGGATACACGCGCGAATAGACCGCCTTCAGGTAGCGGCCTTCGGGCATGCGCACGGCCCAGGGGTGGTCGCCCGGCGCGCCGGAGACCTGGAAGATCTGGAGTTCCTTGCGCGCTTCGGCCGCGGCGGCGCGCAGCGCGGAGATGAATTCCTCCTCGCTCACCAGGCCCGTGCACGAACACGATAGCAGCACGCCGCCGGGCTGGAGGCAGTGCATGCCCAGGCGGTTCATGTCGGCGTAGGCGTCGAGCGCCTTCGGGATTTCGTGGCGCGAGATCGCGAGCTTGGCGGGGTCGAGGATCACGCGCGAGAAGGCCCGGCCGGCGGTCCGGTATTCGCGCAGCACGTCGAAGACGTTGCCGTGCGTGCAGGTCATCGTGTCTTTCGAAATCTTGTTCAGGTCGCGGTTCTTTTTGGCGATGGCGACGACGTTCTCGTCCAGATCGACCGACTGCACGGCCTTCGCGCCGCCCAGCGCGGCGCTGACGCCGAAGCCGCCGGTGTAGCTGAAGCCGTCGAAGACGTCTTCGCCGCCGCAGAGCCCCGCGATGCGCGCGCGGTTCTCGCGCTGATCGACGAAGAAGCCGGTCTTGTGCCCGCGGCGCAGATCGACGTGGAACTTCTTGCCGCCTTCGGTGATGACGAGGTCGCGCGATTTTTCGCTCGGCGGCGGCCCGTCCATCTTCACGCCTTCCAGCTTCTCGTTGCGGTGGTCGGCGCGCACGACGATCTCGGCCTTCGGGAAGCACTTCTGCAGCGCGGCGGTGACCCAGTCGAGGTAGCGGTGCATGCCGGCGCTGAAGAGTTCCAGCACCAGGCAGTCGGCGTAGCGGTCGGCGACGAGGCCCGAAAGGCCGTCGCCTTCGCTGTGGACCACGCGGTAGGCGTCGTTGTCCTTGTTCAGCTTCAGGACGTCGTGGCGCAGGCCGACGGCGCGTTCGATGGCTTTGCGGAACCAGCCTTCGCTGACGCGGTCTTCGAATTCCTGCGTGAGCAGGCGCAGCGCGATCTCGGAGTTGGCGTTGTAGAACCCGCGGCCGACAAAGGCGCCGTCGCGGCTGTAGGCTTCGACGAGTTCGCCGGGCGCGATCTCGTCGTAGGGCCCGGCCAGCATGCGGCGGTAGACCCACGGGTGGTTGCCGTGGCGGGCGCTGCGCAGTTCCACGCGCGGGAGGCGCCCGGTGCGGCGCGCGTCCTGCTGCTTCTGCCAGGCCTGGAGTTCTTTCTCTTGGCGTTTGCGAGTGGTCATGGGGCGCGGAGTATAGCTCTATTTGCCCGCGGCGCTATCGGGTTTGGCGGAATGCTCCGCGGGCGCCGTGATCGCCGCCGCGGGCGCGACGGGCCTTTTCGGGGCCTGCCGTCCTACCAGCAGACCGACGCCGGCGACGGCGACGACCGCGCCGAGCACCGCGCGGACGGTGAAGCGCTCCTTATACAGGTACACGGAGAAGGGGATGATGATGATGGGCGTCGTGGCCATCAGCGTCGCGGCCACGCCCATCGTGTGCGCGTGCGTGCCGGCGTAGAGCATCAGCGAGACGCCGATGAACGGTCCGGCCAGCGCGCCCAGAGTCGAATGCAGGACGCCGGGGCCATCCTTCAGCGAGGCGAAGAACTTCGGCCACCAGCGCGTGAAGACGAAGAGCAGCGCGAAGCCGGCCATGCCGGCGATGACGCGGATCTGCGCGGCGGCGAAGGAGTCGTAGCCCTGCGCGCCGGGCTTGCTGAGCACCAGGCCGACCGCCTGGCCGACCGCGCCGAGGAGCGCCAGGACCAGGCCCCAGGCGTAGCCGGCGGGGCGTTCGAGCCCCGGTTCGCCGCGGCGTTCGCTGACGACGAGCGCCACGCCGGCCATGGTGACGAGCATGCCGAGCCATTCGCCCGCGTCCATGCGGTCGCCCAGGATCGCCCAACTGCTCAGCGCGGCGATGGGCGGCCAGAGCGTCATCGTCAGGAGCGAGAGGCGCGGGCCGATGATCAGGTAGGCGCGGAAGAGGCACAGGTCGCCGAAGACGAACCCGACCGCGCCCGAGGCCAGCAGCCATTTCCAGCGTTCGGGCGGGGCGTCGGTGGGCAGCGGCAGGCCGCGCACGAGCGCCCCGTAGGCGACGTACATGCCGAAGGCCGCGACCAGGCGCAGCAGGTTCATGGACATCGAACCGATGCGCTTTCCGGCTTCGGTGAAGAAGACGGCGCTCAGCGTCCAGCAGAACGCCGTCGCGAGCGCCGCGATCTCTCCGGAGTAGGCTCCGACGGCCGCGTCCATCCTAGACCGGGTTGGGAACGAACTCGCCGCCGCGGCAGTGCTTCAGGTAATGCATGCCGTGGACCTGACCGGTCATCTCCAGGTCGCCGCGGTAGACGGGGTCGTGCCAGCCTTCGATGTCGATCGCGCCCTTGTAGCCGCCCTGGCGCAGGATCGAGATCACGTCGGTCCAGTTGGTGTCGCCGAAGCCCGGCGTGCGGTGGTGGACGTACGGCTTGCCGCCGCGCAGGCCCTGGGTCTTGATCGCGTCCCAGTTCACGGTCGCGTCCTTGCCGTGCAGGTGGTGGATCTTCTTCACCCACTTGCGCAACTGCGGCAGCGGGTCGATGAGGCTGACCATCTGGTGGCAGGGTTCCCACTCGAGGCCGATCGCGTCGCTGGGCACTTCGTGGAACATCATCTCCCAGGCCGCCGGCGCGTGGGCGATGTTCCAGTCGCCGCGGTTCCAGTCGCCGCCCATGTCGCAGTTTTCGAAGGCCAGCTTCACGCCCTTGCTCTCGGCGCGCTTGGCCAGCGGCCCGAAGACCTTCTTGAAGGCCTTCATCGATTCGGGGATCGGCTTGTCCACGATGCGCCCGGCGAAGCCGCAGACCACGTTGCAGCCGAAGCTTTCCGCCGCGTCGATCAGGCGCGCCCAATCCCTGGCGGTCTTGGGGTCCACCAGCGGGTTGCCGTAGACGCCGACGGAGCTGATCACGGCGGTGCGGCCGGTCTCGTCGAGCGTCTGCTTCACGTCGGCCGCGAGTTTCTTCAGATCGACGTCGATGTGCTTCCAGAAGGTCAGTTCGAAGCTTTCGAAGCCGTGCGGAATGATCTGGCGCAGGTAATTCCCGCCCTTGTTGCCCGGCGCGAGCGTGCCGATGCGAATGTCCGTGTGGCCGTCCATGAAGGTTCTCCCTTAAGGCGCTTGTTGGTGGTGGAATGCCGCGATTGGAGGTGGACTTTAATTGACGACGGACGATTGACAATGGACGATTGGCGCGCGAAGCCTGCCCGGCCGCGGCATCCGGCCAGGGTTTGGCGGGGCTACTTGGCCTGTCCGTCCTGCGGCAGCATGGCGCCGGCGGGGTGTTCTTCCTTCTTCTCGAACTTCGCGGGGAGTTCCTTGTACGCGGCGATGGTGGCCGGGTCCACGTTCAGCTTTTTCAGGGTCTCGTAGACGCCGCGCTGGAGGACCTCGTCGGTCTCCAGGTCGCAGGCGAATTCGTGCTTCTGTTCGTCCTGCGTCATGCGGCGGAGGATGCGGCGGACTTCGCCGCGCACGTCGTCCCGGTCCACGCGCGGATCGATGCCCTTATAGAGGTCCTCGAAGCCCGGGTAGAGATCGGTCTTGCGCTGGTCGTCCCTGGCCAGCTTCATCGCCAGTTCCTTGTCGGCTTCCCAAAGCTTCTGGGCGAAGTCCTCGAAGAGGTGCTTCGCGGCGTACTCCTGCAGCTTGCGGTAGGTCCAGTCGTCGCTGTCTTCCAGGGCGGCCTTGAGGTCCGGTTCGATGCCCAGGCCGTGGATGCAGCGCCCGCTCGGCAGGTAGTACTTGGCGATGGTGAGGCGCAGTTGCGTCTGGCTGTTGGTCGCGCGGAGCGGAATGATCTGCTGCACCGAGCCCTTGCCGTAGGTCTTTTCGCCGATCAGGATGGAGCGTTTGTGGTCCTGCAGCGCGCCGGCGACGATCTCGCTGGCCGAGGCCGAGCCCGAATTGACGAGCGTGACCATGGGCAGCTTCTCGTCCTCGTCGCCGCCGGTGGAGAAGAACTCCTTGCGCGGCGAGAATTCCTTCTGCCCTTCGGAGTAGACGATCAGGCGGTTGCCCGCCAGGAAACGGTCGGCGATCTCCACGCCCGTGCGCAGCAGCCCGCCGGGGTTGTTGCGCAGGTCGAAGACCAGCGCCCTGGCCTTCCGTTTGACGACCAGTTCTTCGAGCGCCTCCTCCACTTCCTCGGTGCTGCGTTCGCCGAAGCGCGTCAGGCGCAGGTAGCCGATGCCGCCGTCGAGCATCGCGTAGTAGACGCTGTCCACCTTGATCGTGTCGCGGACGATCGTGACGTCCATGGGCTTGGCGAAGCCGCGGCGGTAGAACTTCACCTTCACCGGCGTGCCGGGCGGGCCTTTCAGTTTCGTGATCACGCGGCCCATGCCGCCCTTGTCCATCATGTCGTCGGTCTTCTCGCCGTCCACTTCCAGGATCGCGTCCATCGACTTGAGGCCGGCTTTGTCGGCGGGCGAGTTGTAGATGGGGCTGATGACGGTGAAGACGCGGTCGCGCACGCCCACGTACGCGCCGATGCCGCCGTAATCCTGCCGCAGCATCTCCTGCGTGGACTGCACTTCGTCGCGGTCGAGGTACTGGCTGAAGGGATCGAGGCTGTCCACGAGGCCCTTGCTGGCGTTCTCGAAGAGCCGGTCGAGGTTGGTGCGGTCTTCGTAGAGCACCAGCGCGCCTTCCTCTTCTTTCACGGTGAAGAGGTGCATCTCGTCGTCGGAGATCATCCACTGGCCGGGCTTGGGCTCGGTCAGGGCGGCGTCGTCGGCGAGCATGATGTTCTTGGCCTTCAGGGCCGCGCGGACTTTTTCGCCCACGGCGCCGGCCTTCAGGTCTTCCTTGGCGACGTTCTCGAGCGGGAAGAGCTTGCGCTCCTGGTCGGGGTACGCGCGGCGGATGTACGTAAGGACCTCGCGCATCAGCAGTTCGCCGCGGCGCATCTTGGGGTCGCTGGAGCGCCCGCTGCCGGCTTCTTCGACGCCGCGGTAGAGCACCAGGGCGCGCTGGCCGCGGGCGGTCGGTTCGAGCGCCAGCGTGACCACGGCGACGAAGACGTCGCGAAAGAGCTGTTCGTCGGTGCGCCCGGCCCAGTCGTCCTTGGAGCGCAGGTAGCCCATCTCGGCCAGCGTGAGCGCGGCCTCGTCGCGCACGGACTTTTCAGGCGCGGCGCGCATCAGCGTGGCCAGTTCCTGCTTGCCTTCGCCGCGCCCGCCGATCTGCCAGAGCGTGCGCGAGATCGCGATGCGGGTGAAGGCGTCTTTCTCCTGCGTGAGCGCGTCCTTGAGCGCGTCGCCGGTGTCCTTGTCTTCGGAGAGGATGGGGGCGAGGTAGATGCTGTTCGCGGCCAGGCGGCGGATTTCGGCCGAGGCGCCGTGCTTGAGCATGTCCAGCAGGACCGGCTTGGCGCGTTCGAGGGCGTTCAACTGGCAGAGCGCGCGGGCGCAGCCGAGGCGCAGCTTCTCGTTGGGGCTGGCCAGTTCCGCCTCGAGCCGTTCGGTGACCTTGGCCCCGTAGGACTTGGCCAGCCGCACCAGCCGGCCGACCGGCTCCCAGATCTCTTCGCCTTCGCCGTCCTTGACCTGCCGCAGCAGTTGGCTGGCCAGTTCGTCCACCGGGAGCTGCTCCGGCACCGCCTCGGGGACTTCCGGCGCGACCGGTTCAACCTCTTCGGCTGCGAGCGCGCCCGGCCGGGCCGCAAGGGCCAGGATCAGGATGGAGAAGACGCTTGGAGCCAAGCGGGCGGGGCGGGGCGGGGAAGTTCGCGGCGGCAATCGCATAAAGGTGTCGGCACCCCCACCTTGGTCCGGCCTATGGTATCGAGCCCCGCGGCGGGTCGCAACGCACAGCTTTGAAATCTGCCCAGTCGGCTCGCGATCCAACAGATTGCACGCGTGCTTTTTGAGCAAATCCCGCCCACTCAAGGTATGGACGCACTCAGGCAGGCGCTTCTTGCACAAAAGATGCCAGCGAACCGAAGCTTATGCGGAGTTTCGCCCGCACGATTCCCGCTCGATCATCTTGACCGGGATCACGTGGCGCTGCGGCATCGGGTCGGCGCCTTCGCGCAGGGCCTTCAGGCGGCGGAACGCCCAGCGGCCCATCTCGGAAACATCCGCGATGAAGGTCGTCAGCGACGGGCGCATCAGCGGGCCGGCCTCGCTGCCGCCAAAGCCGATAAAGCTGAAATCGCCGGGCACCGAGGCGCCGGCTTCGAGCGCCGTGCGCATCATGTACATCGCGATGTCGTCGGTGGCGCAGAAGATGCCCGTCGGGCGCCGATCCGGCGGCAGGGACAGGATCGCCTTCATGTGTTCGGGCGCGCCCGGCCAGCCGCGGCCCGGGAGCTGCAGGAAGAGCCTGTCGAGTTCCTCGGCCGAGAGCCCGCTCGAGGCCATCGCGTCTTCCCAGCCGCGGCGGCGTTCCTGCCAGGCGGAATCGACGAACTGCTTCTTCGAGGCGGGCGGTTCGCCGACGTGGGCGATGCGCTTGTGGCCGAGCTTCTGGAGGTACTGCGTGGCCTGCTTGCCGGCGCCGTAGTTGTCCTGCACGGCGTGGTCCACCGCGACGCGCTGCGGGTCGAAGTCGATGACCACCAGCGGCACGGGCGAGGCCTTTTTGGCCTTGGCGATGTACTCTTCGTCGAAGACTTCCAGCAGCACCAGCCCCGAGAAGCGTTCGAAGTTGATCTGGTCGAGCGGCGGGCCGGGCAGGCCGCCGGACGAACGCGGCATGCCGAGCAGCGTCACGTCCACGCCGCTCTCCTCGCGCAGCCCGCGCAGAATGTTGCCGAAGAACATGTCCTTGGGCAGCCGGTCGGTCGTCGAGGAATAGAGCACGGCCACCGAGCCCGCCTGCGGCTGCCCGTTCGTCTCGGCCACGAACGTCCCGCGCCCCTGCACGCGGCGGAGCAGACCTTCGCGGACCAGGCTGGCCAGCGCCTTGTTCACGGTAAAGCGGTGGACGCCCAGCTTGCCCGCGATCACTTCCTCGGACTCAAGCTTGTCGCCAGGCTTCAGCTCGCCCTTGGCGATCCGTTCCCGGATCATCCGCTCGATCTGTTCGTACTTCGTCACCCACTTGATGGGATCTTCGCCCAAGGCCGTTCTCCTCGCGAGTTGCATACCGCATAGACTACATACAGCCTACCACGCGAATGTGCATGAAGTAAAACCTAGGAAGCCTCCAGGTTACTCGTTTTCGTAGGGTTCTCAACGGAAACACGAGGGCTTTGAAGGCCGCAATGCACGCGTGCTTCGAAAGCCATTGGACCGACGCGCGCACCCTTTATATGTTAGCGCCCCATGTCCGAAGCCTCCGATCCGCTCCTCGCCCGTCCGACGAGCGCCAAGACCCCACCTTCGATTGCGGACCTCGCGATCCTGGGGCTCAGCCTGGGGCTGCTCGTCTACGACCTGGGCGCGTACGGCCTGTACGAGCCG
>JAHCJK010000053.1 GCA_026184295.1 Planctomycetota bacterium
GCTGCTTGTAGATTTCCGCCGAAACCTTGAGCATCTCCGACTGCGCGCGGCCCATCGTTTCGCCGCGTTGGGCGGGAGCGCCCTGAAGCAACACCAGTCCGTTCATGCGCGCCGGAACTCCCGGTTGAGTACGAGCCTTGCCTGCCTTGTAGGAGCGGCCATCCTACTGGAATCCCGCGCTCTTCCAAGAAGAGGACCACGCATTTGCGCCCAGCGCCCGCGGCGGCCGGCCTCGGCGCGGGAGGCGATCAGTCGAACCACTCGTCGTGGGGATCGAACGCGGGGACCGGGACGTTCACGATCTTCAGCTTGCCCACGGCGCGGTGGCGGCAGCCGGGCTTGATGAAGACCGTCGTCATCGGCTTCACGGGCACCTTCTCGCCGTCCAGTTCCATGTAGCCTTCGCCTTCCAGGATCAGGTAGATCTCGGTCAGCTTCTTGTGGTAGTGGACGCGCGCGTCCTCGGTGATCTCCACGTAATGCATCGTCGCGACGGCATTGTCCGGCGTGGCGAAGGCGCGCCGGCTGAAGCCGCACGGGCAGCGCACGGGATCGACCTCGTCGAGCTGCGCGACCATGTACTTCGCGTCGGTCTGAGGCATCGCGATTTCCTCCGGGGACGCGCGCATTCTAGCGCGAACGCTTCGAAACATAAAGTGGGCTCGGAGAACGGCATGGTTCGCGCAAAGACGCAAAGACGCAAAGAACCAAAGACGCAAAGAACCAAAGAACCAAAGAACCAAGAACCAAAGAACCAAAGAACCAAAGAACCAAGACACCAAGAACCAAGAACCACGAACCACGAACCATGAACCACGAACCACGAACCATGAACCAAGAACCAGCCAACCAGTTAACGAGCCAACCAGCCAACCCATCAACCAGCCAACCCATCAACCAGCCAACCCATCAACCAGCCAACCCATTACTCCGTCATTTGACGCATCCACACGCTACCACTACCTTCAGCGGGCTTTCTCAAAACGGAATCGAAACCGGGGCCCAACCAAGGAGCGTTGCCATGCAAATCGGCGGTGGATCGCACACGTACGAATGGGACGAATCGTGGGGCACGCTTCCGCCCGGCCGCACCTACGGCTACACGCACGGCGTGGTGGAAGACGCGGCGGGCCGCATCTACATCCACAACGCCAGCCGCAACAGCATGTACGTCTTCGATCCCGACGGCACGCTGCTCACGTCGTGGGGCAACGCCTACGCCGCGGGCGCGCACGGCCTGCACCTGACCAAGGAGAAGGACGGCCAGGAATACCTGTACCTCTCCACGACCAACCAGCGCATGGTGGTCAAGACCACGCTCGACGGCAAGGTCGTCTGGGCCATCACCACGCCGCCGATGCCGCAGGTCTACGAGAGCGACTGGCGCCTCTTCCAGCCCACCGAGACCGCCGTGGCGGTGAAGGAAGGGCTCGTCTTCGTCGCCGACGGCTACGGCCAGCCGTGGATTCACGTCTACGACGTGAAGGGCAACTACAAGCGCAGCTTCGGCGGGCCCGGCGGCGGCAAGGGGCAGCTCAGCAACTGCCACGGCATCATGATCGACCGCCGCGGCAAGGAGCCGCTCGTCCTGGTCAGCGACCGCGGCAACAGCCGCCTCCAGTACTTCGACCTCGACGGCAAGTTCGTCAAGATCACCGGCGTCGGCATCGTGATGAAGCCCTGCACGACCGTGGCGTACGGCGAGGAGATATACATCCCCGACCTGCACAGCCGCGTCACGATCCTCGACAAGAACGACAAGCTGATCTGCCACGTCGGCGAGACCTTCGAAGGCTGGAAGATGGAAGGCTGGCCGAACATCAAGCACGAATGGCGCCGCCCCGGGCACTTCACCAGCCCGCACGGCATCCACGTGGACGGCAGCGGCAACATCTACCTCGTCGAATGGATCAACGACGGCCGCGTGACCAAGCTGCACCGCGTCTAGTCCGGTCGCATGCGTACAGACGGGCCGCGGGGCAGATGACGAATCTGCCCCGCGCTTATTAAAGGAGCGCGCCATGGGCGAGTGGCTGATTCCGTTCAAGGGCCGGCACGACACCGGGCCGTACGTCACCAACTTCGTCTGGCGCGACGGGCCCTTTTACGTGATGGACAACCACCGTTCGGCGCTGTGGTGCTGGGCGCGGGAATTCAAGCCGGGCAAGAGCTACGACTACTACCACATCGACGCGCACTACGACACGATGGCCTTCGAGGAACCCTGGCGCGCGGCCTGGCCCGCGGACATCGCCAAGCTTTCGCTCGACGAATACCTGAACGTCCCGATGCCGGGCAAGCCCGGCGAGTTCCTCTTCCGCTACGACAACTACCTGACGCTGTTCTACGAGCTGCACCCGACGGTCTTCGAACGCTCCTTCTTTCACACCCACCAGATCGGCGACAAGCCGAAGATTCCGGGCGACTTCGACGTCTGGCACACCTTCCACTACACCTCGCTGCGCCACGCGCTCCGCGCCACCGGCGGCTGGGTCGTCAACCTGGACCTCGACTTCTTTTTCTACCTCACCGGCGACTACGAGATGAAGCCGCTCTTCTCGGAAGCGTACGTGCAGGACACGCTCGCGCCGCTGGCCGAGGCCTGGAAGGCCGGCCGCATCGAGATGTTCACGCTGTGCCTGACGCCGGAATACTGCGGCGGGTGGAAGAACGCGGAGCCGCTGACCTACCGCATCTGCGACGCGCTGGGCGTGAACTTTCGCCTGCCGGCGTAGGTTTCGAACGGGTCCCGAAGGCGGTCAGGCGCGCGAGGCGCTCAGCTTTTCCAGATCCTGGAAGTACCCGGGGTACGTCTTCGCGACGCAGGCCGGGTTTTTCACCGTCACGCCGGGGCGCCCCAGGCCGACGAGCGCCAGCGCCATCGCCATGCGGTGGTCGTCGTAGGTCTCCACCGCGGCGTCCTTGGGCGGGCCGGGGGTGATCTCGAGTTCGTCCGGGCCTTCCTCGACGTCCGCGCCCAGCCGCGTCAGTTCCTGCGCGAGCGCCTTCAGGCGGTCGGTCTCCTTGATGCGCAGGTTGCCGATGTTGATGAAGTGCGAAGTGCCTTCGGCGAAGAGCGCCACGGCGGCGAGCGTCTGCGCGACGTCGGGCATGTCGTTCAGGTCCACGTGCACGGCCTTGAGCGGCGTTTTGGGATCGCGCGAGACCTCGATCCCGCGCCCGCCGGCCAGGATGCCCTGCCGCACGCGGCAGCCCATGCGTCCCAGAATCGAGGCGAAGTGCACGTCGCCCTGCGGCGAATCGGCGCGCAGGTTGGTCACGCAGGCCCGCCCGCCCAGGATCGCGGCCGCGGCGAGGAAGTAGCTGGCCGCCGTCGCGTCGCCTTCGATCGCGTACACCCCGGGCCGGTACGTGACGCCGTGCGTGGGCGAGTACTTGCGCTGGCCTTCGGTGGCTGTGAGCAGCCCGAAGTCGGACATCGTGCGGAGCGTCAGTTCCACGTACGGGCGCGAGACGAACTCGCCGGTCACTTCGACGGTCAGGGGCGAGGCCGCGTAGGGCGCGGCCATCAGCAGGGCGCTCACGTACTGGCTGCTGCGGCTCCCGTCCACCTGGGCGGTCCCGCCGGGCAGGCCGGCGGCTTCCACGATCACCGGCGGGCAGCCGTTCTCGAACTCGCAGCGCGCCTTCACGCCCACGCCGCGCAGGCCGTCGATCAGGTCGGCGATGGGGCGTTCGCGCATGCGCGCGGTGCCGTCCAGCCGGTAGCGTCCCCGGCCGAGGCAGACGAAGGCCGAGAGAAAGCGCATCGCCGTGCCCGCGTTGCCGACGAACAGGTCCGCGTCCGCGGCCGGAATCCTGCCGCCCTGGCCTTCGATGCGGATGCGCCCCGAGGCCGGATCGGCCTGGACGCTGAAGCCGAGCGCGCGCAGGCCTTCGGCCATGTAATGCGGGTCGTCGGCAAACAGCCCGCCGGTGAGCGTCACCGGCCCGTCGGCCAGCGCGCCGCAGATCATCGCGCGGTTGGTGATGCTCTTGGAACCGGGAACGGCGATCTCGAAGTTGACGGGCCCGCCGACGGGCCGGATGGCCAGTTCGGGCGGCAGGGCGGGCGCCGTGGGGAATACGCCATGCGGAGTGCTCATGCGCGCATTCTACGGACCCGGGAGCGCCCGGCTAGTGAACCGGCGTCTTTTTGCGCCGTTGCGGGAAATCCCGGGGAAGGTGAAGCTATGGCCGCGGCGCGCGTCTTAGACGTACCCCGGAGGCCCCTATGCTAGACGTCCTGTTCGAATGCCTGCTGGTCCTGGCCCTGCTGATGGCCAACGGCGTCTTCGCCATGTCGGAGATGGCGATCGTTTCCTCGCGGCGCGCGCGGCTGCAGCAGCGCGCCTTCGACGGCCACAAGGGCGCGCGCGCGGCCCTGGACCTTGCCACCAACCCCGGCGATTTTCTCTCCACCGTCCAGATCGGCATCACCCTGATCGGGATCGGCGTCGGCGCGTACAGCGGCCGGAGCATCGGGCTGGAACTGTCGGCCTGGATGAACACGATCCCTCTCCTCGCGCCTTACCGCGAACCGCTCGCCCTGGGCGTCACCATCGTCGCGATCACCCTCGTCTCGCTGGTCGTGGGCGAACTGGTCCCCAAGCGCCTGGCGCTCAGCGCCCCCGAGGCGATCGCCGCCGCCGTCGCCGGGCCGATGCGCATCCTCGCCCGCATCACCTCGCCCGCGGTCTGGCTGCTGGGCGCGAGCACCAGCCTGATCCTCAAGCTCATGCGCGTCCGCCCGCCCGCCGACGCTCCCGTGACCGAGGACGAGATCAAGATCATGGTCGAGCAGGCCACCAACGCCGGCGTGCTCGAACCGGCCGAGCAGGACATCGTCAAGAACGTCTTCCGCCTGGGCGACACGCGCGTCGGCGGCCTGATGACCCCGCGCAGCGACATCGTCTGGCTCGACACCGCCCGCCCCCTGGCCGAGAACATGGCTCGCGTGGCCGAGAGCCACCACAGTTATTTTCCCGTCTGCCAGGGCAGCCTGGACGTCGTGCTCGGGCTGGCCTCCGTCAAGGATCTGTGGGCCGCGGCCGACGCGCACCAGCCCGTGGACCTGGGCGCGCGCCTGATCAAGCCGCTCTACGTGCCCGAGAGCATGACCGGGCTGAACCTCCTGGAACTCTTCAAGCAGGCGCGCAAGCACCTGGCGCTCGTCGTGGACGAGTACGGCAGCATCCAGGGCGTGGTGACCGTGATCGACGTGCTCGAAGCCATGGTCGGCGACCTGCCGGGCGTCGAGGAACACGACGAAGAGATGATCGTGCGGCGCGCCGACGGCTCGATGCTGCTCGACGGCCTGGTGCCGGTCGGGCGCTTCAAGGAAGTCTTCCGGATCAAGGCGCTGCCCAACGAGGACCGCGGGTACTACCAGACGCTGGGCGGCTTCCTGATGACGCAGCTCGGGCGCATGCCCCGCACGACCGACAGCTTCGAATGGGGCGGCTTCCGCTTCGAGGTCGTGGACATGGACGGGAACCGCGTGGACAAGGTGATGGTGACGCCGCTGAAGAAGCCCGACCCGCGCGCCTCCTGACGCCTCAGCGCTCGCTGCGCTTGAACATCACCGTGTTGAACGCGATCCACTTGCGGTCGTCGGACTTCTCCCGCCACGTCACCTTCACTTCGACGAAGAACTCGCGCCCCAGCGCCGGCCCGCCCCGGACCCCGCGCGAAGGCGTGATGTCCTTGAACGTGACGGCGTAGTAGTAATCGGGGTAGTCGCTGCTCTGCCGCGGGGCCGTCTCGGGGATCGGCGTCGGTTCCGCTCCCTGCGAAAAGATCGTGCGCAGTTCGGCCATCACGCTCGCCCCGACGAAGGCCGCGTTGGTCTCGTCCCGCGCGCGCTTGTGGGTGTTCAGGCCCGCCTGGAGCGCCCCGAAGATCGCCACGAGCCCGAAGACGAGGATCGCCGTCGCGATCATCACCTCCATCAGGGTCATGCCGCGCGCGCGGGCGGAACGGAAGCGCATCGCTCAGTTCCCCCTTCTCGCGCGCCCGGACTGCTGGCTGTTCTTGCGGGCCCAGTAATCTTCGTCCTTCACCCAGTCTTCGCGGTGCCCGTTGATGAAGACCACGCGCGAAAAGGTCTCGCCGCGCCGCACGACCGAACCCACCGCGTGGTCCTTGTTCACCGTGCCGCGCGCGCCGCGCAGGTCGCATTTGAAGGCCTCGTCGGTCTTTTCCTTGTAATGCGCCCACTCGTCGCCGATCAGGATGTACGAATCGGGCGTGCCGCCCTTGGGAAAGCCCTGCGTCGATTCGACGAAGACCATCCCGTCGTTGCCGCCGATGTCTTCCTCCAGCTTGGTGAAGGTGCAGCGCGGCATGGGCGAATCGACCGTGATCGTGATGCGCACCTTCATGGGAAAGACGTCGTCCTCGGGGTCGTCCACGCTCCCGTCGCGGTGCAGGACGAACTTGCCCAGCAGCCCGCCCAGGCCGCGCGTCGAATCCCAGATCTTTTCCGGCCCGCGCGACTTCGAGCCTTTGGGCGGCTCGTTCCAGTCGTAGGTGTACTGGCTCCAGTAATCCAGCGCGAAGTAGAGCACGTCCGTGACCATCGGCGTCCCGGCCTGCGGCGTCAGAATGTCGGCGAACTTCCCGTCCGCCGGCGCGCGGATCGAACGGTACAGCGTCTGGTCTTCGACGAAGTACGCCACCTGCGCCATCCCGCCCAGCGCGCGGTAGTCGCCCACCTTCTTGCCGGTGTAGTAGTCCTGGTCCACCGCGCCGCGCGACGGGGGCGGCGCCTTCTTCTTCGAGTCGTCGTCGTCCGGCGGTTCGAAGCGGATGTCGTTGCTGCGCCCGTCGCCGGCAAAGAGCGTCAGGGCGCGCTCGGGCCCGGCCTCGAACGAACGCACGAACATCATGCGCTGCGCGCCCGACTTGGGGCTGATGTCGCCGATGAAGCGCACGAGCACCTGGTCCACGCCGGGGGGCTCGGTGCACTGCACGGCCGAGAGGTCGTCCACGATGCGGTCCATCGCGCCCGCGGCGCGTTCGTAGACCACGCGCTGCCGCTCCGCGCGCGTCCAGCCCTTCACGATCTCCTGCACGATCAGCAGCATCATCCACGCCAGCGCGACGAAGATTACGAGCGTGATCATCACCTCGACAAGCGTGAGCCCCCGCGCGCGAACGGCGGCGCGGGGACGGCGGCGGAAGGCGGCGCGTGCGGTCATGGGCGCGTCAGCGTTTCTCGATCTCGTCGCGGCGGCGGAAGACCAGCGGGCTGCGGTACGTCGCGCGCAGCCGGTCGAGCGCGAAGGTGCGCTTCCAGTCGGACGAGGTGAGCCACGCGCCCGGGAAGTACTGCCAGTAGACGCGGATTTCGATCTGGTTCGCCTTCACGCCGCCGCCGGGCGCCGTGCCCCGCAGCGTGAACGAGCCCTGCCCGCCGAACTCGTACAGGCCGCCTTCGCGCCCGGTGGGCACGCTGTCCCAGCCCGGCTGCCTGTCGAAGCGCGCCAGGATGCGCGGCTTGCAGTAGTTGGGCAGCATGCTGCCCGCGCCGGCCAGCGCCGAAAGTTCCACGGTCTCCCAGATCGCGCCTTCGCAGTGGTAGCCCGCCTGAAAGTACGCGATGCCGTCGCCGTCGTATTCCACCGGCGCGCGGTCCCAGTAGCGGAACGGAATCGCCTGGACGACCTCGCCGTCCATGTGCCCTTCCGGGCCGGTGCCGAAGCGCCCGCGGAAATACTGGCAGCCGGTGAAATTCAGGTTCTGCCGCTTGGTCCAGGAGAGCACCTCGCCGCCGATCCACGCGTAGCCTTCCTGCGGGAAGCCGCGCGCGTCCTTGACGTGGAAGGCGTCGTTCGTCGCCGACATCGCGCCCACCAGCGTCGAGATCGGCGCGGCGTCGTGCAGCATCACGTGCGCGCCGGGCGGATGGTCGGCCGCGCTGGTGCCCAGCACGCCGCGCTGCAGGCCGCTCAGCCGCACCACCGTCTTCGAATGGATGTTGGCGTGGTCTTCCATCCCGCCGGTGACGGGGTTCTTCGCCTGGCGTTCGGCCTTGAGCTTGCGGGTCGGGAGCACGTCGGCGTAGTACTGCACCGAGGCGTTGCCGGCGGAGGTGTACGAGATCAGTTCGTCTTCGATCTTGATGATGCCGCCGTTCTGCGGCCAGTTCGGGTTGTACTGGCTGTTGCCGGGGCGCGGCCAGGCGTCCACGGTCTCGATCAGCACGTCGCCGTCGCCGGCCTTCAGCACCGTGCCGGCCAGGTCCATGGCGATCTTCCCGCCCAGGCTCTGCAGCGGGACGACCTTGATCTCGTCCACCCAGCCGCTGATGGGCGATTCGCCGTCCATCGATTCGCCCACGTGGCGCTGGGTGTCGCTGACGTCGGGCAGTTCGCCGCTGGGGAATTTAAGGAAGCGACTGACGTTGGCGTTGTAGCGCCGCGAGACGAAGTCGTTCAGCCCCGCCCAGTATTCGAAGCCCCAGCCGGCGAAGGTCGCCGAGACGGCCTTGCCCGTGTTGTCGTAGCGGATGTTCCAGTTGGGGAACTGGTGGGTAAAGGCGCGCTTCACCCAGCGCACGTCGCCGTCGGCCTGCCCGCGCGTCAGCACCGAGACGTTGCTGATGCCGGCGCCGAAGGGCGAGAGCGCGTGGCCGTTCTGCGGGCCGCTCATGCGCACCACCGGGATCACCTTGGCCTTCTTCTCGTGCGCCATCGCCGGGCTGGTGCCCATGCGCCCGCGGAACTCGCTGACGTACACGCTGCGTTCGTTGTTCAGCGTCGTGGGCGGGTCGCCCTGCTGAATCGTGGCCGGGCCGTTCGACCCCGTGCGCGCGATCAGGTAGCGCTTCCCGTCCGTGGTCTTCTTCTCGCCGTAGGCGATCCATTCCACCACGGTGTCGTCGTCTTCGTTGTCGATCTGCACCACGCCCGAGTTCTCGTACTGGTCGTGCTTGTTCACCTCGAAGCTGATCAGGTGCACCTGCGAGTTGTGCTTCAGGTTGCGCGCCTTGCCGGAATTCCCGCTGGCCGTCTGCGCGCGCTCCAGCCCTTCCAGCGCGGTCGCCGAACGCTTGCTGTAGTAGATCACTTCGCCGCTGACGATCACGTACCCCGAAGGCGGGAAGTCCGTCGCGTCCAGCACGGGCAGCTTGGCCGTCTCGTCGTGGGCCACGAAATCGACCTTGTTCGGCGGGGCGGGGTGGTTGACGCGCGTGGTCAGCAGGCCGCCGCTGTTGGGCTTCTCGATGCGTTCGGCCAGCAGCCCGCCGCCCACCGGCAGGTCGCCCGCCAGCGGGCAGGCGTAGCCGTACAGCATCACGTATTCGCCCTGAAGGTGCGCGGCCGCGGTGGACATGCGCGAACCCCGCACCAGGTTCTTCAGGCTGTTCCCGGAGCGTTCGAACTCGATGATCTCTTCGCCGATCTTGATCGCGCCGCGGATCGGCAGGTCGGAGCCGTCGTCGAGGTCCAGTTCGGTGTCGTCTTCCTTGATGTCGCCCGAAAGCCGCGTCCCGGGCGTGAACTTCACGTCGCCGTTCTTGCTCGGCAGCAACTGGCCGTCCAGGCGCACTTCCTGCCCCTGGATATAGCCGCTGCGCCAGGAGGCCGCCACGTGGTGCCACGTGTTGCCGTCGAGCTGCGCGGGGTAGGTGAACTGCGAGAAATTGCCTTCCAGACCGGCGTCGAAGATGCGCACCACCAGCCCTTCGCCCGGCTGGTAATAAAAGGAGACCCGGTTGCGCTCGGAATCCTCGCCCTGGTCGTAGAAGAACATCTGCCCGCCGCCGTTGGGCTTCACCCACAGTTCGCAGCCGGTGGTCGGCATGTAGCCGTTCGGCCCGGGCACGCCCGGCGTGACGAACTTCCCGTGCTGCTGGTAGTCGTAGCCTTCCTGCACGTAGCAGCGCTGGTTCGGGTCGTCGCAGTGGTCGATCCATTCGCCGGGGACGCCGTGCGGCCCGCACTCCCCGACGCTCAGGCGCACGTCGCCGCGGTTGGGATCGGGCTGGCGCGCGATCGTGGAGCGCCGGTACTTCCCGCCGGTCGGCGGCATGGCGATGGGCCACGTCACCACCCGCGCGCCCATGCCCTGATCGACCAGCTTCTGGAACTGTTCCTGCGTCTCGAGCTTGAAGCGCCCCGGCGGCGGACTGGGCAGCGTGACCACCTGGCGGATGGTGTGGCGCGCGAGCTGCAGGCCGTTGCCCGAGTTCACGATGCCCGTGCCTTCGACCGTAAAGCTGCCGTACCCGCGGTAGCAGAAGGGCACCGTCGAACTGCGCAGCTTGGGGCTGTTGTATTCGGTGGCGTTGATGTACACCGCGTCGCGCTGCGGGGCGGTCAGGATGCCCTTGCGGCAGGCCTCGTCGAGCGCCTTGTAGATGTCGTCGCTGTTGGCGTAGGTCCGTTCGGTCAGGTGCGCGGCCAGCAGGCGCGCGGTGCCCGACTTCACCGGCTCGGTGCTCCCGGCCAGCGCCACGCCCAGCACGCAGGCGTAGACGACGTCGGGCGAGGCCGTGTTCAAGTTGATCGGATGGTAGAGCATCGGCGAGACGAAGACGTCGTTGCCCACGCCCGAGCCGTTCACGCTCACGCCCACGGGCAGCTCGGTGTGGAAGACCGTCCAGCCCGTGCGCTGCTGCACGCGCACCGCGTCGATGCGCACGTGGGTGACGGTGCGCCCGTTCTGGATGAAGCGGACAAAGGCCCCGGGCCCGAAGCCGCTCCCGTTTTCAACCGTGAACCACTGCCGGTCGCCCTCGAAGCTCTGCTCGCTGATCCGTTCGGCGCGCCCCCACAGCGGGCCTTCCAGGCCGCTGTCGATGGTCAGGAAGCGTTCGACGCGCGCGAACTCGTCGGGGCGCACGGCCAGCGCCGGGTTGCCGCCGCCGGCCGACTTGATCTCGTAGATCGAGCGGAACGGGCGGAACTCGTTGCTCCCGGGCCGGAACTTGTAGTCCGCGATCCAGGCCGCGCGCCCGTCGTAGACCAGCGCGCCCTGGTTGTGGTTGTTCAGCAGCGCGTAATCGCCCTGCGGCGCCAGCACCACCGTGTTGCCCTGCACGCTCGTGTAGGCCACCGTGTCGGAACCGATGCGCACGAAGCCGTCCACCGTCCCGGGATCGCCGTCGTCCCAGAAGGCGCTGCCGTCGTCCACGATCAGCACGCCCGCGCCCTTGTCGGTGCGTTCGCTCAGGGTCGTGGCGTTGAGCAGGTTGCCGATCAGCGCAGGCGGGGCGGTCTGGATGTTGATCTTGCCCTGCTCGTCTTCCACCTTGGCCGACCAGAGCAGCCCGTTGGGATCCTGCACCTTCACGTCCACCCCGGGCATGGTCCAGTCGATCTTCAGTTCGTCCAGCGTGTCCACGTCGGGCGTCGGGTCGTAGCCGGGCATCTTCACCAGCCGGTGAAGCTGCGCGATGGCGTGATCGACGGCCGCTTCGGCCCCCGCGCGCGCCTGCGCCTCGGTCAGGTCGCTGCGCGCCGACCGGCTTTGCAGCAGCATCGAGAGCACGAACGGCGCGGCCAGGGCTACCAGCCCCGAGAGCACCACCATGACCATGATGATCGCCACGCCGCGGCGGGCGCGCGAGGCGCGGGTGCGTACGGCCTTCATGGCTGGGCCTCCGTCTTGGCTTCGTCGGTCTTGGCCTCCGCCGGCTTGGATTCCTCGGCGGGGGGCTTGGCTTCGCCCGTCTTGGCTTCGGGCGTCTTGCCGAATTCTTCGGTGTCGCTGGGCGGCTGGAGCGGCTTGCGCGGGGCCGCGGGCAGCAGCGCCTTGCGCGGCGGCGGAGGCGGCGTGGCCTTGACCGGCTTGCCGTTGTCCTCCTGGTCCAGGTCCTTGGCCAGGCTGATCACTTCGCTCTTCTTGGTCAGGCCGAGCATCGAGACGAAGAGGCTGCGCTTCTTTTCGCCCTGGATCAGATCGACCGTGATCGGCCCGGTGTGGTAGCGCACGTCCAGCCCGCCGTCGGGCGCGAAGTGGATCGCCTTCCATGGCGCGGCGTTGTGCTGGATCTTCGTCTCGCCGGCCAGTTCGACCGGGTTCCCGGGGATCGCGGCCATCACGCGCACTTCGTCGATCATGCCGATAAAGGAGGCCTGTTCGTCGCCGACCAGCAGCGATTCGTGGTTGACCGGCGTCTGCATGCCCGGGCCGACGGCCACGACCGCGTCGTCCACCAGCAGCCGCGAATTCCTGCGGTCCCACGCGAACCCGACCTTGGTCCAGCGCTTGGGCGGCAGGCTGTAGACGTCGCCGACGATCTCCTGCGAACCGACGAAGCCGGTCAGCAGCCCGTTGCGCGCGACCGAAAGCCCGTAGGCGTTCTTCTTGTTGAAGATGAACTGCTTGGAACCGAAGCCGGTCAGGCCCAGGATGTACGCTTCCAGGTAGCCGCCGTCTTCAAGGTCGAACTCGGGGTCGCTCCCGCAGTCCACGTTGGAACGGCCGTCGAAGTAGAGCGCCTTGCCGACCTTGCCTTCCACGGATTTGCACCCGCGGATCACGCCCATGTGGTTGAAGGCCCCGCGCGCCTCGAAGCCGCCTTCCTCGAAGTGCCACATCCCCACCACGCGGTAGCCCCACGCGACCACGCGCTGCGGGTCGTGCCGGTCGTCCAGTTCGACGAAGGCCGGCGCGCCCGTGCTTACCGCCGAATTCCGCGCCTGCCGGATCGCCGTGTCCACCGTCGAGGCCACCGCGTCGGCCTTCATGCGCGCCGACTGCCGCTGGAACGCCGCCGCTCCGATGCCCATCAGCGCCATCACGATCGCGATGACCACCAGCAGTTCGATGAGCGTGAAGGCCCGCGCGGCCGGTCCAACGGCCGGCCCACGGGCGGAGCGCGGCGGAAAGGTCATTCGTGGTCTTCCTTGCCCTTCTTCCAGTTCACCACGTCGTCGCCGTCGGGGTTGAGCGGGTCGTCGATGCCGTCGGGGCCGACCGACCAGAGTCGGAAGCTGTTCTTGTTGGGCGGTTCGCGCCCGTAGTCGCGGAAGTGGACGTAGCGCAGCGGGTGGTACCACTCGTCCACGAGTTCCTCGTTGCCGTTGTTGTTCGTGTCCAGAGTCTTGAATTCCTTGAGCTTGAGGTAGGGGCCGTCCTTGTCCTTGGTCATCAGCGCCTTGAGCAGTTGTTCGCCGCCCAGCACGCCGTCGTTGCCGTTGGACGCCGGGTATTCGTTGAAATCGGTCGCGTAGCGTTCGATGCAGGCCTTTTCCAGCGTGTTGAGCAGCGATTCCTGGCGCTGGATCGCGGCGCGCTTGCGCGCGGTGGCCAGCGCCGTCAGCACCAGCCCGCCCAGGATCGTGACGATGGCGATGACGACGAGCATCTCGATCAGCGTAAAGCCGCGGGCGCGCGGGCGGGCAGAGGCGCTCACTTCTTCTCCTCCTTGGGGGCCTGCTTCGGGTCGGTCGGGATCAGTTCGCCGCTCTTGGGGCCTTCCACGTCGGGCAGTTTGCGGCGCAGCAGGGCGATGTTGTCCACCTTGGCGTCGATCGCTTCTTTTTCGGGCAGTTCGCAGACGATCCCCGCCGTGATGCGCGTGGGGTTGGTCAGCTTCAGCGGCAGCTTGCCCTTGCTGACGCCGTTGACGAAGAGTTCCACCATGCCGGTCTTCAGGTCCTGGGTCTCGATCGCCAGGCGCACGCGCCCGCTGTCGGGCCAGGGGTCGGGCAGCGCGTGCCAGTCCGGCGGCGTGCCGCTGTAGTCGCGGAAGCGGTAGGCGATGTGCTTCGCGTTGTCCTTGCCGAACTCGAGTTCGAAGTTCACCGCCGAGCCCGCGCGGCTGGCGATGCGCAGCCCCAGGATGCCGGCATTCTCGGGGCTCACCTGAAAGTCGGCTTCCAGCCGCACGAAATCGCGCGCTTCCAGCGGCGTGTGGTACTCGATCTTGCCGCTCCCGGTCATGCCCTGGCTGCCGTAGAACAGGATCGCGCCGTTGGCCACCGTGGCCTTGACCTGCCGGCCGCCCTTCGCCGACCAGCCGGCGGGGTCGGCGTTGTTCTCGAAGGTGAGGTAATCGAACTGGAGGTCGCGCTGCGCGAAGATGCGCGCGAGCGCGTCCGCCGCGTAGGCGCAGGTGCCGTCGGCCGCGATGGCCTGCTGGAACATCTCGCTGGCGCGCTTCTCGTCCTTTTCGTAGTTGGCGATGTAGCCGAGCCCGCAGAGCGCCGGGACGTTGCGCGCGTCGATCTCCAGGGCCTTCTTGAACTGCTTCTGCGCTTCCGGCAGGTTGGTCGCGCCGAGCATCGCCAGGCCCAGGCCCGCATAGTGGTCGGCCTTGCTGCCGTCGAGCGCGATGGCCTTTTTGTAGCTGTCCGCGGCCTCCGTCCACTTGCGGCTGCGCAGCAGCAGCGCGCCCTTGGCCTGGTGCGCGGGCGCGAAGTTCGGCGCCAGTTGCGCGGCTTCTTCGAAGCCGCTCGAGGCCAGGTCGTATTCCTTCTGTTCGTAGCGCAGTTCGGCCATCAGGTACTTGATCCACGCGTCGTTGGTCTTGATCCCGTCCATCTCGGCCAGAATCTTGGCGGCCTCGTCGCGCTTGGTCTTGGCTTCCGCGCCCTTGCCGTTCACGTCGTCGAACTGCGCGGCCCGGTCGAGCGCCACGGCCTTGATGATCTTCATGCGCGGGTTGTTGGGGTCTTCGTGCAGGGACTCGTCGATGTAGCGGAAGGCCGTGGGCAACTGCGCCGCGTCGCCGGTCATCAGCCGCGCGAAGCCCTTGATCCCGTACGCCTGGCTGCTGCGGTTGTCCATCGTCAGGGCCTCGTCGCCCAGCTTGTACGCGGCGTCGAAGTCCTTGAGCATGATCTTGCAGGCGCCCAGCCCGATCTTGGCCTTGATCAACTGCGGCTTGGGCGCGTTGGACGGGACCTTTTCGAACGCCTGCGCGGCCTCCGCGAAGCTGCCGTTGCGCAGCAGCACGTAGCCCAGGCCCACGTTGGCCGAGGCCAGGTTGGGATTCTTGGCCAGCGCGTCGTCGAAGACCTTCTTGGCGTCGTCGGCCTTGCCCATCGCGAGCTGCACCTGCGCGAGCGCCACGAGCACGTCCTCGTCCTCCGGCGCGAGTTCCTTCGCCTTCTTCAGCGCCGCGAGCGCTTCCTCGTTCTTGCCCATGGACGAGAGCGCCAGGCCGAGCAGGCGCTGCCCGTCGGGCCCCGAGTTGTGCTCGATCAGGCGCTTCGCGGCGCCTTCGGCCTCGCTGGTCTTGCCCGCGTTCAGGTACCGCTCGCAGAGCAGGATCAGGATGTCCTTGTGGCCCTTCGCGGAGGCCTTCTCCAGCACCGCGAGCGCCTTGGCCTCGATCCCGCCGTACTGCGAAAGCGCGTGGCGGACGTTCGCGGCCAGGTTGACCGGATCGTTGCCGTACTTGGTGGTGATGTTGTCGAGAATGTTGTCCGGGCCCGACTTGCGCTTCGTCTCGCGAATCTCTTCTTTTTGAATGATGCGCGAGGCGTTGCTGGGCAGGCGAATCTTCACGACCGCCTTGTCGTCGGTCTCGATGATCGTGCCCTTCAGCGAGGTGCCGTCCTTCAGGATCACCTCGTCGTACGTCTGGATCCGGAACAGGTCTTCGTCCACGCCGGCCGCGTTTGCGCAACCGTAAACAAGCAAAACCGTTAGAAGAACAGGTACCAGACGATTCGGCATGCAGGCCTCCATGCTTACAAGACGTTCTTGGGACGGCGGATGCTGCCCTTCCGGGCCTTCCAATTTGAACTTCCCAGCCGACTTACTGGAAAGGAAACCCCTTCCACAGCCGTACGTTAGGTCGTTCCGTTCGGGAGGCAAATCCAGACCGCGGCGGGAATCGAAAATTTCCGGAAAGTGCGATAGCGCTTGAGGTTGAAGCTCGAACGGACGCGCCTACTTGCTGCCGGTCTTGGGGGCTTCGCCGCTGGGTAGGGGCGCGGGGAGTTCCTCGCCCCAGCGCGGCAGGCCCTCGGTGCCTTCCAGCGATGGGCCGGGGCTGGGCAGCACGCCGGGCGGGCGCATCACGGCCGCGGGCGGGACGTCCAAGTCGATCGCCTCGTACTGCTTCACTTCCTTGGGCTTCACGAACACGAAGGTGTCGCTCCCCCGGTAATACGCCGCGTCCTGCTCGGGAAAGTACGTCTCGGCGGGCAGCAACTGCTCGGCGGCCAGCGGCACCTGCACGGCCGCGTGGTCCTTCACGGTCTCTTCGTCGGGAAAGCGCGCCTCGGTGCTGCCTCCGACGACGGCCACCGCGACGCTGAAGCCCAGCGCGGCCACGAAGAGCAGGCGTCCCAGTTGTTCGTCGATCAGGTCCAGCATGCCGCGTCCTCGGTTCTTTAGTATCGGTCCGGATTGATCTGCGGCCGCACCGGCCCGCTGGGGCGTTCTTCTTCGGTGATTTCCAGTTTCAGGTCCTTGGCCTGCTTGGGCGAAAGCAGCGCGCCCGCGGCGACCCAGCAGTCCACCATCCCGGTGCTCGCGTCCTTTACCGCCACGGTAAAGGCCTTCAGCGCGAAGTACGAATGCCCCGGGTCCGACGGCCGCTGCAGTTCGTACAGCATCTGCGCGAACTGGCGTTCGTTGGCGCGGAAGCGCACCTCGATCGGCACCAGGTACAGGTTCGCGACTTTCACGTCCTCGTCGGCGCCCGCGTACGGCACCTGGCGGTGCTTGGGGTAGTTGATCGCCTGAATCTCGGTGAAGCCGCATTCCTTGGCGCATTCGCCGAAGCGCTGCAGCACGTACAGGCGCATCAGGTTCAGTTGCACGTCTTCTTCCAGCACCTTGCCGCGGAAGCCCAGGTCGTCGAAGCCCGCGCCGAGCTTGAGGCCCAGCTTGTCGCGCATCTCGGCGCGCAAGTCGGCGCGCTTCTTGTCGAAGTAGTTCTTGGGGTCGCCGCCCGCGCCGACGCCCGCCAGCGTGTACGGCCCGAAGTCCTGCGAAAACTCGATCTGCTTCAGCGTGCGGCTGGCCTTCTCGAGCACTTCCTCCTGCTTTGCGATCTTCTTGACGGCCTCGGGCAGCGGCAGCGTGTCCTTGCCCGGCTTGTAGTTCTTCAGCCAGGTCTCCAGGTCCATCTGGGCCTCGTTCACCGCCTGCTGGCGGCTGTCCCAGTTGGGCTGCACGAGCACGAACTGGTACGCGGCCAGCCAGACGCCCAGCAGAATGCCCGCGACGACGAAGATGTTCTTGTTGCGCGCGAACATGTCGTCTCCTAGCTCTTCTTTTCCGGGGCCGGTTCGCTCTTCGCGTCGGTCTTGCCCGCGGGCGGCGCCGCAGCCGGCCCGGGTTCGGGCGGCTTGGCCGGCGGCGCGGGTTCGGCCTTCTCGACCGCGATGGGGCGTTCGGGGCTGGCGATGGAAAGGTTGAAGCGGAACGGCTTCAGGTTCGCCGCCAGGTCCTTCTCCCGTTCGAGTTCCCCCAGGTCCAGCCCGGGGCTCAGCACGCCCGGGACCTCGCGCAGCTTCTTGAAAAGTTCCGCGGCGACGGCGTTGAAGTCCTTGATCGCGTCGGTGTCGTACACCCCGCGGATCTGGACCGTGCGCATCGGATTGTCGAAGTAGTCCGTGCTGCCGGTCGTCTCGCCCGGCGCGACGTAGGTGATCGTCATGCCCCGGGGCACGTTGGCGCGCAACTGCGCGAAGCAGTTCAGCAGCACGGGCCCCAGGCGCGTCTGCTGCGCGTAGTAGTCGATCTGCAGCGTGCGCTCGGCCACCTTCGCCTTGCGCGATTCGAATTCCTTCTTCTTCGCCTTGGCCTCGTCCACGCGCTTCTCGAAATCGGCCTTCTTCTCGCCGGCCTTGCCGACGGCTTCGACGGAGCGGTTGTACGGCGCGAACAGCCCCAGCATCAGCGCCACGCCCGCGGCCGCGGCCCAGACCGTCTTGGTCCAGAAGATGCGCTTCTTGATCACCGGTTCGGGCAGGAGCTGGAAGTGGAAGCACTTCGGGTCCGCGTCCACGATGGCCAGGCCCAGCGCCACCGCCATGTCCGGCACGTCGCCCTCGAAGCACTTGGCGCTCTGCGCGTCGAGCTTGCGCAGGTCCAGCCCGGTGTAGAGGTCCAGCACCTGGACGGTGCGCTTGGTCTTGCCTTCCAGGTATTCGCGCAGGCCGTTCAGCCGCGCGCCGCCGCCGGACAGGAAGATGCGCTGGTAGTCCAGCTTGGGCATCTTGGCCTGCGTTCGGCAGAACATGATCGCGCCGCGGATCGCGTTGGCGATGTTGTCCGCGCCTTCCTTCAGCGCCGTCTGGAACTGCAGTTCCTGCTGGCTGGCGATCTTCGCGCCGTCCGGGTGCAGCTTCGCGCGGTGGTGCTTGAACTCGTGAATCTTCGCCTGGCCCAGCTTGAGCAGCTTGTCGAGCGCCTGGTCGAAGCTCTTGCCGCCCCCCGGCGCGCTGCGCGCGAAGAAGAGGTTCTCTTCCTGAAGGATCGCGACCTCGGTGTTCTCGTGGCCCACGTCCACGAGCACCACGGTCTCGCCCTCGGGAACTTTTTGCGTGCGCAGGTAGGCCTGCACGAGCCCGAAGGCCGCGGGCGTGATGCGCTTCAGCCCGATCCCGGCCTTGCGCAGCGCCCCGTAATTGCCGAAGAGGAACTCGTTCTTCGAGACGCCCGCCATCACCACCAGGTCGCCCTTCAGCCCCGTGGGTACGTTGAGCAGCCGGAAGTCGTAGGTCACCGCCGGGCCTTCGTCTTCGGCGCCCTTGCGCCCGCTGACGAGCCGGTCGGCCACCTGCATGTCGATGATCTTTTTCAGCTTGTCCGGCGGCATCGGCGGCGTGCTGACGTACTTCAGGATCACTTCGCGCCCGGAGATGCCCAGCGTGCCGGAGCGCTTCAGGCCCGCGCGGGCGAGTTCCTGGCCGAGGGTCTCGGGCACCACCAGCGCGCCCTGCAATTCGGGGGGCAGATCGGGCCCGCCGCCTCCGCCGCGCGGCAGCTTCACCGCGCCGGTGACGGTCACGGTGTTGCCGGACGTGCGGACCTGGACGACCTTGATCCACTCCGTGCCGACATCGATGCCCAGGCCGGTTCCCATGAGCGCGCGCGCTGCCCTCGTATGCTCTTTGCCTAGACGGAAAAAGGAAAACGCATGATGCACGAATTGTGGAAAGTAGACAAGAGCAAGTCCTGCGGCGAACTCCCGTACACGCTCCTAATCTTCCCGCGTGCCGCGCGCCGTTTGCAGCGGCGCTCGCGCGCGCCATGTGCTATAATAGAGGAGCGCGCATGGAAACTGCGCCGCCTTGAAAACTCAGCCGTCCTCTTTTTGCGTTGCCCGCATCCCACCGCCGCCACCCGCGGGTACACCGTCCGCTTACCGGAAAGGAGCCCTATGCCCAAACTGAATCTGCAGGAATTCGAACGCCGTATCAACGTCCGCCCGCTGGCGATGAAGGACTACGAGAAGATCGTCGAGTTGCAGCTCAAGTGTTTCCCCAAGATGAAACCGTGGACGAAGGAACAGTTCGAGAGCATGACCACGATCTTCCCCGAGGGGCAGATCTGCGTCGAATACAAGAACCGCATCATCGCCTCCTCCAGCGGCCTGATCCTCGACTTCGACTTGTACAGCGAATGGCACAACTGGTTCCTGATCAGCGACAAGGGCTACATCCGCAACCACAGCCCCAAGGGCGACACGTTTTACGGCATCGAGATCATGGTCGATCCCGACTACCGCGGCATGCGCCTGGCGCGGCGGCTGTACGACGAACGCAAGAAGATCTGCCGCACCCACAACCTCCAGCGCATCGTCATCGGCGGGCGCATTCCCGGTTACAAGGACCACAAGGGCAAGCTCACGCCTCAGGAATACGTCGCGCGCGTGCAGGACAAGACGCTCTACGACCCGGTGCTCACCACGCAACTCTCCAACGGCTTCGTCGTCCAGCGCCTCATCAGCGACTACCTGCCCTCCGACGAAGACTCCGCCGGCTTCGCCACCCACATGGAATGGATCAACCTCGAGTACGCCCAGGACGAGAACCGCCGCCTCAGCCCCGTGCAGATGGCGCGCATCTGCACCGTCCAGTACCAGATGCGCAAGATCGAGAACTTCGAGGAATTCGCGCAGCAGGTCTCCTTCTTCACCGACGTCGCCAGCGACTACCACTGCGACTTCGTGCTCTTCCCCGAACTCTTCACCCTTCAGCTCCTCTCCTTCATCAAGGCGCGCCGCCCGGGCGAAGCCGCGCGCAAGCTGGCCGAACTGACGCCGCGTTACCTCGAACTCTTCACCCGCCTGGCCGTGAAGTTCAACGTCAACATCGTCGGCGGCAGCCAGTTCACCATCGAGAACGGCAAGCTCTTCAACATCGCCTACCTCTTCCGGCGCAACGGCACCATCGGCAAGCAGTACAAGATCCACGTCACCCCGGCCGAACGCCGCTGGTGGGGCGTCGAAGGCGGGAACAAGGTCGAAGTCTTCGAGACCGACCGCGGGCGCATCGCGATCAACGTCTGCTACGACATCGAATTCCCGGAACTCTCCCGCATCGCGGCCAAAAAGGGCGCGCAGATCGTCTTCTGCCCCTTCAACACCGACGAACGCCACGGCTACCTGCGCATCCGCTACTGCGCGCACGCCCGCTGCGTCGAAAACCACCTCTTCGTCGCCACCTCCGGCTGCATCGGCAACCTGCCGTTCGTCGCCAACGCCGACATCCACTACGCCGTCTCGGGCATCTACACGCCCTCGGACTTCTCCTTCAGCCGCGACGGCGTGGCCGCCGAGTGCACGCCCAACGTCGAGACCATCGTCATGCACGACCTCGACATCGAACTCCTGCGCCGCCACCGCTACAGCGGCACCACCCAGAACTGGAACGACCGCCGCACCGACCTCTACAAGATCGTCTGCACGGGACCGGACGAGCCGCTTGAGGTATGACGGTGAACAGTGGACAGTGAACAGTGAACAGTGGACAGTGAACAGTGGACAGTGAACAGTGGACAGTGAACAGTGGACAGTGAACAGTGATCAGTGGACAGTGGACAGTGGACAGTGAACAGTGATCAGTGATCAGCGATCAGTGAACAGCGATCAGGGGACAGAGGTCAGGGGATAGGGATCAGGGAAGAAGCAGCTTCGCTGCCCTTCCACTGTTCACTGACCACTATTCACTGACCACCACTGTCCACTAT
The DNA here is from genome assembly GCA_026184295.1 of Planctomycetota bacterium. GTDB lineage: Bacteria > Planctomycetota > SZUA-567 > H5-PLA8 > H5-PLA8 > JACQFI01. The sequence continues at coordinate 21,115 of JAHCJK010000053.1, forward strand.
CCCGCGAGAACCTACGCATGAACCGAAGCGCCTGGTTGCGGTTGGTCCTCGCGGCGGCCCTGACGGCCCTCGCGTCCGGCTGCGGCTCCGCTCCGCCCAAGCCCGACGAAGCCAAGCAGCTTTCGGAGGCGCTCGATTACATCGACGCGTGGGGGCGCGCGAAGGAGGACCGCCGCCTGGCCGCCGAGGCCGGCATGGCGCCCGAGGCGAAGTTCGAAAAACCCGGCTCCCTCCTCGAATACTGGCTGCTCAACGAACGCCTGCGCACCTGCAACCCGCAGCAGCTCGAACTCGCGCAGAAACTCCTCGCGGAGGCCGCGCCCCGTTTCAAGGCCCCCGAGAAGAAGGTGCTGGTGAAGGCGCTGGTGAAAAAGACCGAGGAAGCCTTCGGCATCGGCGGCACGTGGGAATACCTCCCCACGCCCTTCGGCGGCGCGGAACTCTACTACACCTTTCAGCAGGTGGACCGCAAAGGCAACCGCTCGCCGGTCCGCGCGATCTGCGGGATCACGTTCCTCACCCACGGCGTCGTGATGGCCGTGCCCGCCTGGATCGTCTCCGAAGACGAATACCGGCAGCGCATCGCCAACTGGTACGACGCCGGGCGCGCCGTCGATCCCAACTGGAAGCCGTAGGTTTTCCGGGAGGCTACTTCGCCGCGGCCTTGCCCTGCTCGATGACGTTGCGCAGCAGCATCGTCACGGTTAGCGGGCCGACGCCGCCGGGGACGGGCGTGATCCATTCGGCCACGTCCTTCACGCCTTCGAAATCGACGTCGCCGACGACCTTGTGCTTCGGCTTGCCCTTCTCGTTCAGCACCGGCCGGCCGGCCTCGTCCACGACCGGCACGCGGTTGACGCCGATGTCCACCACGATCGCGCCGGGCTTGACCATGTCCTTCTTGATCAGGTTCGGCTTGCCGGCGGCGACGACGAGCAGGTCCGCGCGGCGCGTGTGGTCGCCCAGGTCGCGCGTGGCGATGTGGCAGGTGCAGACCGTGCAGTAATCGTGGAGCAGCAGCAGCCCGATCGGCTTGCCCACGATCTGGCTGTGCCCGACGACGACCGCTTCCTTGCCGTACAGGTCCTGGTGGAGCGACTTGATCAGGCTGTACGCCGCGATGGCCGTGCACGGCGCGCGCTGCGTGACGCCGTAGACGATCAGGCCCAGGTTGACCGGGTGCACGCCCTCGGCGTCCTTGCGCGGATCGATCGCGCGCTGCGCCAGCCGCGCGTCCAGGCGCGCGGGCAGCGGCAGTTGCAGGATGATCCCGTGGACCGTGGGATCGTTGTTCAGTTCCTCGATCGCGTGCAGCAGCCCCGCCTGGCTGATGCTGGTGGGAAGCTGCGAGAGCCGGAAGGTGATGCCCACCTCGGCGCAGACGCGCTCCTGGTTCTTCACGTACAGCACCGACTCGGCCTGCTCGCCCACCTGCACGGCCGTGAGGCAGACCTTGCGGCCCTGGTCCTTGAGCAGCTTCGCGTCGCGCGCGATCTCGCCGCGAATCTGGCCGGCCAGCGTGGTGCCTTCAAGAAGTTTGGCGGTCATGGCGAAACGTTACGAGTGCCTCCCCAAATTGAAAATGCAGAATCGCCCGCGCTCACGCGCCCGCTTCGGGCACCGCGTAGCGCAGCGCCAGGCAGTCCATCTTGCCATATTTCACCGGCCGCCGCTGCGCCGCTTTCAGCTCCAGGTGCCTCGGCACGTCCGCATTCCCGGTAAAGACGAAGGCTTCCGCGCCCGCGCAGCGTTCTCGCAAAAAGGTCCCCAGCTTCCGCCAGGTCGCGTCGAGTTCCGGGTCCTTCAGCCGCTCGCCCCAGGGCGGGTTCACGCACACGACGGCGGGCTTTTCGGGCGGCACGTAGTCCGCGATGTCCTTTTGGTCGAAGCGCAGAAAGCCCGTCAGCCCCGCGGCCTCGGCGTCCTTCTTCGCCAGTGCCAGCGCGCCGGCGTGGTGGTCGTTGACGCAGACCGGCGCCGCGAGATCGAAGCGCGCTTCGCCGTGCGCGCGGCTCTTGCAGTCCTTCCAGGCCGCGCGGTCGAAGTCCGGCCAGCCTTCGAACGGGAAGCGCTTCCGCAGCAGCCCCGGCGCGCGGTTCAGCCCGATCATGGCCGCCTCGAGCGCGATCGTCCCCGAACCGCACATCGGATCGCAGAAGGGCTTCGAACCGTCCCACTTCGAAAGCAGCACCAGCGAGGCGGCGACGCATTCGTTCAGCGAGGACTTGTGCATCGCGTCGCGGTAGCCGCGTTTGTGTAGCGTGACGCCGGAAAGGTCGCGGTAGAGGATCGCTTCGTCGCGGTAGACGTACAGGAAGAGCGGCAGGTCGGCGGCCTCGACGTTCACGTTCGGGCGCGCGCCGGTGGCGTCGCGGAAGGTATCGCAGAGCGCGTCCTTGATTCTCATGGCCGCGTACTTCGAATGCGTGATCGCCGAATCGCGCACGCGCGCCTCGACCGAGAACGTCTGTTCCAGCCGCATCAGCTTGGTCCAGGGCAGCGAGCAGGCCCAGTCGTACAGGTCGTCGGGGCCGTCCACGACCGCGCGGCCGTGCTCGGCCAGCACGCGGATGCCGGTGCGCAGCCACAGATTGGCCAGGTACCCGGTCGCGCGCGTCCCGGCGAAGTAGACCCCGGAGGCCCCCGCGCGCACGTCCTTCGCGCCGATCCGCGGGGCGCTCAGTTCGGCCGCAAGGACGCTCTCGAGCCCCTTCGCGCAGGTGGCGAAATAGGCCACGTCGTCGTCGAAATGCATGGCACCGTTATAACTAGACCTAAAAAAACCCGCCACCAAAGCCGCGAAAGCCTGCACCAAAAGATGGCCGTTGTGCGTCTAACCTGCTAGATTGAACGAATTAAGAACGTCCGATTCGTTGAAAAACGAAATAAAGCGGCCGGCCTCTCTCCCGGACTCAACGGCATGCAAATCGTCTTCTGCGAACGCTGCGGGAAGCGCATCAGCCCTAGCGACCTCGAAAGCGGCCGCTGCAAGCGCGACGACCTGCTGGCGTGGTGCCCGCCCTGTTCGCAGGCGATGGGGCTCGCGTCCAAGCCCGCCGTCGCGCAGGTCGTCGCGGCTCCGGTGGCCCAGGCCCCGCAGGGCGTGGCGCAGGTGAGCGGCGCGCAGGCCCAGGCGATGGCGCGGCGTCCTTCGGGCGGCCGCCCCTCGATGATGGCCCCGCCGCCCGAAGAAGTGATGCAGGGCCGCAGACCCACGACCGGCGCGCAGACTCGTCCGAGCACCAGTTCGAACCGCGTGCTCTCGAATTCGGCCACCGCGACGATGCCGAGCGTGCGCAAGCCCGCGCCCAAGGCCACCACCGTCCGCCGCGCGACGCCCAGTTCCGGGCCGTCTTCGGTCTCGGCGCGCGAAAAAGGCGGCGAGCCGCCCCCGGCGCGCGACCTGACCATGATCTACATCGGCGCGGGCGCGGCGCTCCTGATCGTCGGCGTGCTCGCCAGCCTGATGCTGCTGAAGAAGGACGCCCCGCCGCCCGCGCAGCACACGGCCATCACCGAAAAGAAGACCGAACCCGAGCCCGCGAAGAATCCCTGGCAGCCGGAAAAGACCGTCGAACGCACCGGGCCGGTCTCGGCCAAGACGCCGCCGAAGCGCGACACGAACGAGATTCCGGTCATCCGCCCCACCGACACCACGACCGTCAAGACGCCCGATCCGGTCAAGCCCGTGCCCAAGAGCGACGAAGGCGCCGTTCCGGACGATGTCCCCAAGGCGTGGGTGGATGCGCCCGCGAAAGCGCCCGAGATCGACGGGGTGCTCGACGACGCCTGCTGGGCCGCGGCGAAGGAGTACACGCTCGAATTCATCGAAGGCAAGGTGGGCCGCCCGCTGGGCAAGAGCACCGTGAAGTTCGCCGCAACCGAGAAGACGCTCTACCTCGCGGCGCACTTCGAAGAACCGGAGATGGCCAGCGTCCCGATGCCGGTCAAGGCCAAGGACTCCGACGCCTGGGCCGACGACTGCATCGAGATCTTCCTGCTGCCGGGCAAGGACGCGACCAAGGATTACTACCAGTGGATCGTCAGCGTCTCCAACTGCATCTGGGACGGCATGAAGGTGGGCAGCATCACCAACCCCGGCCAGTGGGACGCCGAGGGCATCGTGCACAAGATCAAGATCGGCAAGGACGCCTGGGACGTCGAGGTCGCGATTCCCTTCGCGAGCATCCCCGGGGCCGCGGGCAATCCGTACATGCGCTTCAACGTCACGCGCAACCGCCCCAAGGTCGAAGGCCTGACGCGCCCGGAAGAGTACAGTTCCTGGTCGATCCTGCGGCGCGCTTCCACGCACACGCCCGCGCGCTTCGGGCTGCTCTCGTTCAAGGCCCTGGGCGGCAAGCAGCCGTAGGCGTCAGCGGTCTTCTTCCTGCGGCGGCGGCTGCGGGGTATTCATGAAATCCGGCAGGTGCGGCAGTTCGGGCGCCTGTTCGTCCGCGTGCGCCGCCGGCTGGTGCTTCTTCAGGAACTGTTCGGCCGGCACGGCCAGCGGCGCGGAAAAGCCCGGGTCCATCAGCCCCACGCGCGCGTCGCCTTCTTTCATCGCGTAGACGCGGCTGTAGAGGTTGGAGATTTTGCCGGCCAGGATCGTGCCGCGGCCCTGCGGGTGGATCAGCGTCAGGCGCGTGGCCGTCGCGCCGAGCCCGTACGGTTCCAGGTCCTTGCCGGCCTCGACCAGATTGCTGGGCCACATCGAGGTGCCCAGTTCCATCAGCCCTTCGACGCGCGTCGCGTCGGCCTCGCCCTGCAGCGGCTCGAGCATGCGCCAAGCCTTGCCGTCTTTCTCGAAGACCAGCGTCTCGCGCGTCAGCGGCCCGGCCGGATGCGGAATCTCGCGGCGAATCTCGATGCGCGTGACCTCCTTGACGGGAAAATCGCGCAGCAGCGGCCAGGCGAAGCTCTCTTCGTCCAGCTTCGGCTTGGTGTTCATGTCGTAGACGGCCCAGCCGCCCAGGGCCAGCGCCAGCGCGAGCAGGATCAGGGTCGTCTTGCCGGGGCTCATCTCAGTTCCTGCGGCTGGTCGCGATGATCAGCCCGAGGAAGACGGCCAGCGCCGGCAGGCCCAGCACCAGGATCACCGAGAGCACGCGCCCGGCCCCGTCTTCCAGCTTGGCCACGCGCACCTGCGGGTCGCGCGGCGGAATCTCGCTCACCAGTTCGTCCTCGCCCGCGGCCCAGCGCAGCGCGGCGAGCAGGAACAGCGCGTTGCCGGGGTAGTTGATGAGCGTCTTGTCGAGCGCCGCCGAGGAACTGGCCAGCACCAGGATGCGCGCGCCTTTGTGCTCGGCCCTGGCCTGGTCGCCCGGGTCGGGGATCGAACTGGCCATCGCCAGGGTCAGCGGCCCCTTGATGCTGTCGCCTTCGGCCTGCGTGCGCTGCTTCTCGGCCGTGACCGGATCGGCCCAGCACATCATCTCGCGCGACTGGTACGGCGGCGAGACCAGCAGCGCCTCCGTGCGGTAGCCGTCCTGCTTCGGCTGGTCCGACTGGAGCACGCAGGGCAGCGTGAAGATCATCGCCTGTTTGTGCATGGCCAGCGTCACCAGCAGCGCCGACTTCGAGCCCGTCGGCGGGAAGCCCGGCACCTGCGGGATCACGATCGATTCGCCCAGCGTCGAGGGCTTGAAGCCGCGCGCGGCGTAGTCCTGCCGCAGCACGATCCCGTATTCGGCCAGCAGCGGCGCGAGCCCGCAGGGTTCGCCCGCCTGGCCCGGCAGCTTGGGCAGCACGGGGTCGGCGAAGAGCACCAGGCTGCCGCCGCGCTTCAGGTGCCCGCGGAGCTGCTCGATGGCCTCCGGCGCGAAGGCCTGCTTGGGCCCGGCGATCACCACCGCGCTCAGGTCTTCGGGCAGCTTCTCGGCGCCCAGCGCGATCTCGCGCGCGTCCACGTTCTCGCGGCGCAGCAGGTCGGCGATCTGCTTGGTGTCGTCCGGCGGGGCCTCGCCCTGGCCCTGCACGATCGCGACGGTCTTGCGCTTCGGCTTCAGCAGCGTGCGCATCGCGGCGGTGAAGACGCGTTCGGCCTGGAACTCGGCCTTGCGGTTCACGCCCCGCGCGAACCCGACGCCGTGCATGTCGGCCTCGGTGATCAGCTTCGACTTGTCGCCCGAGAGAAAGACCACGCCTTCCAGCGCGTCGGAGGTGAAGGTGCGCACGCCCATGCGCTTGCCCAGCGCGTCGGCGTCCTGGGGGTTCTTCAGCAGGTTGATGACGCTGTAGCGGAACTTCCCCGGCGCGACCGCGCCGGCCTCGGTCTCGTACTCCTTCAGGATCGTTTCCACGCGCGCGCGGTAGCCGTTCGGGCCCAGCACCTTTTCGCGGTCGGGGTCGGCGGCGGCCGGGTCCTCGCCCTGGATGAAGACCGCCTCGATCCCCTCGGGGGCCTCGCGCAGCAGTTCCAGCGTCTTCAGCGACTCGCCCGCCAGCCGGTTGAGCTTGTCGGTGGTGAAGTCGAAGCGGGTGTAAAAGCGGTAGCCGAAGGCGTACAGCAGCGCCATCAGGATCACGAGCGCGATCGCGCCCTGCACCAGCCCGTTCACCATCACCTTGAAGCGCGGCGAACGGATCGTCTCCAGGAATTCCTCGCGGCAGACGAAGATCGCGAGCGCCAGCGCCGTCGCCATCGCGATGCCCGGCACCAGCGCGTACTCGTCGAAGAAGCTGTCGCGCGCCATCGAGACGAACAGGTTGACCATGATCCCGAAGCAGCAGAAGGACCCGATCAGGCGGAAGAGTTTCACCGCCGTCGAGACCGGACGCGTGCCCTGCCCGGGCGCGCGGCCTTCGGGGGGCGCGTTCACTTCCATTTGCGCGACTCCAGGACCCGCGTGGTCAGGAAGAGGAAAAACGCCGTCGTGAAGACGAAGTAGCTCAGGTCGCGCGTGTCGAGCGAGCCGTTCAGGAAGCCCTTGAAGTGCTGGAACGGCATCAGAAACGTGAAGATCTGCTGCGACAGCCCCGGGCGGACGACCGGCGGCGGCGCCGACGCGAAGTGCGTCGTCAGCACCGCCAGCCCGCCGATGAACGAGGTCAGCGCCGCGAGAATGGGGGTCTCGAAAAACGCCGAGACGAAGAGCCCGAACGAGAGGAACAGCCCCGCGATCAGCAGCATGCCCAGGTACCCCGTGACGAACGTGCCCCAGTCGATCCCGCCGTCGTAACAGAAGCGCATGACCCCGACGTGCACGGCTGTCAGCCCCATCAGCGAGGCGTAAAAGGCCATCACGCCCAGGAACTTCGAGAGCACCACCTCCAGGTCGCTCACCGGCGCGGTGAGCAGCATCTCCAGCGTCCCGAGGCGCCGCTCTTCGCTCAGCAGCCGCATCGTCAGCACCGGCGCGAGCAGCACCGGCAGGATGTAGCCGAAGGGATCGATCAGCGTCGCCACGTCCACCAGGCGCGTGAGCATGAAGCGCACCGTGAACATCAGCCCGATCAGGAACAGGAACATCGCCGCCGTCCCCGCCGCCAGCGGCGAGACGTAGACGCTCAGGAGTTCGCGCCGGGTCAGCGCGGCGAGGTTTTTCATGCCTCCTCCTGCGTCGCGCGGGCGAAGACTTCGTCGAGGGAGAGGACCTTGCGGCGGAGTTCCAGCAGTTGCCAGCCCGCGTCCTTCTTCCCGGCCAGCAGTTCGGTCAGGTCCGCGCGCGGGTCGCGGCCGTCGCGCGGGTCCAGTTCGAAGACCGCGTGCGCGGGCTCGCCGGAGGATTCCTCGTTCCCCTGCGCGGGCAGGATCTTCACGTCCTGCACGCTGGCGAGCTGCCGCAGCGCGCCCAGCACGTTGTCTTTGGGCCCGGCGATCGAGGCCAGGTAACGCCGCACCGAGCGCAGCTTGGCCACGTGCTCGTCGGGGACGATGCGCCCGTTGTGGATGATGATGACGCGCGAGCACGTCGATTCGACTTCGGAGAGGATGTGCGTCGAGAGCAGGACGGTGTGTTCCTTGCCCAGTTCCAGCAGCAGCTCGCGCACTTCGGCGCGCTGGATCGGGTCGAGCCCGCTGGTGGGCTCGTCCATGATCATGATCTTCGGCGGCCCGATGATCGCGTCGGCCAGGCCCACGCGCTGGCGGTAGCCGCGCGAGAGCGTCCCGATCGTCTGGCGCAGGCGGTCCTCAACCTTGCAGCTTCGCGCGACCCGTTCGACCTCGCCGCCGACCCGCGCCCGCGCGATGCCTTTGATGCGCGCGCGGAAGGCCAGGTACTCGCGCACCCGCAGTTCGGGGTACAGCGGCACGTTTTCCGGCAGGTAGCCGATGTTCCGGCGCACCTCGTCCGGCTGCTTGTAGCAGTCGAAGCCCGCCACCGAGGCCTTGCCCGAAGTCGCCGGGTGGAAGCAGGAGAGAATCCGCATCGTCGTCGTCTTCCCGGCGCCGTTGACGCCCAGAAAGCCGACGACTTCCCCCGCGCTCACGCGAAACGTGAGTTCGTCGATGGCGGTGTAATCGCCGAAGCGTTTGGTTAGTTTTTCGGCCTCGATCATGCGATCCGGCGCACGCTCTCGAATAGGTTGTTAGCCTCTTTTAGGCCAACGGCCTCCCCGAAACAACCGCAGACACGGCCTTCGGGAAGGAGACGCCCCGCCCGGCGGCGCCTTCAAGTGGTTTCGGAACGCGCGATTCGGACAGGTTTTCAGGTGGAAGCGCGGACGATCAGGCCGCCCGCGACCGCGGTCTCGCGCGGGGGCTGCGTGGGATCGGCGATCAGTTCGGCCAGGCGTTTCATGGCCGTGCGCCCCAGGGTCGCGCCGGGCGCACCGTGCGTCGTGATCGGCACCGCGGCCGTCGCGCCCATGCTGTTGTTCACCGTGCTGGCGATGGCCACGTCCCGCGGGACCTTCAGGCCCAGGCCCAGCGCGGCCTGCAGCGCCGCCACCGCCAGGTCGTCGCCGTCGCAGATCAGCGCCGTGGGGCGTTCGCCCGCCGGGCGGCTCAGGATTTCCATCGCCACGCGCGAGGCCGCGCCGTCGAAAGGTTCCCCCGCGCCGACCCACTCCGGACGGGTGGCCATGCCGTAGTTCGCCGCGCCGCGCGCCAGCCGAGAGACGGCCTCGCCCGGCGCCATCTCGAACGTGGGCCCGAAGGCGATGCGCCCGAGCGTGCGGTGCCCGCGCTCGGCCAGGTGTTCGAAGAGGTCGTGCCAGGGGTCGCCGCCCGTGCGCGTGATGCGGTCTACCGGTTCGCGCCCATTGTAGACGTGCATCCAGACCAGCGGGCAGCCGAGTTCGCGGAGCGCGCGCACGTCGGCCCCGGCGTCGCGCCCGGCCGATTCGCGCGTGCCGATCACGATCAGCCCGTCCACCGCGCGGGTCTCGAAGAGGTCCGCGCCGTAGATTTCACCCGGCTTCTCGTAGCGCCGGCCGGCCAGCACCAGGTTCAGGCCCACGCGTTCCTGTTCGGCCTGGATGCCGGCGAGAAAATCGGTCAGCACCGCGCTGCTGAAGATCGAACGGCGGAACGGAATCACCAGGCCCACGGCGTCGGCCTTGCTCGTGCGCAGCCGCCGCGCCAGCAGGTTGGGGCGGTAGCCCAGGTCCAGCACGGCCTGCCGGACGCGTTCGGCGGTCTCGTGCGTGCCTTTCAGTTTTCCGTTGAGGATATCGCTGGCCGTGGAGAGCGAGACTCCGGCGCGCTTGGCCACGTCCGCGATGGTGGGCATCAGAGCCTCGGTTCCAGGTACGCCTTCAGCGCCGCCGCCAGATCGCGCCCGAAAAGCCGCGCGCGCCCGGGCGTGATCTCCACCCCCGAACACGCCGCATACGGGATTTCCACGCTGTTTGCAAGCCAGACGCTCGGGAGCGTGCGCGCCCACTTGGCGCACGAACTCAGATGCGGCTCCTTGTCCACGTTCCAGTCCGTGCCGTACGGCAGGTTGTGGGCCGTGTAGTAGGGCAGGGGCCCGGCGCGAACTTCCTCGAGCCGCCGGCAGTACTCGCTCGTGCGCGCCCAGTGTTCGGCATCGTTGCAGCCGACGAAATAAATGTCCTCGTGCCACTTCCCGCGAATCCACGGGCAGTGCAGGTCCATCACCACGCGCAGCTTTTCGCCGCCCCAGGCGGGCACCTGTTCGCGGATCGCGCCCACCGTCGGGTAGAGGCCCGGCTGGCCCAGGTAGTCGCGGTTGTGGTCGTGCGGGGCGCGGTTCTTCCCCTGGTCGCCGGCCTCGACGCCGTCCTTATCGACGAAGGGCACGATCCAGCAGGCGAGTTTCTCGCGCAGCCAGCCGCCCAGGGCGTCCTCGCCGAAGTACGCGTCGATAAAGCCCTCGGCCGCGAAACTCGGCGTGGTCTCGCAGCAGTGGTGCCGCGCCGTCAGCAGCAGGCAGGCCGCCGCGTCTTCCGCGGGCTTGCCCAGCTTCAGCAGTTCGACCGCGCGGCCCGAACGGTCCGCGCAAAGCGTCTCTTCGGAAAAGAGCGGGCGCCCCCGGTGCTTCGGCAGGAACTCGTGGAGGTTGCGCTCGGTATAGGGGATGCCGACGCAGAAGCGGACCTCGTGCGCGTGCGACGGAAACGCGTAGGTGAAGGACTTCTCCTGCACGCATTCGCGCCCGTAAAAGGCCCAGGTCTTTCCGCCGTCGGTGCTCACGCAGGGCCCGCGCGGCCCCGTGCCGTCGCCGCCGGGGAACTGGAAGCGCACCGTCCGCCCCGCGGCCCCCGCGACGCGGAAGTGCCAGTAGAACCAGTGGCCCATGGTGTCGCGGACATCGGGGCGGATGTGCGCGGTGTCGCCCTCGATCTGGTCCACGATCACGTTGCCGCCGGGAAAATCGCAATCGATATGCATGGGTCCGGCCCCCTCGCGCCCGGTTCAGCTCGTGTACGCGCGCACTTCGTACACCTGCGCGCGCGGCGTGCCGTTGGTCGCGCGCACGGTCAGGCGCACGGCCTCGGCCTCGACGGGCTGCGCGAGTTCGTGGACGCGGCGGCGCTGGTGGTTGTCGCGGACCTCGGCGACCTTCGTCCACGCGCCCTTCACGCGCACCTCGACATCGTAGTCCTTCACCAGGTCGGGCTCGACCGCGTGCGGCGCGCGCACCCACGTGTTGGTCAGGTGGCGGTCCAGGTCGGCGTCGAAGAGGAACTGGAGTTCGCGCAGCGCGGCCGGCTTGGCGAAGGTCACTTCCAGCCACTCCGGTTCGGCGAAGGTCGTCTCCTTGGAAACCCACAGGTTGGCGCCCTTGAACGGCCGCGGCCAGCCGTTGAGGACGTTCGCCGCGCCGTAGACCTGCGGGTCCTGCGGCAGGCGCACGCACAGGTTCTGTTCGCCGCGCTGGAAGCCGAAGCGCGAGTGCCGGTTGCTCCAGTTCTTGCCCTTGGTCTCGTCGTTGCCGATGGCGGTCTTCAGGCCCACCAGGCGCTTGGCCGAGGCGTGCCACTGCACGGCCGGGTTCTTCTTGAGTTCCAGGAGGCACCAGTCGTTTTCGTCGATCTTCGCGTTCACCGGCACGCGCACCCACTGGGTCCCGCCGGCCTTCACCGCAGGGTGCCTTCGGCGAGCGTCCGGCTGGGGATGTAATGCCCGCGCCCGTCGCAGCGGTGCAGTTGCCAGCCGAGCACCGTGTCGGAGGCGGCGCTGAGGAGCACGTCCACGTGCGGGAGCGCGCCGTTGAGCACCGGGAAGAGCACCGCGCGGTCGCGTTCCATCGCCCAGGCC
>JAHCJK010000054.1 GCA_026184295.1 Planctomycetota bacterium
TGTTTTGCTATTTTGCTTGTTTGCTGGTTCGCTTTTTTGCTGGTTCGCTGGTTCGCGCGTAACGAGCGAACGAGCCAACCAGCGAACAAGCAACAAGTCAACCAGCCAACCAGCTAACCAGCTAACCAGCCAACCCGCCTATTCCGGCCCGGCGCCTACGGTCTCGACTTCGTGTTCGAAGATCGGCGCGCCCAGGCCGTCCACCGGGACGAGCTGGTCGAGCCAGTAGGCGTCGTCGTTGCGGTGGTAGACCATGAAGCGCCCTTCGTCGGCGGGGTTCTTCGCGCGGTGGTAGCGCAGGTAGATGTGCTTCATGTCCACGCCCACGATCTCGATCTTGCCCGTCTCGTGCGACATGGCGTAGCGCGCGCGCTTGGCCAGCCCCGAGACCTGCTTCTTGGCGCCTTCGAAGATCTGGTACCCGCGCACGATCGGCACCTCGTACGGCTCGTTCCCCGCCGTCGGGCGGCCCTGGAAGAGGTAGTACGGCGGCACGCCGATAAAGGAGAGCTTCCGGTACATCTCGGCGAGCACGTCGCTGTGGTCGTTGACGCCCTTGATGAGCGGGCACTGGTTGACCGGAATCACCCCGTTGCGGATGAAGCATTCCAGGCCCTCGACGGCCGCGTCGGTCAGTTCGCGCGGATGGTCGAAGTGCGCCATCAGGTAGATGCGCTTCTGAATCGTGCTGTGCTGCCTCAGGAGCGCCTGGAGTTCCGGGTCGTCGAGGAGGCGCCACGGGTTGAACGCGGGCATCTTCGAGCCCAGGCGGATGATCTGCACGTGCGGAATCTCGCGCAGCGCGGTGATGATCTGCGTGAGGCGCCGCGTCCCGAGAATCAGCGGGTCGCCGCCGGTAAGCAGCACGTTGGTCACCTGGGGGTGCGTGCGGATGTAGTCCAGCCCCTCGGTGATGTCGAGCGAGACCTCGTCGTTGTCGTTCATGAAGAGGCGCTTGCGGAAGCAGTAGCGGCAGTAGGCGCCGCAGACTTCGTTGCAGAGCAGCAGGACGGTGTGCGGATACTTGTGCTGCACGCCCTTCATCGGGGTGTTGGGCGCCTCGTTGCTCGCGTCGAGCTTGCCCCAGTCGGTCAGTTCCCCTTCGTGGGGAATGATGAGCTGCTTGATGGGGATCCTTGGACGTTCCAGTCGATCAGCCCCAGGTAATAGTCGTTGACCCGGAAGACGTACCGCTGCGCGACGCGTTTGAGCTTCTCGCGCTCGGCTTCGGGGATGTTCGGCACCTTGTCGATATCGGTGATGTAGCGTGGCTTCATGTGCACCTCCTCTCCAGATGTAGTACGCCTGTTCGCACCCCTCCATCCAACCCGCATAATCCGGACGCGGGCTCAACGCGGAGAGAGCATCCAACACGCATTCGGTCCGCATGCGCGGCCGAGGGTGGCAAACGGGTCCCTGGGGACCCACTCACCTGAATCATGCTTCGGCGCCGGAACCCGCTCGAAAGCGGGCGGCAAACTGCGATTCACGTCGAACCACTGGCACGGCTCGGACACGCCACCGATCTCGGCATGGCGTTGGCTTAGCCGTTTCGCCGCACCCTTTATACCATAGGAAAACAGGTGTCGGCAACACGACAATAAGATTTTTTCCAATTTTCTTTCCGACTGGCAGGCATGATGCTAAGAATTTGTTACGCAAATCCGATGCAAATTGGCGCGCGAATGCCGCTCTTTCCCTATCGTCCTTCCGCAACACGTCTCCCAATTCACGCCCAAGCGCCATCAGAAATCGGATCGACGCGAAGCCGATGCCGCGGGTGAACCACGCGCCCGGAAAAGGGGCGGCTTGAGGCCGGCGCGGCCGGGCGGACTCCATATAAGGAGCGGGACTCGCTCCTTTTATTACCCGTCTCGCCGGTTTTCCGTCATTTGACCATCCCCGGCCCTCGGTTAGGTTCGGCAGGTCTCTAACGCATCGTGAGGAAGGCTTCTGGGCGGAGAAACCGTGGCCGGACGAACCGCTTCCGACAACCTGCGCGTCGGCCTGATCGGCGCGGGCATGATTGCCGGCGCCCATTCGGGCTGCTACCGGAAGATGGACGGCGTCACCGTCGCCGCCGTCTGGGATGCCGACCGCGCCCGCGCGCAGAAGATCGCCGCCGCCCACAACGCCGCCGTCTGCGCCAGCCGCGAGGAACTCCTCAAGGCCTGCGACGTCGTGGACATCTGCCTCCCCACCCCCTTCCACCTCGAAAACATCCGCGCCGCCGCCGCCGCGAAGAAGCCCGTCATCAGCGAAAAGCCCCTGGGGCGCTCGCTGGAAGACTGCGACGCCGCCATCGAAGCCTGCGCCAAGGCCAAGGTCCCGCTGCTCGTCGGCCACGTGCTGCGCTTCTTCCCCGAGTACTCGGCCCTGCGCGACATCATCCTTAGCGGGCGCATCGGCGACCCGGCCGTGATCCACCTGCGCCGCGTGGTCTGTTCGCCCGGCGGGCCCGGGACGTGGTACTGGAATTACGAGGCCAGCGGCGGCTGCGTCTTCGACACCGCGATCCACGACCTCGACTGGCTGCTCTGGACGCTGGGACGCCCGGTCAGCGTCTACGGCCTCGGCCACCGCGATCCCGCGAACACGCGCGACTACGCGCTGATCACGATCCAGTTCCCCGGCGGCGCGATCGCGCACCTGCAAAGCTCCTGGGCGCACGACGGCTTCAGCACCAGCTTCGAGGCCGCCGGCAGCGAAGGCCTGGTCGAGTACGACATGGAAGACGCGGTTCCGCTCAAGGTCGCGAAGATCGGCGGCGACGCGGGCGGCGGCGGCAAGGTGGTCCCCGAGAGCCCGCTGGCCAAGTCGCCGTACCAGTTGGAACTCGAGCATTTCATGGACGTGATCCGCGGCAAGGCCAAGCCGATCATCACGCCCGCCGAGGCCCGCGCGAGCGTGGAACTGGCCCTCGCCTGCCTCGACGCCGTCGCGGGCAAGAAGGTGGTCACCCTTTCCAAGGGCAAGGCCGCCCCGAAGGCGAAAGCGAAGGCGAAGAAAAAGGTGAAGCTGGGCGCGGAGCATCCGGAGTAAGAAATAGGCTTTAGGATTCAGGATTCAGGATTCAGGATTCAGGATTCAGGATTCAGGGAACGGGATTACAGTTTTTGTCGTTTGATGGTTTCGGTTTGTTTGCGTGTTGCCGTTTGCCGTTTGTTTTTTTTCATTCGGGAGTCTCGCTTGGCCGTCAAGATCGCCTTCCTCAGCTTTGCCCACATGCATGCCAACGGCTATGCGCGGCAGATGCTGGAGTTGCCGAAGGGCACGGTCGAGATCGTCGGGATCTGGGACCGCGACCCGGCGCGCGCGAAGAAGATGGCCAAGGCCCTCGGCACCAAGGCCTTCGCCTCCCGCGACGCGATCCTGGCCAAACGCCCGCACGGCGCGGTGGTCTGTTCCGAGAACGTGCGGCACCGCGAAGACACGCTCGCCTGCGCCGCGGCCGGCGTCGGGGTGCTTTGCGAAAAGCCCCTGGCCACGACCGTCGCCGACGCGAAGGCCATGGTGGAAGCCTGCACGCACGCCGGCGTGGCCCTGATGACCGCGTTCCCCTGCCGCTTTTACGGCCCGGCCCTGCGCCTGAAGGAACAGCTCGACGCCGGGGACCTGGGCGAGATCGTCGGCGCGGCCACCACCAACCACGGGCGGCAGCCCGGCGGCTGGTTCGCCGACCCCAAGTTCAGCGGCGGCGGCGCGGTGATGGACCACACCGTCCACGTCGCCGACATGCTCCGCTGGCTGCTGGGCCGCGAATACACCCGCGTCTACGCCGCGATCGGCTACAACCGCTTCGCGCTGACGAAGAAGGCCGTGGGCAAGCGCACGGTGGACGACGCCGGCATCGTCTCGCTCGAAATGGACAACGGCGCGGCCGTCTCGATCGACTGTTCCTGGTCGCGCCCCGCCGAATACAGCACCTGGGGCGACGTGAAGCTGGAACTCGTCGGCACCAAGGGCGTCGCGCGCCTGAACCTCTTCCGCCAGCGCCTGCTGATCGCGTCGGCGAAGACCGGGCGCCTGCAGGAAAGCTGCTGGGCCGACGAGAAGGACGGCGGAGCGCCGGGGGAGTTCATCCGGGCGCTGCGCGAAGGGCGGCCGCCCTCGGTGACGGGCCTGGACGGGCTGCGGGCCACCGAAGTGGTCGAAGGGGCGTATCGAAGCGCGCAAAGCGGGACGCCGGTTGCGCTTCCGCTCGTTTAGGACTAAGGTGTAAGGCTGTGCCGGCTCCTTTGAGCCGGCCGATCCATCGGACGCGCAAAGGGCCGGCATGAAGGCGTTTATCTCCGACATCCACGGCAACCTGGAAGCGCTCCGCGCGGTGCTCGACGAGATCGACTCCCTGGGGATCAAGGATATCTGCTGCCTGGGCGACGTGATCGGCTACGGCCCGAATCCGAAGGAATGCCTCGAGATCGTCCAGAGCATCAGCAACCTGAACATCCTCGGCAACCACGAAGAAGCGGTCCTGTACGGCATCCCCCCGAACTTCAACATGAAGGCGCGCCGCGCGCTCGAGTGGACCCGCAAGATTCTGCTCGAAGGCAACGACGACCCTGCCGAAGTGCAGGACGCGCGCCGCAAGTTCATGGAGTCCTTCCAGATTCAGACCCGCGTCGAAGGCGTTACCTACGTCCACGGTTCCCCGCGCCAGCCCACGCGCGAATACGTCCTCCCCGGCGACGCCCAGAACAAGAAGAAGATGCAGGAGATCTTCGCCTGCCTCGAAGACTTCTGCTTCTGCGGGCACACGCACACGCCCGGCATCTTCACGCTGGAAGAAGGCTTCACGCACCCCTCCGACATGTTCGAACTCTACATGCTCGGCACGCACGAGAAGGTGCTGATCAACGTCGGCTCCGTCGGCCAGCCCCGCGACGGCGACCCGCGCGCCTGCTTCACCACCTTCGACGGCGACACCGTCGTCTGGCGGCGCGTCGAATACGACGTGGAAGCCGTCTGCAAGAAGATCTACGAGATCCCCGAGATCGACAACTTCGAGGCCGACCGCCTGCGCGAAGGCCGCTGAGCGCCCTCAGGCCGTGCCCGTCTCCCCGCGAATCCGTTCCGTCTCCGCCCGAATCCGCTCTTCCGCCGCGCCCATGTCTTTCAGCACGATCCGCGCCAGCGCCACGGCCACCTCGGCTTCCTCGTAGGCCACGGCGTCCGCGCCGGTCTCTTCCAGCATCGCGCGTTCGCCCAGATAATGCGCGCGCACGACCACCCGCGCCTTGGGATTGACCGAACGCGCCGCCGCCACGACGGGAATCCGCGCGGCCAGGTCCGGCAGCGTCGCGACCAGGTAGCGCGCGCGCTCCAGGCCGGCGGCCTTGAGAATCTCGCCGCGCGCCGCGTCGCCGTAAACGGCCTGGCCGCCCGAGGCGCGGATGGATTTCACCGTATCCACGTTCAGGTCCACGACGACGGGCTCGATCCCGAAGTCGCGCAGGATGCGCGTGAGCGTCCGCCCGGTCGGCCCGTAGCCCACCACCACCGCGCGGGGCGGTTCGTCCTCGGCCGGCTTCGCGGGCGTGGATTCCTCCTCGTCCCGGTTGCCGCGCGCGGTCAGCAGCCGCCAGACCGCCGGGCGCGCCTGGAGTTCGCGTTCGAGCCTCGGGAGCGCGCGGAAGAGGAACGGGTTGAGCATGATCGAGATCAGCGCGCCGGCCACGAGCAGGCTGCCGCCTTCGCGCGGCATCGCCTTCAGGCCGTGGGCCAGTTCGCCCAGGATGAAGGAGAATTCGCCGATCTGCGCCAGGCCCAGCGCGGCCGTCAGCGCCGTGCGCACGGGATAGCCGAGCCCCAGCACCAGGACCATCGCGGCGAGCGGCTTGCCGATCATCACCACGCCCAGGACCGCCAGCAGGAAGAAGGGATGCTGGAGCAGGAAGGCCGGATCGAAGAGCATGCCCACCGAGACGAAAAAGATCACCGCGAACGCGTCGCGCATCGGCAGCGCGTCCGCCGCGGCCTGGTGGTGGACCTCCGACTGCCCCACCACCATGCCCGCCAGGAACGCGCCCAGCGCCATCGAGGCCCCGAAGAGCGCCGCCGAACCCGCCGCGATCCCCAGCGCCAGCGCCAGCACGGTCAGCGTGAAGAGTTCGCGCGAACGGATGCGCGCGACGAGTTCGAGCAGCTTGGGGATCAGCCGCCCGCCGCCGTACAGGATCAGCGCCGCCATCCCGGCCAGTTTCACCAGCGCCACGCCCAGCGTCCAGACGACCCCCGCGCCGCCCGGCGCGCCGTTCCCGCCTTCCTTCGCGGCGACGACGGCCGGCAGCAGCACCAGGACGAGCACCGTGAAGATGTCCTCCACCACCAGCCAGCCGATGGCGATCCGCCCGTGCGGCGTGTTCAGCATCCCGCTGTCGCCGAGCACGCGCAGCAGCATCACGGTGCTCGCCACCGAGATCGCGAGCCCCAGCACCGCCCCTTCGCCCCAGCTCCAGCCGAACGCGGCGCAGACCGCCGCGCCCAGCAGCGTCGCCACGGCGCTCTGCACGATCGCGCCGGGAATCGCGATGCGCTTCACCGCGAGCAGGTCCTTGAGATGGAAATGGAGCCCCACGCCGAACATCAGCAGGATCACGCCCAGTTCGGCGAGCTGCGAGGCGATGCGGCTGTCGGCCACGAACCCCGGCGTGTGCGGCCCGACGGCCACGCCCGCCAGCAGGTAGCCGAAGATCGGGGAAAGCCCCAGACGGTGCGTGATCAGCCCGAAGAGCACCGCGGCGCAGAGCCCCAGCGCGAGCGTGAGAATCAGATCGGGAACGTGCATGCGCGCCTCCTTTCGAAATGCGGCGTAGCACATATCCAGGCACGCGCGATCTAAACAAGGAAAAAACGGAAAAAGCACGCGCCTTTTGCGCGCGCCGGAAGATTTTTTTCCAAACTGCGATCCTGATCGCGCGCATTTCGTGTTATAGTACGTGCTCTTACGCACGCATGGGCACAGAGGAAACATGATGTTACGGGCCGGGCCAAGCCTTCTTGCATCGCTCTTCTTTTCGACTCCTCGCGCGCTTCGTCGCGGCGCGGTGCACGCCGGCCTTCTTTCCGCCGTGCTCCTGCTCGCGCCCTCGCCCGCGCGCGCGGAAGAACCCGCCAAGACCGCCGAAACGCCGCCCGCGCAGCCCGCCGCGGGGCTCCGCACGCCGCGCAAGACCATGGAGACCTTCCTCAACGCCGTCGTCGCCGCCAAGGACGGGCGCGCCGAACGCATGGCCGAGGCCGTCGAGTGCCTCAACCTCGACCGGATCGACCTGCTCGGGCGGAAGGACTACGGCCCCAAGCTCGCCTGGATGCTCCTCGAAGTCCTCGACCGCACCTGGAAGGTGGACTACGAGGAGATTCCGGACACGGCCGAAGGCCCCGCCTTCCGCAAGGAACTCGCCCGCGACGGCCGCGTCTTCGGCGAACTGGTGATCGAACGCGACGCCGGCGGCGCGTGGCGCTTCGGCGCCGAATTCGTCGCCGGCCTGCCCGGGATGGTCAAGGCGATGCAGGACGTCCGCCTGCTCGCGGGCCTGACCGGTTCCGCCGGGCAGGACCCCGGCCTGTGGCTGCGCGGGCGCATGCCGGCGACGCTGCGCGACGTCTCCTTCCTGCTCGAACACTGGCAGTGGATCGGCCTGCTGATCCTGATCTTCCTGGGCATCGTCTTCGACCGCGTGGTCACGTTCCTGCTCCGGCTGCTCCTGCTGCGCTGGATGACCCGCAAGCAGGTCTCGCTCGAAAAAGGCCAGGTGCTGCGCGTCGAACGCCCCGCCGGCCTGATGCTGATGAGCCTGACGTGGTGCTTCGGCCTGAATTTCCTCTTCCTGCCGCCGCAGACCTTCAGTTTCCTCAACGCGGTCGCCTCCTTTCTCGCGGCGGCCTCGGGCGTGTGGGCCGCCTACAACCTGGTGGACGTCGGCTGCGTGTACCTGGCCACCCTGGCCGCGCGCACGGCCTCCAAGATGGACGACCTGCTCATCCCCCTCGTCCGCAAGACGCTCAAGACCTTCGTCGTCGTCGTCGGCATCGTCTTCGTCGCCGGCAATCTGGGCATCAACATCACCGCGCTGCTCGCCGGCCTCGGCCTCGGCGGCATCGCCTTCGCCCTCGCGGCCAAGGACACCGTCGAAAACCTCTTCGGCTCCATCACCGTGCTGCTCGACCGGCCCTTCCAGATCGGCGACTGGGTGGTGATCGGCGAAGTCGAAGGCACCGTCGAGGAAGTCGGCTTCCGCAGCACCCGCATCCGGACGTTCTACAACTCGCTCGTCACGATCCCGAACTCGAAGCTCGTCAACAGCTCGGTGGACAACTACGGCGCGCGCGTCAAACGCCGCATCCGCGCGATGATCTCCGTCACCTACGCGACGCCGCCCGAAACGATCCTCGCCTTCTGCGAAGGCATCCGCGAACTGATCCGCCGCCATCCGTACACCTGCAAGGACGCGTACCACGTCTACTTCAACCAGTTCGCGGCCTCCTCGCTGGACATTCTCCTTTATTGCTTCGTCCGGACGCCCGACTGGGCCACCGAACTGCGCGAACGCGAACGCCTTTTCGTGGACATCGTCCGCCTGGCACAGAAGCTCGGCGTCGATTTCGCCTTCCCCACGCAGACCCTGCATATCGAAAGCCAGGCGCGCCCGCAGGAGGCGCCTTCGCGCGAGCAGCCGCCCGCCGATTCCGCCGCGGCGCTCATGCTTGGAAAAAAAGAAGCCGACGCGCTTGCCGCCCGGCACCTCGGCCCCGGAGGCGCTCCGCCGCCCCCCGTGGCCTTTGCCCCGGAAACCGCCGACAACAAGACCGGTTCCTAACGTTTAAGAGGAGGTCGCATGCTGCCCCACGAACGCATTTCCGCGAAGCTCGCCAAGTTCCGCCCTTCGCTCACCCTGATGCTCAAGCGCCTGGCCGGCGAACGCCTGGAGAAGGGCCTGCCCGTCTTCGACTTCGGCCTCGGCGAAACCAAAGGCCATCTCGACGACGAGATCCGCGAGGCCGGCATCGCCGCCTTCCGCGAGGAAGAGACGATGTACGCCGACCCCGCGGGCATGCCCGAACTGCGCCGCGCGGTCCTGAAGTGGCTGAACGTCGAACTCCACTACGGCATCGACAACGTCGTCATCAGCGCCGGCGCGAAGCAGAGCCTCTTCAACATCTTCCTGGCCATCTGCAACCCGGCCGACTGCGTGCTCTTCGACAGCGCGCCCTGGGTCAGCTACCAGCCGCTGGCCGTCGCGGCCTACGCCTTTCCCGTGCAGGTGCTCCCGATCTCGCGCGCCGACTCGTTCCTCAAGGTCGGCCCCGAAGACCTGCGCCGCAACCTCAAGATGCGCCCGCACGCCAAGATGTTCGTCCTCAACACGCCCTGCAATCCCACGGGGCAGATGTACGACGCCGCCGAAGTGGACGCCCTCCTGACCGTCTGCGCCCAGCACGGCGTCTACATGGTCCTCGACCGCCTGTACTGGCGCATCGTCTTCGACGGAAAAACCTTTCCCGAGCCGCGCATCGACGAACAGACCCGCCCCTGGCTGATCCAGGTGGACGGCATGTCCAAGAATTTTCGCCGCACCGGCGGCCTGCGCATCGGCTGGACCGTCGCCCCCGACGACGTCTCCGTCGCCATGGCCAACCTCCAGAGCCACTACACCTCGGGGCCCGCCACGCCCACCCAGCGCACCGCGCTCGCCGCGATCTCGCGCCCCTACCGCGGCGGCATGGTCAAGGAACTCCAGGAGAAGCGCGACCTGCTCCACCGCGAAGCCACGGAGATGCCGAACGTCGCGATCTGGCCCACGCCCGCCTCCTTCTATTCTTTCTGGGACGTGCGCGCCTGCTTCGGCAAGCGCACCCCCGAAGGCAAGGTCCTGACCGACAGCACCGACGTCGCCGAATACCTCTGCGTCGCCGCCGGCGTCATCACCGCCTCCGGCGTGGGCTTCATGCAGGACGGCTACCTCCGCCTCAGCTTCGCAACCCCCGAAGACCACATCATCGAAGGCATGCGCGCCGCACGAAAGGCCCTGGGCGCGCTGGCGTGAACGACAGTGGTCAGTGGTCAGTGGTCAGTGAACAGTGAACTGTGAACTGTGAACTGTGGTCATTAACTGTGGTCAGTGAACAGTGAACTGTGGTCTGTGAAAAGTGATCGGTCATTGGTAATAGGCGATCCGTAGTCGGCCCGAAGGGCCGAGGGAAAATAGCCAGGGGCAACGCCCCTGGGAAACGGCCCCCCCGGCGTCCGACCCTGAAAGGGTCGCGGAATCCCCGGCCTTCCGATCCATGTTCGCTGTCCACGGAGCGTCGGTCCCAGACCACCGCCGTCCTCTACCCGCCTGCGGAAAAATCGGCTATACCCCTCGCATGCTTCTCCTCGGCATCGACGAAGCCGGCTACGGGCCCGTGCTCGGGCCGCTCTGTCACGGTCTCGCGGTCTTCCGCGTGCCGGACGCGGACGCCGTCCCCTGCCTCTGGACGCGCCTTGCGCCCACCGTGAGCAAATGCCCGGCGCCGGACGGCGCGATTCCCGTGGACGATTCCAAGGCCGTGCACGCCGGCCCGCACAAGCTTGAACGCCTGGCCGCCGCCGTCGCCGCCTTTCTCGAAGTGCTCGGCGCGCCCGCCGCGCCTTCGCTCGACGCGCTGCTGCCCCTCCTCCTCCCCGACGGCGAACGGAAACTCCTCGAAGACGATCCCTGGGGCGCCGAACCCGCCGCGCGCGGAGCGGCTCCGCCCGCGTCCGGGAACGCAGCCGCGCTGCGGGCACGCCTGGGCGCGGGCGCGGTCGAACTGCTGGCGCTGCAGGCGCGCGCGCTGCCCGCGCGGGCGTACAACCGCGCGGTGGAAGCCGCCGGGAACAAGGCCGAACTCAACTGGGCCCGCGCCGCGGACCTGCTGCGCGAAGGCGTGGGCCTGGCGCGGCCCGGCGAAGCCGTGCACGGCGTCGTGGACCGCCTGGGCGGGCGCAAGTTCTACGCGGCGGCCCTGAGCGAACGGTTCGGCGGCGTGCTGGTACGGACGATCTGCGAGGAGAAAGGCCATTCGGCGTACGAATTCGAGGCCGGCGGGCGGCCGGTGCGCGTCGCCTTTCGCGTCGAAGCCGACGCGGCCGCGCTGCCGGTGGCGCTGGCCAGCATGGCCGCGAAGCTCGCGCGCGAACTGAGCATGGCGCGCTTCAACGCCTACTTCCGCGCGCACGCGCCGGACCTGGCCCCGACCGCGGGCTACTACGCCGACGCGCAGCGCTTCCTGAAGGACACCGCCGCCCTGCGCAAAAAGCTCCGCATCGAAGACGCGTCCCTCGTCCGCAGCCGCTAGATTCGATCAGACGATCAAGCACGCGTCGCCGTAGCTGAAAAAGCGGTACTCCGCTTCGACCGCGTGCGCGTACGCCGCCTTCACGAACGCGATGCCTTCGTCCGATCCCGGCGACGCGAAGGCCGCGACGAGCATCAGCAGGCTCGACTTGGGCAGATGGAAGTTCGTCAGCAGCGCCCCGGCGACGCGGAATTCGTACGGCGGGCGGATGAAAAGGTCCGCGTAGCCCGCGCCCGCGCGCAGTTCCCGGCGTTCGGCGTCCCAGCAGGCTTCCAGCGTGCGCATGGCCGTCGTGCCGACGGGAATCACGCGGCGCCCTTCGGCCTTCGCGCGCGTCACCGCCCGCGCGGCCTCCGCGCCGATGCGGTACGGCTCCGGATCGACGCGGTGGTCCTCGGCGCGTTCGGCCTTGACCGGCTTGAAGGTCCCCGGCCCGACGTGCAGCGTGATCGCCGTGCGTTCGACGCCGCGCCGGTCCAGTTCCGCGAGCAGCTCGGCGGAAAAATGCAGGCCCGCCGTCGGTGCCGCCACCGCCCCGGCCTCCCGCGCGAAGACCGTCTGGTAGCGCTCGCGGTCCTCCGCCGAGGACGGCCCCGCCGGGCGGCGGATGTACGGCGGCAGCGGCACTTCCCCGTGCGCCTGCACGAAGAGAAGAAAATCCGCGGGCGGCAGTTCGAAAGCGACTTTGTCGCCGGCCTCGCCCAGCCGTTCGAGCAGCCGCGCGCGCACGCCTTCGGGCAGGACGAGCGCCTCGCCCGGCTGCAGCCGCCCGCCCGACTTCGTCAGCACCCGCCGCACCGTCGGCCCCGCGGGATCGGGCGGCGCGGCGTCCGTCTCCGGCGGCAGCAGAAAGATCTCCACCGCTCCGCCGGTGTTTTCGCGCGTGGCCCGCAGGCGCGCCGGCACGACGCGCGTGTCGTTGAAGACGAGCAGATCGCCGGGGCGCAGGAGGTTCGGGAGGTCGCGCACGCCGCGGTCCTGCCAGGCCCGCGCGCCGCGGTCCACGAGCAGCAGCCGCGCCGCCTCGCGTTCCGCCAACGGCGCCTGCGCAATCCGCTCCGCCGGCAGATGAAAGTCGAACGCTTCGGTGAGCATGCCGCGAGCGTATGGGATAGCGCGCGTAGGTGCCAGTTGCGGACGGCCGGGCAGTGGACAGTGAACGGCAGTGAATAGTGGACAGTGAACGGCAGTGAACAGTGGACAGCGAACAGCAGTGAACAGTGGTCAGCGAACAGCAGTGAACAGTGGTCAGTGAACAGCAGTGAATAGTGGACAGCGAACGGCAGTGAATAGTGGTCAGCGAACAGCAGTGAATAGTGGACAGCGAACGGCAGTGAACAGTGGTCAGTGAACGGCAGTGAACAGTGGTCAGTGAACGGCAGTGAACAGCGGACAGCAAACGGCAGTGAACAGCGGTCAGTGAACAGCAGTGAATAGTGGACAGAGAACGGCAGTGAACAGTGGACAGAGAACGGCAGTGAACAGTGGTCAGTGAACAGCAGTGAACAGCGAACAGCAGTGAACAGTGGACAGTGAACAGCAGTGAATAGTGGACAGCGAACGGCAGTGAACTGTGGTCAGCGAACAGCAGTGAATAGTGGACAGTGAACGGCAGTGAACTGTGGACAGTGAACAGCAGTGAACAGTGGTCAGTGAACGGCAGTGAACAGCGGACAGCGGCACCGCCGTTTGTGGGACAGGCGTCTCGCCTGTCCGCGGCGGAGGAGGAGAATGACGCGTCCGCCCGAAGCGGCGGGGTCCTGACCCGAGCACACGCGCCTGCGGCGTCCGGTTCCGAGCGCGGCCAGCGCCGTAGCGCCGGCATCCTGCCGGCAGTGTCGCCGGCGTCCTCGCCGGCCGGTCGAAGGGTTCGCGCTTCGCGCGATCAGGGGCCGGCGGGACGCCGGCGATACGGCCGGCAAGATGCCGGCGCTACAAACGGCGGGCTCGCCGGCGCGCGCGCGCCGGCCTGACCGCGCAGGGCAAGTTCCCGGGCTTGGAAGCGCAAGGTCAGTGGTCAGTGGTCAGTGGTCAGTGGTCAGTGGTCAGTGGTCAGTGGTCAGTGGTCAGTGGTCAGTGGTCAGTGGTCAGTGGTCAGTGGTCAGTGGTCAGTGGTCAGTGGCCAGTGGTCAGTGGTCAGTGGTCAGTGGTCAGTGGTCAGTGGGTCAGTGTGGTCAGATGTTCACTGTCCACTGATCACTGTCTTCACTGTCCACTGTCCACTGTCCACTGTCCACTGTTCACTGTTCACTGTTCACTGACTGGTCTCATGGATGGAACGATGCGCCGCCCTACTCAAAAAAGAAAAGCAGCGCGCCGCGCTGCTCCACCCCTGAAT
Organism: Planctomycetota bacterium; assembly: GCA_026184295.1. GTDB lineage: Bacteria > Planctomycetota > SZUA-567 > H5-PLA8 > H5-PLA8 > JACQFI01. The sequence goes on from JAHCJK010000054.1 coordinate 13,661, forward strand.
CCTGACCCCTGAATCCTGAATCCTGAATCCTAAATCCTGATCCCTGTCCCCTCGCAGTTCGAACTGCATAAAACAACGTCGCGGAGGCCACACAGCCTCCGCGACGCCGGGGTGAGAGGCCGGTGAGAAACCGGACCTCCGGGAGCACAGTTTTACGTCCGCGATGTCCTGCTGCTTCTGTCTTTCCTGCTCACCGCGTACATAGGGTCTATATGCAAGGTGACGGCCAATCCTTCGCGGCTTTAAAAAATCTGGTAACTGCTGTTGCCACTTTCGATTACATCGGCGCCGAATCTTCTTCGGAAACGCCGCTGCCCAAAACCCGCAATTCCGGCGCGTAAACTCTGAGCCAACTGTTCACAAACGAGCCTGCGGAGGATCGGCGCACTTTCTTCTCGGAAACAAAAAAACTCGGGCGCCGTTTCCGGCGCCCGAGTCGGTCGAGCAGGTTGCAGAGCGGACGGGCTTAGTCGGCGCCGCCTTCGGCCAGCTTGCCCATCGCCACGGGCGCGCCCGAGGCCGCCAGGGACGGCTTGCCGCCGCCCAGTTCGCCGGCGATGACGTCGCCGGGGTAGGCTTCGTTGCCGTGCTCGTGGATGTCCAGCCCTTCCATCTCTTCGGTCTCGCTCACGCGCAGGCCGATGGTCTTGCTGAGCAGGAAGAAGAAGCCCAGCATCAGGGGGAAGACGAGCAGGAAGGCCGCGCCCACGCCCTTGAGCTGCGTGACGAGCTGGTCCGCGCCGCCGCCGTTCAGGAGGCCGAGCGGCTTGTCGTACAGGCCGGTGCCGCCGTCGTAGGCCACGCCCCACAGGCCGACCATGATCGTGCCGAGCGCTGCAGACGCCGTGCACGCTCACCGCGCCCACCGGATCGTCCACCTTGATCTTATCGAAGAAGAGCACCGAGGCGACGACCACCAAGCCCGCGATCGCGCCGGTCAGGCAGGCGCCCGCGGGAGTCATGTTGTAACAGCCGGCGGTGATGGCCACGAGCCCGGCCAGCACGCCGTTGAAGGTCATCGAGGTATCCGGCTTCTTGAACAGGATCCAGCTCAGGATCAGCGCGGTGAACGCGCCGGCCGCCGCCGCGATGTTCGTGGTGACCGCCACGCGCGCCATCGCGTCGCCCACGGCCGTCGTGCTGCCGGGGTTGAAGCCGAACCAGCCCAGCCACAGGATGAAGACGCCCAGCGCCACCAGCGTCATGCTGTGGCCCGGAATCGGGCGGATCTTGCCGTCCTTCGCGTACTTCCCGATGCGCGGCCCGAGGATGATCGCGCCGGCCAGCGCCGACCAGCCGCCGACCGAGTGCACCACCGTCGAACCCGCGTAGTCGATGAAGCCCGCGCTCGTCAGCCAGGTGCTGTTGCTGCCGAAGAACAGGTTGCCCCACGCCCAGTGCCCGAAGATCGGGTACACGACCGCGGAAATGAACGCCGAGTAGACCAGGTACGAGGTGAACTTCGTCCGTTCCGCCATCGCGCCCGAGACGATCGTCGCCGCCGTGGCCGCAAAGACCGTCTGGAAGATCAGGAACGCCCAGCAGAACCCGACCGACTTGCCCGACTCTTCCATCAGGGACTTGCCGGTGCTGAGCTGCATCTGCGGATCGAAGCCGAATCCTTCCCAGCCGATCCAGCCGGTGCTCAGCCCGAACATCAGCCCGAAGCCGACCAGCCAGAAGGCGATCGTTCCGATGCCGAAGTCCATCAGGTTCTTCATCAGGATGTTGCAGCAGTTCTTCGCGCGCGTCAGGCCCGCTTCGACCAGCGCGAACCCCGCCTGCATGAAGAAGACCAGGAACGCCGCCAGACACGTCCAGAGGATGTTCGCGTTGTCGTTCAGCGTCGCCAGCTTCGCGTCCACGTCCTCGGCGGTCAGCGGCTTCGCCGCTTCTTCCGTCTTCGCTTCTTCGGTCTTGGCCGCTTCCGTCTTGGCTTCTTCACCCGCCGGAGCCGCCGCTTCGGACTTGGCGTCCTCCGCCAAGCTCACGCCGGATAAGCCCAGGAAACACGCGAGGAGCACGCCGCAGAGTGCGGGGAACCCTCCTCGGTACAGCCGACTGCAAACGGTGCTCATGTCCACGTTCCTCCCTTTTCCCGTCACCCGTTTTTGGGATCAATGACTGAGGGAACGGGAAGGCAACAACATGGCCAATTGAGCCAAGTTAGGCTAAACTTTCTTACAAACGGAGTCGAAACAAGCCATTAAGAGTCGATTTTTCGTCTCAAAGGCCTGTTTTACTTTCGACACCAATGCGTATGTGCGCTTCTACTTTTTGAACACCCTGCTTATATTGTCTGATACCTCACGCTGTGCAAAAACAAGAAACCAGGGGGCCTTTTGGGCCCCCTGATCCCTGTTTTCAGGCTATTTTCAATCACTCTGGTTACTATGCGCCAGGCTTGACCAGCGTCGGCACCGCCGAAACCGAGTGCGCCACCACCGCCGAGGCCCCGCCCACGCCGCCGCCCAGTTCCGGCGCGTAGGCTTCTTCGCCGTGCATGGAAAGGTCGAGGCCCTGCTGTTCGGCTTCTTCGGACGCGCGCAGCCCGATCGTCGCATCCACCACCTTTAAGAGCACGTACGTCGCCGCCACCGAGAGCGCGATGGTGATCCCCGCCGCCAGCGCCTGGTTGGCCAACTGGCCCATGCCGCCCGCCAGCGAGACCGCGTTCGAGCCGTCGGGCTTGAAGGTATCCGCGATCAGCGGGTTCACGGCCGGATCGGCGAAGAGCCCGGTCAGCAGCGCGCCCAGCAGCCCGCCGACGCCGTGCACGCCGAAGGCGTCCAGGCTGTCGTCGTAGCCCAGCGCGATCTTGATCTTGGTCACCGCGACGTAGCAGACCGTGCCCGCGATCAGCCCGATCAGCAGCGCCGAACCGACCGAGACGAAGCCCGCCGCCGGCGTCACCGCCACCAGGCCCGCCACCAGCCCCGAGACCGTCCCGAGCGCGCTCGGCTTCCCGCGCTGGATCCATTCCAGGCCCGCCCACGCCAGCGCCGCCGCGGCGGAAGCGAAGTGCGTCGCCGCGAAGGCGCTCGCCGCGAGGTTCTGGCCCGAGCCCAGGCTCGAGGCGCCCAACGCGCTGCCCGCGTTGAACCCGAACCAGCCGACCCAGAGCAGCCCCGCGCCGATGACGCTCAGCACGAGGTTGTGCGGCAGCATCGGCGTCGTGGGATAGCCTTTGCGCTTGCCCAGCACCAGCGCGCAGACCAGCGCCGAGAATCCCGCGCTGATGTGCACCACCGTCCCGCCGGCGAAGTCGAGCGCCGGAATCTTCCCGCCCAGCGCCCAGTTGAAGAGCCCGCCTTCGCCCCAGACCATGTGCGCCAGCGGGAAGTAAACCACCGTCAGCCAGAGGACCGTAAACGCCACCATCGCGCTGAACTTGATCCGTTCGGCGTAGGCGCCGCTGATCAGCGCCGGCGTGATGATCGCGAACATCAACTGGAAGAGCATGAAGGTCGTGTGCGGCACCGTCGGCGCATAGCCGCTCGGCGTGCCGCCGACGCCCTTCAGCAGCAGGTGATCGGCCGGGTTCCCGATGTACGCGCCCAGGGTTCCGTCCATCTTGCCGAAGGCCATGCCGTAGCCGTAGACGGCCCACAACACCGAGACCAGCCCCATGAGGAAGAGGCTGTGCATCATCGTCGAGAGCACGTTCTTCTGGCGCACCAGGCCGCCGTAGAAGAGCGCCAGGCCCGGCGCGGTCATCATCAGCACCAGCGCGGTGCTGATCAGCATCCACGCGTGGTCGCCCGTATCGACCGCGGGCGCCGCGGGTTCTTCGCCCCGCGCCAGCCCCGAGGCCGCGCACGCCAGGGCCGCCAGCCCCAGCCACGTTCCTTTGCGCCGAGACAACAGACCACCGATCGCGATCTTCATCGCGTCCGACCCTCCAGGTTGCCTGACCCTTTGCTCACCCCGAGCAATGGAAAATTTGCGTAGCCTTCGTACTGGCAAGGTCCTAGCCAATTCGATCAAAAACAAGCAATCCAAGCCCAAATTTGAGCAAAGCCTTGCCTCTGATAGCGATAGATTCAGACAAAATGCTCAAACAAGAGCCATGGAAACCCCACGGATGGATCAATTACAGACATTTCATATGACCGTTTTTAATCATTATGGGCAATACGAGGGGCCTACAACGGGCGGAGCAACTCCCGCATCTTGACCAGCAAACTGCGCGGCGTAAAGGCCTTTTGCAGGAACCCAGACCGCTTGCCGTGGAACGGCGCGGGGGTGGCGTCCACTTCCGTATATCCCGAGACGTACAGCACCCGGATCTCCGGGCGGAGTTCGAGGATGCGGCGGGCGAGTTCCGTGCCGTTCATCTCCGGCATCACGAGGTCGGTCACGAGCACGTCGATGGCGTGCGCCCCGGCCAGTTCCAGCGCCTCCTGCGCCCGGCTGGCCAGCAGCGTGCGGTAGCCGCAGCCGCCCAGGGTCTCGCAGACCATCCCGGCCACGGCCGCGTCGTCGTCCACCACCAGCACCGTCTCGCTGCCGCCCATCTCGCGGCGCAGGTCCTCGGGGCCGAACTCCAACGCCAGCGGGTCCCCGCTGACCGGCAGGAAGACGTCGAAGCGCGCGCCGCGCCCGGGCGCGGTCTCCACCCGCACCACTCCGCCACACTGTTCCACGATCCCGTAGGCCGTGGCCAGGCCCAGGCCGGTCCCGTGCCCCACGCTCTTGGTCGTGAAGAACGGCTCGAAGATGTGGCGGGCGGTCTCGGCGTCCATGCCGCAGCCGTCGTCCAGCACCGTCAGGCGCAGGAAGGCTCCGGGCAGCGCCTTGGGCATGCCGCGCGTGGCGTCCGAATCCAGCGTGGCCGGGGCGGTCTCGACCCGGATCGTCCCGTCCCCGGCGATCGCGTCGCGCGCGTTGATGATCAGGTTCATCAGCACCTGGTCGATCTGCCCGGGATCGGCACAGACCTTCGGCGCTTCGGGATCCAGGTGCAGCACGAGTTCGATCTTTTCGGGAACGATGCGCCGCAGCATCTTCACCAGGCTGGCGGCCAGGTCGTTCACCTGCACGGTCTTCGGCTCGTCCACGCGCTGCCGGCTGAAGGAGAGCAGTTGCCGCGTCAGCACCGCGGCGCGTTCGCCCACGCCGTACAGCAGGTTCACGTCGTCGAGCTTCGGGTCCTGGGGATCCAACTTGTGCTTGAGCAGTTCGGCGCGCCCGAGCAGCACGGTGAGCAGGTTGTTGAAGTCGTGCGCGACGCCGCCGGCCAGCCGCCCGACCGCTTCCATCTTCTGCGACTGCCGGATCTGCATCTCCATCTGCATGCGCTCGGTGACGTCGCGCAGCGAGACCAGGCGCGACGGCCGCCCGGCGTATTCCATCTCCGCCACGCGCATCTCGATCATCGCGTCCGGCCGGTCCCCTCCGATCGCGACCGTCGCCCCGTCCAGCACCGGGAACCCCAGCGGCGCTCCGGCCGGGCTCCCGCCCAGCATCCGCCGCGCCGCGGGGTTCGCGTACACCACGTGCCGCCGCTCGTCGAGCAGGATCATGCCGTCCGCGCAGCCTTCGGTGATCGTGCGCAGCACCACGTCTTCGGCGCGGCGGCGCGCCTGGAGTTCCAGGCGCCGCCGCTCGTAGGCGTAGCGCAGCGTCCGCCGCAGCAGTTCCTCGCCGAACCGCCCTTTCACCAGGTAATCCTGCGCGCCCTCGCGGATGGCCTCTTCCGAGAGCACCGGGTCGTCGGAGTTGGTGAGCACCACGATGGCGAGGTCCGGGGCGGCGGCGCGCAGGGCCCGCAGGGTCTCCAGGCCCGTGCTGTCGGGCAGCGAGAGGTCCACCAGGAGCAGGTCGTAGCGCCCGGCGCGCAGGCATTCGATCCCGGCGGCGAGGCGGTCCACCGCCGTCACCCGGGCCGAAGGGCCCAGCGCCTGCTCGACCATGCCCTGAATCAGGAGCGCGTCGGTTGGGGCGTCTTCCACCAGCAGGATGCTGCGTTCGCCCGGCATTGGGAATACCCCGCTTTTCGGATAACCATCAATTCAAACGTTTCTATCCAATTATACGCGTCCGTCCAGCCGGCCGGAGGGCCTCAGGCGCCTCCGGGTTTGCGCTTCCGGGCCGGCGCCGCCTTCGCCTGCTCGCGGTAGTGCTGCGCAAGCTGGCCCATCACCTGCAGCGCGATCAGGCGTCCGGCCTCGTGCAGATCGGGCGCGCCGTCGCCGGCCTTTTCCAGGTCGGCCAGCGCGCGGCCGTGCAGGTCCGCCACGTCCCGCGGGCCCGCGCCCAGCAGGCCCAGGCGCAGCCCGAGCCCCGCGGCCTTCTCCCGCAGCGCGGCCTGCTGGGGCGCCGTCCGGGCCGCCCGCGCCTCCTGCAGCAGCGCCCGGTAGCCTTCCCGCTCGCGCGCCAGTTCTTCGGGCGGCGCGTCGCGCCCGGCGGCTTCCGCCCCGCCCCGCGCCGCGTAGGCTTCGAGGAACTCCTTTTCGCGCGCCAGCGCCGCGAGCCGGCGGTGCCGTTCGATCGCGAAGATGATCGACTTGGCCAGCAGGTCGCTGCCGAGGTGCGCCTTGAAGAGGAAATCCTGCGCCCCGTCGCGCACCGCCCGCAGGCCCAGTTCCTGGTCCTCCGTCACCGTGCAGACGACCACGCAGCAGCCGGGGTGTTCCACCAGGACATGGCGGAGCGTCTCCTCGCCCTGGCTGTCGGGCAGGCCGAGGTCGAGCACCACGGCGTCGTAGTCCCGCTGGAAGAGCAGTTCGTTGCACTGCGCGAGCCGGTTGGCGATCTCGATCTTGAAGCGCCCGTACGGCGAATGTTCCAGGACGCGCCGCGCGAGCAGGATGTCGCTCGGCGAATCCTCCACCAGCAGCACCTTCAGCGTCTCGCGCGTGGACATGGCGTTCCGCTCCCCCTTACCTGGGCAAAAGGACCACGCTGAACCAGAAATTCTGGATCGACTGCACCACGCCGATGAACGCCTGGAGGCTGACCGGCTTGGCGATGTAGCAGTTGGCGTGCAGCCCGTACGCCCGCAGCACGTCCTCTTCTTCCGTGGACGTCGTCAGCACCACGACCGGGATCGAGCGGAGCGACTCGTCCGACTTGATCTCCCGCAGCACCTCGCGCCCGTCCTTGCGGGGAAGGTTCAGGTCCAGCAGCACCAGGTCGGGGCGCGGCTTCTGCTCGTAGGGGGCCTCGCGCCGCAGGAACGCCAGCGCGGCCTCCCCGTCGGTGACGACGTGCATGTTGTTCGAGAGCTTGCCCTGCTTGAAGCTCTCGGTCGTCATCAGGATGTCCGTCGGGCTGTCCTCGACCAGCAGAATCTCGATGGGCCGCTGTGCGATCTCCATGACCCCTTGCTCCTTCCGCGCGATTCCGCGCTGCTAGGCCTTCGGCAGGGTGAAGTGGAACTGGGCGCCCTGCCCCGGCGCGGACTCGATCCAGATCCGCCCGCCGTGCCGTTGTACGATCTTCTTGCAAATCGCCAACCCGATTCCGGTCCCGGGGTACTCCGCGCGCGTATGCAGCCGCTGGAAGATCGTGAAGAGCCGCCCGAAGTATTTCGGGTCGATTCCGATGCCGTTGTCGGCCACGCAGTAGTGGCACCACTCGCCCTCGGCCTCGCCCGTGACGCGGATCGTGGGCGCCTTCTCGTTGCGGAACTTGATCCCGTTCGCGATCAGGTTCTGGAGAAGCTGCTGGACCTGCGGCAGGTCGGCCATCGCGTCCGGCAGGCCCCCGTGCACGACCTCGCCCTTGCTTTCCTCCAGGGCGACGCGGAGGGCGCGCTTCGCCCCCTCGACGACCTGGTCCATCTTCAGGCGCATCGGCGGCGAGGTGCGCGTGCCCACCCGCGAGAGCGCCAGCAGGTCGTGGATCTGCTGGCGCATGCGCGACGCGCCGTCCACGGTGTGCCGGATCAGTTCGTCGGCGCCCTCGTCGAAGCGGCCCTTGTACTTCGCCGCCAGCAGGTCCACGCAGCCGGCCACGGCGCGCAGGGGTTCCTGCAGGTCGTGGGACGCCACGTACGCGAACTGGCCCAGTTCCTCGTTCGACCGCCGCAGCGCCTCCGCGCTTTCCTCCAGTTCCTTCGTGCGCTCGGCCACGCGCCGTTCCAGTTCCGCGTTGGCCTGCTTGATCGTCTCGATGGCCCGCAGCCGTTCGGTGATGTCCAGGACCGCCGCTAGCACGAAATGCTCGCCCTTGCTCTCGATGGGATTCAGCCCGATCTCGACCGGAAACTCCGTCCCGTCCCTGCGCAGCGCCTTCAGCTCGCGCCCCACGCCCATCTTGCGCGTCTCCGGGCTGCGCTGGTAGCCCTCGCGGTACCCCGGGTGCTCGCCGCGGAAGCGCTCGGGCACCAGCCGTTCCACCGGCTGCCCCAGCAGTTCCTCGCGCCCGTAGCCGAACATCCGCTCGGTCTCCTTGTTCACCAGCACGATCTTGCCCGCCTGGTCGATCATCACCATCCCGCTCGGGCAGGCCTCCACCGCCAGTTGAAAGCGCTCCTCGGCCATGCGCCGTTCGGAGAGGTCGCGCACGATCTTCGACGCGCCGATCACCTCGCCCTCCCGGTTGCGCAGCGGCGAGATCGTCAGCGAGACGTCCAGCCGCCCGCCGTCCTTGGCCCGCCGCACCGTGTCCAGGTGCTCGATCCGTTCCCCCTGCTTCAGCCGCGCGAGGATCTGGTCCTGTTCCGCGCGGCGGTCCTCCGGCACGATCAGGTCGATCTCCCGCCCGATCGCCTCCGCCGCCGTGTACCCGAACAGCCGCTCCGCGGCCCGGTTCCATCCCGTGATCACGCGGTTCAGGTCCTTCGTCACCACCGCGTCGTCCGTCGAACCGACCACCGCGCTGTACAGGCGTTCGGTCTCGGCCAGGCGGCTGGCCTCCTTCATCGCGGTCGTCTTCGCGCCGACCTCCAGGCGCAGCGCCTCGGTCTTCTCCGCGATCGTCCGGCGCATCTGCTCGAAGGCCTGCGCCAGGACCCCGATCTCCCCCGTCGCCCGCACCGGCGCCCCCTCCGGATCGCCCGCCGCGAAGCGCTGCATCGCCTGCGTCAGCCGCTTGAGCGGCTGGGCCAGCGAATACGCCAGCCCGATCGCCAGCAGGATCGCGCAGGCCAGCGCCGCCGCCCCGCCCATCGCCGCCGACTTCAGCGCCTCCGTCGTCGATCCCAGCAGCGCCCGCTCCGGCGCGCGCCGCGCCACCCACGCCACCTCGGCCTTCCCCGCGCGCACCGGCGCGAGCGCGTACACGAACCGCTCGCCCGCCTCGTCCACCCCCACCGTCGCCGCCGCCCCGCCGTCCAGCGCTTCCCGCACGGGCGGGGCGTGGTCCTGGATCCGGTGCGGCGTCCCGAAATCGAAGCCGAAGGCCATCGCGGGATCGTGGTGGAGCAGGTAGTCCCCGTCCGGATTGACCAGGTACGTCTCGAACGGCGCGATGGGATTCTTCCGCGCCTGCTCGAAGATGCCGCGCAGGTCGAGGTTGATCACCACCACCCCCAGCAGTCCGCCCTCGTCTTCGCCCCCGCGCACCGGCGCCGCCGCGCGCACCACCGGAATCCGCGGCTCCTGGACCTTCCCGTGCTCGCGGTTCAGGTTGATCGGCGAGACGTATATCCCGCCCGCCGGCAGCATCGCCGCTTCCTTGAAGTACGCCGTCTGCCCCTTTTCCTGAAGCCCGTCTTCGGGCACGCGCCACGGCGCCCCGTCGGCATCGGCGCGCTCCACGCGGATCAGTTCCCGCCCCGCCGCGCCGAGCACCCGCATCTGCAGGTACTCCTTGCGCGATTCCATCTGCGAGACGAAGAACAACGCGAGCCGCGCCGCCCACGCCTCGGCCTCCCGCGCGCCCGCCGTCCCCGCCCCGCTCCCGGCCGCCTCGAAATACTCCGCGATCGCCGGCGTCTTGCTCAGGATCAGCGCGTCGTCCCTGGCGCGCCCGATGGCGCCCTCGATCGTCGCCGCCTGCCGGATCGCGGACGTCCGCGCGCGGTCGTACTCGAACTGAAGGATGCTGGATTTAAGGCTGACGTACGTGATCGAACCGACGGCGACGACCGTCAGCAGCACCAGCGCGACCATCGCCCCCATGATTCGAGTGGCCAGCATCTCGCGCCCCGGGTCGCTCGTGCCATACGCATCGGCTGTCGGAAACCGGAAACAGGCTAATTCAAATCGACTTGTCTAAATTATCGGCCCTTCCGGCGGAAACAAGGGCAACCCTTGCTGCCGCGTTCCGGCGTGCCGCTCGGCGCAGGTAAGAGGAAAGTGGCGTACCCGGCAGGATTTGAACCTGCGACCTCGACCTCCGCAGGGTCGCGCTCTATCCGGGCTGAGCTACGGGTACGCGGGGTTACCGCTTGCGAAGGACCGGTGAGTATGGCCGATCCTCCGCACTTTTCAAGTGACGACTGAAAATCGCGCCGCTTTCTCGAACACAACGCGTTCGTCCTGCCCCGCCCTTTTTCCTGCCCCGCCCTTTGTGGGACAGGCGTCCCGCCTGTCCACGCCGAAGGAAGCCGCCCCCGGCTCTTGTAGATTCGAGCCTTTCGTGGGCGCCACACCGCAAAGCGGTGCGCGAAGATGGTGCGGCCTGGCCCCACCCTACTTCCAGGGAATGGAAAGATTCAGCGACTTCAGTTTCGCCTCGAACTCCGCGCGCTCGCGGTTCCGCTTCAGGCCCTTCTCGTTCCGTTCCAGCCAGCCGGCCTGCTTCGCCGCGGCCAGCGCGTCGTCCGTCCGCCCCGCCCCGAGCGCGCTCATGACGGCGATCTCGATGCGCGTCAGATGCATGCCCTCGTAGCGGTAATCCATGAACGCTTCCCACGCGATCGGGCACCAGCGCTTCACGATCTCCTGGCCCAGCACCGTGGCGTATTCGCGGATTTCAAGCTGCGCGTGGGCGTCCATGCGCAGCGCGATGAAGTGCAGCAGGTTGTGGAGGTCCACCTTCCAGTAGGCCTCGGTGTAGGTGCTCAGCGGCAAATCCTTGCGCGCCTGCTCGCGCGCGATGCCCAGCGCGAGCCGCTCGTTGTAGACCGCGCGGGCCTGTTCCTGGAGTTCGCGCTCGCGCCGCGTCAGCGTCTCGCCCTGCGCCGCGTCGAGAAAGCCCGCGCTGCCCTGCTTGCTGTCGGCGCTCTGCACGCGCCACGCGCCGGCCGGCGTCTTCTGCGAAGCATCGATGGCGATGCTGTAGCGCGTGGAGTATTCGTTGACGTTGGCCGTGCGGTGCCGGATCCACTGGCGCCAGCAGTCCATCGGCACGCGCACGTGGAACTTGATCTCGCACATCTCGAACGGCGTCGTGTGGCGGTGGCGCAGAAGGTAGCGGATCAGCCCGCGGTCCTCGCTGACCTTTTTCGTCCCCGACCCGTAGCTGACGCGCGCGGCCTGCACGATGGACGCGTCGCTGCCCATGTAGTCCACGCAGCGGATAAAGCCGTCGTCGAGCACCTTGAACGGCACGCCGAGCACCGCGTCGAGTTCCGGGGCCGGCACGCGTTCCACGCGCTGGGCTTCTTCCTTCTGAGGCACTTCGGGTTCTTCGGACATCGGGGCTCCCTAAGTCTTCTGCCGCTGCATCCATTTCACCGCGGAGGCGCGGAGGGCGCGGAGAAAATCGAACGGAAACCAGCATCTTCGCGTCCGGCCGGAGACTGTCAAGGCGGTGAAAAACCCGGATTTTTTCTCACCACGGAGACACGGAGACACGGAGCACGGCCACCACCTTCAACCGCACCGAACAACGGATCTCGCGCCAAGACGCCAAGCACATCCACACCCACCCACATCCACAACGAACGACGGTGAGACCACGGCCGCCGCGCCGTATGTGGGACAGGCGTCCCGCCTGTCTGGCCGAAGGAAGCAGTGGAGGTGTATAGATGCGACTGGTCGTGGCTCGGAATGGCTAGTCGGATCCAACCGCGTCGTCCGGACCTTCGGTCGCCGGTTTCGGATCCTTCTCGGAACGCTTCCGCCTTACATGCTCCAACCCCATCTGAATGCCTTCTACGATCAGGAACACGATGCTTTCGGCCATGAGAATCACCATGAGATCCACGACGGCCGAAGACAGGTCCGCACAATCCCAGAACTTTGGGCCACGACCCGGTTGGTAGAAAAGCACCGGCCAGCCGTAGCCCCATCCACCGAAAAAACGATACTCGCAATTTAGGTGCACGAAGAAGCTGGCGACCAGCATCAACACCAGCGCCGTGCTCAGCCGGAACTGAAAGGGAAGATTGGACATCGTTTGATTCCGCAGGCGCTTGGCAGGGTCGTACCCGCCATGTGAAATCTTGAAGCATCACGCCGACGTTGCCGTTCTTGGCGTCTTCGCGTCTTTGCGCGAACCACGTTGTTTTTCGTGCTCCGTGTCTCCGTGCCTCCGTGGTGAAAAACCGCTACACGGCGATGCGCGCGTCCAGGGTGAACGTCTGCCCCGAGGCCCCCGGGTTTTCGAGCAGGCCCGCGACGAAGGCGGCGACCGTCTCAGCAGGTAAAGGCGGCGTGGCGGGATTCTGTTTGAGCACATTCTTCTTGCGCACAGCCTCGGCGAAATCGGGGCTCGCGGCGCGGCCCATCGCGGACTCGGGGACGAACGGCGGGACCACGGCGTTCACGCGCACGCCCGACGGTCCCCATTCGCGCGCGAGCGACTTCGAGAGCGCCAGCAGGCCCGACTGCGCCATCGCGTACGCCGCGCCGCCCGCGCGACCGCTTAAGCCCGCGTGCGAACTGACGAAGACCACGCTGCCCGCGCGCTGCTTGACGAACTGCCGCGCGAGGTGCTTGCAGAGCAGGAAGGGCGCGCTGAGGTTCACGGCGAGGACTTCGCGCAGGTCGGCGTCCTTCTGCGTCAGCACCGGCGCGTCTTTGACGATCCCCGCGGCCCAGACGAGCGCGTCGAGGCGCCCGAAATCCTGGAGGAAGGCCTGCGCGAAGCGCCCGATCTCGTCGGGGTCGCGGAAGTCGGTCAGATATTGGTGGACGCGCGGGCACGGCGGCGTCGCGGTCTGGAACGGGAAATTCTCGCTGTGGAGAAAGCCTTGCAGCGCCAGCGCCCAGCCTTTCGCGGCCAGCGCGCGCGCGACGGCGCCGCCGATGGTCCCCGAAGCGCCCAGCACCAGCGCCGTCCGCGGTTCGCTCATGCCCTGACGTTATCCGCCGCCCGAATTTTGTCCACGAAACGGCGCGGGAATCCCGTATTGATCGCCGCCCGCGAACGCGGGATACTCGGCGCCACTCGAACCCGCGCCGCGTATCCAAGAGGACCTCCCATGCGCCGAACCCTGCTGCTCCCTCTCGTGATGCTCGCGGCGGCCGCGCTGCGCGCGGAGGTCGAACCCACGCCCGACGAGGCCAAGGTCCGCGCGCGGGTCGATGCGCTCATCGCGGCCTACGAGAAAGCCGGCAAGCCCGCCACGCTGGGCCTGCTGCGCGAAGCCGCCACGGTCTCCATCGGCTTCGGCGCGCCCGCGTACAACAACGGCGACCACGCCGCCTGCCACCGCTTCTACCACGAATCGATGCAGGCCCTGCTCAAGGCCTTCGGCGGCGAAGGCAAGGCCACGCCCGCGGCCGCCCGGCAGCTCAAGGTCTTCCTCGCATGCATCGCCCGCGCCGAGAAGCGCCCGAACGTGGACGACAAGGCGTGGGCCCTGCGCTTCGGCTGGGACCGCACCGAGGTCGAATGGGACCTCGACCTGACCAAGGCCGCGCAGCTCGTCCAGATGAGCACCCACAGCCTGATCCGCGGGCACTACGACGAAGCCGAGAGCGCCGGGCGCGAGGTCTACGCGGCCTACGCCGATCTCATGCCGTCCGACCCGAGCGCGGCTCCGCTCTCCATCACCTCCATGGGCATGACGCTGACCCGCGCGCTCTTCGCGCAGGAGAAGTTCGAGGACGCCGCAAAGATGCTGGCCGAGAGCTTTGCGTTCGTGCCGCTGTGGCCCACCTACGACGTGAACGAACTCGAGTACTTCAAGGACCCGGAGACCCACGCGGCGCTGCTCAAGAAGCTCGAAGCGGCCGCCGCCAAGGCGCCGGAAGACGCGGGCCTCCGCCGGCTGCTCGGCCACGAGTACTTCAACAGCCAGAACCCGGCGCAGGCGCAGGCGGAGTTCCTGAAGGTCCTGGAACTGAGCCCCGGCGATCCGGTCGCGGCGGCGTACCGCAAGCTGGCCGCGGATTCGCCCGAGCAGAAGCAGATCGCGGCCTGGATCCGGCAGATGGGCAGCGAGGACTTCGACCAGCGCGCCGCCGCAAGCAAGCACCTCGAAGCGCAGGGCCGCTGGGCGCTCGCCGCGCTGAAGAAGGAATTCAAGCGCACGCAGGACCCCGAAATCCGCACGCGCTGCCTGGACCTGCTCAAGAAGCTGTCGGGCGATCGCGAAGCGGATGCCGGCGAGTAGCGCTACTTCCGTTCCACGGCCTTCCAGCCGGTCACTTCGAAGATCTCGCGGACCTCGTGGCCCTGCTCGTCCCTGCTGACGGTCTCGGCGCGCACCAGCCCGCCGGGCACTTCGTCGCTGAGCCACGTCTGGGTCGTCTCGCCCAGCACCTTGTCCTCGCTCTCGTACAGCCGGCACTCGACCTTGCGGTCCTTGCCGTTCAGCGTCACCTTCTCCTTCAGCAGCAGCGTGACGACGGGCTTGGCCAGCTTGCCGTTCTCGTTCGCGCCGGTGGCGCTGCGGACGAGCACGCCCGCGTCGTCCACGGCGATCTGCTGCATCGCGGGCTGGTCCTTGCGGCTGAATTCGTAGACCGAACACGCGAAGGAGCGCCCCGCGGCCTTGACGGTCTCGACGCCGATCTTGCGCAGCGGATCGAACGCCTCGGCCGCCTTCGCCTCCATCAGGATGCAGGCCGGATCGAACAGCGCGTAGACGATCTCGGCGGCCTTGACGCGCTTGTCGCCCGCGCCCTGGTAGACCGTGACGGTGCAGTCCTTCCCGGTCGCGGCGGTCAGTTCGGCGGAGCCTTCTTCTTCCAGCGTCACCTTGCCGTCGGCGAGGACGACGTGGCGCGTGGTCTGGGTCGTCCCGACGCCGAAGCGCGCCCACGGATGCCGGGCCGGATCGGGCTTCGCGGAGCTTTCAGGCGGCTTGGCCGGCGGCGCGGGTTCTTCGGCCCAGAGCGCCGCGCCCGCCAGCAGCAGCAGTCCCGCGAGCGGCACGCGCATGGCGGTCAGTCGTTCCCGGCCGCGCGGGCGGGGATCGGTTCCGGGTGGCCTTCGGGCGGCAGGGTGTCCAGGACGCGCGGCGGGGCCAGCTTGAGGCCCAGGTCCTTGATCATCTGCTTGTCCATCTCGGCCGGGCGCCCGGCGGTGGTCAGATAATTTCCGATCATCACGGCGCTGGCGCCGGCGTTGAAGATCAGCGCCTGGAGGTCGCGCAGGTTGACCTCGCGGCCCCCGTACACGCCCAGGTCGCGGTCGAAGAGGATGAAGCGGTAGAGCGCCACGGTGCGCAGGATGTCGAGCGGTTCCATGGGCCGCGCGTTCGCCAGCGGCGTGCCTTCGATGCGGTTCAGGAAGTTCATGGGGATGTTGCCCGCGCCGAGGTCGCGCAGGTCGATGGCCAGGTCCACGCGGTCGATCCAGTCTTCGCCGACGCCGAAGATCGCGCCGGAGCAGATCTTCACGCCCTGGCGCTGCAGCGCCTGCATGGTCTTGACGCGGTCGTCGTAGCTGTGGGTCGAGCAGATCTTCGGGAACATGCGGCGACTGGTCTCGAGGTTGTGGCCGCAGCAGACCATGCCCGCGCCCTTCAGCCGCGCGATCTGCGTCTCGCTCATGATCCCGATGTTGATGTGCTTCTCGACCAGGCCTTCCTCGCCCATCGCCTTCATGTACTCGACGTAGACGTCCAGGTCCTCGTCCTTGGGCCCGTGGCCCTGCGCGACCAGGCCCAGCGCGTAGCTGCCGGACTTCTTGGCGGCCTTGGCGGCGGCGCGCACCTGTTCGACCGGCAGGAAGTCGTGCACGGGCGAGTTCGTCTTGTATTTGCTCGATTGCGCGCAAAAGCTGCAATCTTCGGTGCAGGCGCCGGTCTTGACGCTGACGATGCTGCACGCCTTCACTTCTTCGCCGCGGAACTTCCGGCGGATCTTGTTCGCCCAGTACATCACGTCGTGGACGTCCACGCTGGGGCGGCAGAGTTCCAGGCCTTCCTCGCGGGTCAGCTTGTGGCCCGTCTCGAGCACCTTGCGGCCCAGTTCGGCGACGATCTCGGACATGGTTCTTCCCTGGCGGAGTCTGAACTTGTGGAACGACAGGCTCGCGAAAGACTATCAAACTTCCGCGCACGCGGCAAGCGCGGCCCATGCAGGCCCTGGGCCGGACCGGACCGGCCCCGCGCCCCTCGACACCGGACCTCCCGACGGCCGAACGGAACCACGCATGACGGAACCCCTCGCCCGTGCCTCGGAACGCCCCAGCGACGCGGCGGAACCATCGCATATCGAATCGGACCTCCTCTTCGTCTACGGCACCCTGATGAGCGCCAGCCGGCACGCGATGCACGCGCGGCTCGCGCGCGACGCCCGGCTGCTCGGTCCCGCCTGGCTCCGCGGGCGGCTCTTCCGCGTCCGCACCTACCCCGGCGCGGTGGACAGCCCCGGCGACGCCGACCTCATTCACGGCGAAGCCTGGGAACTCCTCCGCCCTCACCCGCTCCTCGAGGAACTCGACGCGTACGAAGGCTGCGGCCCCCGTGACGCCCCGCCGCACCTGTACCTCCGCGTCCGCCGCCCCGTCCTCCTGCCCAACGCCCGCACCGCCGAGGCCTGGGTGTACCTCTACAACCGCCCGACGCAGGGCCTGGAACGGATCGCGAGCGGGCGCTGGCGGTAGCCGCGGACGCTCGGAGTCCAACCGCGGCCAGCGCCGCGACCTTCGATCCCCAACGCGGCCAGCGCTGCGACGCTCGATCGCGGCCAGCGCTGCGACGCTCGATCGCGGCCAGCGCTGCGACGCTCGATCCCGGGC
>JAHCJK010000055.1 GCA_026184295.1 Planctomycetota bacterium
CTCCCAACCGGCGCGCGCTCATGGAAGAACGCATGTACAAACAGCTCTTCCCGGAATGGTCGGCGCCGGGCGACTGGCGCAAGGTCATGATTCGCGCGTTCGCGATCAAGCGCGAGGTCTTTCTGTCGGTGGGCGGCTTTGCGCTCAAGTACCAGAAGTTCTGCGAATGGTTCCTGGCCGCCACCCTGCATTGGCGCGGCTACCGGCTGGGCTACGCGGAAAAGGCGCGCATGTACCACTATTACCCCGTCACCGTCGAAGAGTTCTCGCACCACCTTTACAACTTCACCCACGGCGAATTTCTGGCGCGGCTTGCGGAACCCGAGGCCTTTCTGGCGCGCTACTTCGAGGCGCCGTCCGAGTGGGCCAATCGGTCCAGTTTTCGGGCGGGTCCGGCACGCGCCGCCATGGCGGTGCTCCTGAAAGCGGCCCTGGGCGCGCCGCAGTCCTCGGGTCTGCGCGGCGGCTGGCGCTCCCGCATGGCTCTGCTGGGCGAGGCCCTGCGCAAGACGCCGTATGCTTTCTTCGGACCGTACTGGGGGCGATGGAAGGCCTGGTGCAAGCGCACCGTGGGACTGGTGATGCTGTTTGCCACCGCGCTCTTCAGCGAAGATTGGATGTACCACTGGTATCTGATTCTCTACTTTGGCACGATCGAACACGCTCGCTGGATCTTCCTCTGTTCCAAGGCGGCCATTCCGGCGGACGCCGAGGTGCCGGAAAATGCCGAGATCGGCCTGGGCGACTGGCCCATCCATCTGATCGACGGGTTCTATTCCCTGGAACGCAGCGCGGCGGGCGCGTTCCGCTGGTCGATGCCGCTGGCGAAGGTGAACTTCAACGTTCCGGCGGGGCGCTACCGGGGCGAACTGGACATGCTGGCCATCCGGAAGCCGTCGCTGATGAGCATTCTATGCAACGGCCGGCCGGTGGGCGAACTGACGGTGGTGAGCGCGGAGAAGGCGACCTTCCACATCGATTCCGACGCGTTTGTGCCGGGGCCGGCGCAGACCCTGACCCTGGTGGCCAACCCGCTGCCGCCGCAGAAAGCGGACGCCCGCGTGCTCTGCCTGCCGGTCAAGCGCATCCGCTTTACGCCGGTTAAAGCCTGACGAAACCGATCTGGTAGAGCCGCTGCCGGATCAGCGCGCGCCATAGGTAACCGCGCACGTGATGCGCGATCTCCGAGCCGGTCGGTTCGAACCCGAGTTCCCGCAGGCGCAGGCGGTTCATCTCGCGGTACCCCACCTGTTCGATGATGGCCATGGTCTTCTGGAGCGAATGCATCCGGAACCCGCCGAGGAACCGCGGCAGGCAGGCGAACTTCGCGCCGGCCGTGCGGAAGCGCAGCAGCAGGTCCCAATCGAGCGCGAACTGGAAGGACTCGTCCACGTGCGCGCCGGTCTTATCCCAGATGCGGCGGCGCCAGAAGAGCGTCTCCTGCGGCACGAAGTCGGCCCAGAGCATCACGTCGCCGTCGTGTTCGGGCAGCACCCAGCGGCCGACCTCCTGGTCGTAGGTATTCACGATCACGCGCTGGCCGTACACCACGTCCACGTCCGGGTTGGCCTTGAAGTACGCCCCGACGTAGTGCAGCGCTCCGGGCAGCAGCAGGTCGTCGGAGTTCAAATACGCCATGATCTCGCCGGTCGCGTGCGCGAACCCCAGGTTCACCGCGTGGGCCTGCCCGTGGTCCTTCTTTGATTCGGCGTGCTTGAGGCGCGCGCGGTGGCGCGCCAGGATCGCGTTCGTGCCGTCGGTGGAACCGCCGTCCTGGACGATGTACTCCAGCCGCGGGTAGTCCTGGTCGAGCACGCTCAGCATGGTGCGCTCGATGAACTGCTCGTGCTGAAAGCTCGGCGTCACGATCGAGATCGAGGGCAGGTCTTTTTCCGCGGGCTTTTCCCGGTAGTGCGGGGGAATGACCAGCGGGCGCGGGCGGTACTGCAGGAACCGGCCGAGCCCCGGCATGAAGAGGCGCATGGTCCGGTAGACCAGCGAATACTTGCGCACCCGTTCGATGGCGCGCTCCAGGCGTTCGACTTTCTTGTTCAGGTGGTCGCAGGTGTTCCGGAACTGCTCGCACTGCCTGCGCAGCACGTCCATCTCCGCGAGCATGCGCTCCGGGTCTTCCGTGGGCGGAGCCTCGGCGCGCGGTTCGACGGTGGGCGGTTGGGGCTCCTCTCCATTCATGGCCGCGGCATGGTACCAGGACCGGATGGTTTTTGCATGCGGCGGACGAAGCCCGTTGCCAGCGCCCGAATAGACTCTATGCTGGAACGTCGTTCCTGGAGGACGCCGCATGCACCCACTTCGCAAGTTGCTGTTCGTTGCCGTCCTCGTGTCCTGTGCAGGGGCCGGTTCGGCCCGCGCCTGGGGGCCCGAAGGCCACCAGGCCATCGCCGCGCTGGCCGAAGCGCTGCTGGACGAGGGCGCACGCAAAGCGTTGCTTGAATTGCTCGAAAAGGACCAGCAACTCTCCGATTTCGATATCTGCGTATGGGCCGACAACGTGAAGAAGGACCTGAAGAACGGGCACTGGCACTACGTGGATATTCCGTTCGAGAAGGACGACTACGTCCCCGAGCGGGACGGCAAGGACGGCGCGGATGTGATCGAACGCATCGCGCATTTCACGGCCGTCCTGAAGGACAAGAAAGCCGAAAAGGCCGAGCGCGTGAAGGCGCTGAAGTATCTCGTGCATTTCGTCGCCGACCTGCACCAGCCGCTGCACTGCATCGAGCGCGACCACGACCAGGGCGGCAACAAGTGCCTGGTCACGATGCCGGGCAAGACCGAGCAGAGCAACCTGCACCGCGTCTGGGACCTGGATTTCGTCTCGCTGGTCTTGAACAAAGCCGTTCCCGCTGCATACGGCGCGAAGCTGGCCGAGGACGAGGTCTCCAAGATGGAGGCCGGCGCGCGCGCCAAGCTGGCCGCCGGCACCGCCACCGATTGGGCGCTGGAAGCGCACGCCGTTGGCAAAAAGGATGTGTACGAAGGCGTCAAGTCCGGCGACACGCTTACCGAAGCGTACGTGACTCAGGCGGCGATCGTGACGAAACGCCAGATGCTCGCCGCGGGCGTGCGCCTGGCGCGCGTGCTCAACGAGACCCTGAATCCCAAGGAAGAAGAGAAGACCGCGGACAAGTAACCGGACTTACTTCTGCTCGGCCACTTCGCCGAGTTGCACCCATTCGTCCCACAGCGCCTTCAAGGCCCCGTCGGCTTCCTGGAACTCCTGGCCCAGGCGCATCACTTCGTCGCGCTTCTGCGCCTCGCCGGCTTTGGTGATCTCGACGTTCAGCGCTTCGAGTTTCTTCTCGAGTTCCGCGATCTTCGGCTCCAGTTCCTTCTGCCGCTCGAGCGCCTTCTGCGCCTGGCGCTTGCGCTTCTGTTCGTCCTTCTGCGAGGCCCGGCGCTGCTCTTCGAGCTGCTTGGCCTCTTCGGCCGCGCGCGCGGAAGCCTTCTCGGCTTCCTTCTCGGCCGGCGTCGTCTTCTTGGGTTCGGGCGGCGCGGACGTGGCGCCGTCGCGCCAAGCCAGGTACGCGTCCCAGCCGCCGTCCTTTTCGAGCACTTCGCCGTGGTCGATGATCCAGAGTTTCGAGGCCAGCGCCTGCACCAGGTAGCGGTCGTGGCTGACGAAGATGATCGTGCCATCGAAATTCAGCAGCGCCTCCTGGAGTTCCTCCTGCGAGGAGATGTCCAGGTGGTTGGTCGGTTCGTCGAGCATCAGCACGGTCGCGCCGAGCACCGAGATGCGCGCGAGCGCCAGGCGGCTGCGCTCCCCGCCGCTCAGGTCGCGCACCTTCTTGAAGACGTCTTCGCCGGTGAAGAGGAAGCTGCCGAGGATCGTGCGCGCGTTCTCGTCGGGGAAGACCTGCTTGAGCGCCTTGATCGTGTCGAGCACGCTCTCGGCGGGGTTGAGTTCGTCCTGGGCCTGCGAGAGGTAGCCGATATGCACGCCCGCGCCGAGCCGCACCTTGCCGGTGAGCGCCTTGAGCTGGCCGAGCAGCGTGCGGAGCATCGTCGTCTTGCCCGCGCCGTTGGGCCCCACCAGCGCCAGGCGTTCGCCGCGGCGGAGTTCGCGGTCCTGGGCGTCCACGATGGGCTTGTCGGCCTCGTAGCCGACGCGCAGGTTCTTGGTCTGGAGCACCAGGTCGCCGCTGATCTTTTTCGTGTCGAGCATGATGCGGACGCGGGCGGGCCGGCGCGGCTTGGGGATGGCTTCCTCGCGCATGAACTTTTCCAGGTGCGTGCGGCGCCCCTGGGCTTCCTTGCTGCGCTGCCCGGCGATGAAGCGGCGGATGAATTCCTGCGTCTTCTCGATGTGCGCCTGCTGCGACTCCCACAGCGCCAGCCGTTCGTTGAAGCGTTCCTCGCGCTGCCGCAGGTAGTGCGAATAGTTCCCGCGGTAGGAGTTCGAGCACGCCGAATGTCAGTTCCCACGTGCGCGTGGTCACCTGTTGTCGAGAAAGTAGCGTGATAGAGACCACCAGCAGGCCGTGCGGAAATTCGGAGAGCCACTGTTCCAGCCATTCGACGGATTCTAAGTCGAGGTGGTTGGTCGGTTCGTCCAGGATCAGCAGGTCGGGGGTTTCGCAGAGCAGGCGCGCGAGGTAGGCGCGGGTGCGCTGCCCGCCGGAGAATTCCGCGAGCGGCTTTTCGTAGTGTTCTTCCTTGAAGGACAGGCCCGAGAGCACGGTCTTGATGCGCGTCTCGTAGTTGTAGCCGCCACGGACCTCGAATTCGTGCTGCAGGTCGCTGTACTGCTGCATGGCGTCGTCGTGCTTGTCGGGGTCGGCCATCTGTTCGGCCAGCGTGTGCAGCTGTTCTTCCATCTGCTTCAGATCGTCGAAGGCGTGCAGCATCGCGTCCCACAGGGACAGGCCTTCCAGCGGCGGCGGCTTTTGCGGCAGGTAGCCAATGCGCAGGCCGCGCTTTTTTTCGATGACGCCTTCGGTGGGTTCTTCGGTGCCGATCAGGAGCTTGATGAGCGTGGTCTTGCCCGCGCCGTTGGGGCCGACGAGTCCGATGCGGTCGCCGTCTTCGACGCGGCAATTAAGCCGTACGAAGACCTCTTGCGGTCCGAAGTGCTTGCGGAGGTTTTCAACGTTCAGGAGCATGGTTCAAGGGGGACTACCTTAGCGATTCCGGCGGGGAATGAAAGCTCAGCCGGGGGAATTATCGGTATTTGGCATGGGCGCCGCATGCTAAAGTGCGCCCGTTGAGGCTATCCTATGAACGAACAAGCGCTGAAAATGATCCTGCTCTCGATCGTCTTCTATAGTCCGGTGTTGATCATGTTTGTGATTCGCAACGTGGATTTGGAACGCGACGGGATTCCGATTCGCTTTACCACGCAGGCGCTGCTGATCGTCGTGCTGGGCTATGGGCTCGAAGCGTCGGCGTGCTGCCTGGCCCTGGAACATTCAAGCGACCCGATCTGCTTTCTGTTTCTCTTCGCCATGGCGGCCGACCCGGTAGTTTTTTCGCTGCTGGTCTTCCGTTCGAAGGCGGACCCGCGTTAGCGCACGCCTCCGGAATCCGCTCTGGCGGCATGCCGCGCTTTCCGTATCCTGCGTTCGCGCGCCAACCCCGGAGTTTCCCACATGCTTTCCTCGCCCGATTTCCGGACGTACTGCGAAGCCTATTTCGCGCGGCTCTGCCGCGGCTACGACCTCTCGCTCGACGACACGCGCGTCCGCGCCTGGCTGTACGGGCACAAGAATCCGTCCGACCACGGCGGCGCGTGGGACATGTCCACGCGCATGTTTCCCGCGCTCGCGGCCTGGCTCTCGAATCCCGCGCGCCCGCGCAGCTTCATGGTGCGCGAACGCCGCGTGGACGTGGAGCAGCTTGCGCGTTCGATCCTGATCAACGCCTTCGATCCCGACAAGACGGGCTTTTGGGGGCGCGACCAGCACCAGCGCCGCGAGCAGCGCACGGTCGAATCGAGCGTTCTCGCCTACGGCGCGTGGCTGCTGCGGGAGACCCTGCTGCCCACGCTGCCGGAGCGCGCGCTCGACTGCTTTCGCCAATGGCTCACGTACTTTGCCTCCGGCGAACTCGTGAAGGGCAATTGGAACCTCTTCTGGATCGTCAACCACACGGCCCGCAAGGCGCTGGGGTGGGACTACGACCAGGGCGTCATCGACGAGGCCTGGACGCGCATCGAGTGCCTCGAGCGCGAGGACGGCTGGATGACCGACGGGCCCGAATGCCACTTCGACGACTACAACTGGTGGGTCTTCGGAACGCACGAAATCTTCTGGGAACAGATGGACGGCGCGAACAACCCCGAGCGCGCGAGGCGCATCCGCGAACGGACGCGGCGGCGCCTGGAGGTCTTCCCCCATTTCTTCGGCGCGGACGGATCGTACAGCGAGTACGGGCGCAGTCTCTCGTACAAGTTCGCGCGCCTGGGCACGCCGCTGTACGCGCTGAGGGACGGCTACTGGCCGCATGCCGATGGGATGCTGAAGCGCATCGTCCGCAGGCACCTCGGCTTTTACGACAACATCGGCGGGATCGACCGCCGCTTCGACACCGTGCGCCAGGAACTGAGCGAGTTCGGGCATCCCGCCGTGCGCGACGGGTACATCAACACCGGGCATCCGTACTGGTGCATGCACGCCTTCGCGGCGCTCTGGCAGGTCCCCGACGAACATCCGTTCTGGGCCTGCGACGAGGAGCCGCTCCCCGTCGAGAAGTCCGATTACACGCTTGCGGTCAAATCCGCCGGCTGGATCGTGGCGGGCGAGAAGGCCGGGGGGCAGGTGCTGCGCTACAACCTCGGCACGCAGCACGGACGCGGCGACTACGCGGCCAAGTACGGCAAGTTTCTGTACGGCTCCCATTTCCCCGTCGATTTCGGGAGCGCCGAAGGCGACTTCGGGCCCGACTCGGCGTTCTGCCTGACCGACGGCGACCACTGGGCGCACCCCGGCTACTACGAAGCCTTCGCCGCGAACGAACAGTGGCTGCGCGCGCGGCACACGCTGACCGTAGGCGCCGCCGAGGTGCCGTGCGAGACGATCCTGATTCCCAACGGCCCGTCGTGCCTGCGCATCCACAAGCTGCGCGTGCCGAAGAAGACCGCGCTCAGCGCCGTCGAAGGCGGCGCGGCGTTCGGCTACGCGCCCGGCACGATCGCGGCCAAGCAGGTCGAGAAGGCCGCCCAGCGCAGCCTGGTCTGGTCGGGCGGACGGGCTTCGCTGATCCAGGGCTTGCAGGGCTACGCGCGCGCCGTGCGCGCCCAAGGCTTCCGCGGCAACGAACGGCTCAATGGCATCCACGACTGCGCCATCACGCCGCTGCTGGAAGCGAAGCTGCCTGCCGGCAAGGACGCGCTGCTCGTCTGCTGCACCTTCGTCACCGTCACCGGGCTCCCGAAGCCGTTGCCCGATCCGAAGGTGAAGGTGGCGTGGAAGAAGTCCGGCGAGGTGGCCGTCACGTGGAATGCCCGCACGCTCACCATTCCGGCGCTGCCGAAGGCGGACGCGTAGCTAGCGGGCTTCGCCGTTCCCGTTCGCACGGCGTTCGAGGATGAAGGTGACGGGGCCTTCGTTGACGATGGTCACGCGCATCATGGCCTGGAAGATGCCGGTCTTGACCGGCACGCCCTGCTGTTCCAGCAGCGCGCAGAACTTCTCGTAAAGCGGCTTCGCCAGGTCCGGCGGGGCGGCTTTCTCGAAGCCCGGGCGCCGGCCGCGCGAGGTATCTCCCGCGAGCGTGAACTGGCTGACGACCAGCGCGGCGCCGCCGATGTCCTTCACCGACAGGTTCATCTTGCCGGCCTCGTCTTCGAAGATGCGCAGGTTCGCGGCCTTCTCGGCGGTCCAGGCGGCCTCGGCTTCGCCGTCGCCTTTTTCGACGCCGATCAGGATCATCAGCCCACGGCCGGTCTCGGCGCGGTAGCCTTCGGCTTCCACGTCCACGGAGGCGGACGAGACCCGCTGGAGCACGGCGATCATGTCGGGGCGGGGGCGCTCAGCCGATGATCGAGCCGCGGTCGCTGCCCAGCACGATGCCCTTCAGGTTCATCGCCAGCTGTTCGGGGTTCAGCGAGTTCTCGAGCGCCGTCTGTTCGGTGATCAGGCCGCGGTGCACCAGATCGACGAGCGACTGGTTCATGTCCTGCATGCCTTCCTGGCGCGCGGACCGGATCACGTCGCTGATCTTGTTGTCTTCGCCCTCGAAGATCAGCTTCTTGATCGACGGGTTGACGATCATCAGTTCCACCCCGGGCACGCGGGGAATCTGCGGGCGCGCGCCTTTCAGGAGCTTCTGCACGATCACGGCGCGGAGGTTGAAGAAGAGCAGCTGGCGGATCTGGTGGTGGCGTTCGGGCTCGAAGTAGTCAAGCACGCGCCCGATGGTCTGCGGAGCGTTGGCGGCGTGGATGGTGCCGAAGACCAGGTGGCCCGTTTCCGAGGCCATCAGCGCGGTCTCGATGGTCTCGCTGTCGCGCATTTCGCCCACCAGCACCACGTCGGGGTCTTCGCGCAGGGCGGAGCGGAGTCCGTCGGCGAAGTTGGGCACGTCGATGCCGACCTCGCGCTGGTTCACGAAGCCCTTCTCGTCGTGGTACAGGTATTCGATGGGGTCTTCGATGGTGACGATGTGCACCGGCTGGGTCTGGTTGATGATCTGGATCAGCGCCGCCAGCGAGGTCGATTTGCCGGAGCCCGTCACGCCCGCGACGAGAATCAGGCCCTGGTCGAAGCTGGGGACGATCTTTACGCCGTGCGGCAGGTTCAGCTGGTCGATGGTCGGGATGTCCGTCTGCACGCGGCGGGCCGCCAGCGAGATCGCGCCGCGCTGCCGGAAGAGGTTCACGCGGAAGCGCCCGACGCCGCGCACGCCGTAGGCGAAGTCGGCCGCGCCGCGCTCTTCGATGTCCTTTTCCTGCTTGGGCCCGATCAGATCCTTGACCAGCTGCCGCACCTGGTCGGCGCTCAGCGGCGGAGACTTGGCGCGCACCACCTGCCCCTGGATGCGGAAGAGCGGCGGGCTGCCGGCCTTGAGATGCAGGTCGCTGGCGCCCGTCTTCTGCACGGCGGCGAAGAGCCGGTCGATCTCGCGCTGCGGCGGGGCATCCGGGGCAGGCGATCCGGGCTGGTTGGCGCTCATGCACGCTCCTTGGGCTGGGGGTGGCTTGCACGGCGACTATACTTAAAAGCCGCGCACGCGGCAAGGCGGCAGGTTCGCATTGGACGCTTTGCAGGTGACATGCGTGTTCTTTTCGAATAAAGAGCGTGGCCGGTGCTTTATAGGATATTCGAGCCTTTTATCGGGAGATGCCCATGCTACGACTGCGACTCTGGATGCTGCCGCTCGCAGGTGCGCTCTTCTTTTTGGCCAACGTGTTTCTGCCCGTCGAGGCCTGCTGCCCGGCGCCGCCGCCGGGCCAGGTCGTGCTGAACGCGGACCAGACCATCGTGGTGCACTGGGACAAGGCCTCGAAGACCGAGCATTTCATCCGCAAGGCGACCTTTAAAAGCGATTCCAGCAGCTTCGGCTTCCTGATCCCGTCGCCTTCGCAGCCGGAGCTGAACGAGTCCGGCGCCGAAGCCTTTCCGCTGTTGGCCAAGATCACCGCGCCCGAAGTCGAGCGCAGGGCCCGGCCGAGAGACCTGAGCTTGGGATGCGGCTGCGGCAGCAATATGCCCTTGGCGGCAAAATCAGCGGAAGATTCCCGCCCTGAAGTGCGCGTGCTGGAGGAAAAGTTCGTCGCGGGCTTCAAAGCCAGTGTTCTCGAAGCCGACACCGCGGGCGTGCTGCTCGAATGGCTGAAAGAGAACGGCTTCGACTTTTCCGCAGAGGTCAAGGCCTGGGCCGAGCCCTACGTCGAAGCGAAATGGAAGATCACGGCGCTGAAGGTGGCCGGCGCGACCGCGGAACCGAAGACCGAGCCCGGAGACGTCACGCGCAACGACGTCGAAGCGCCCGCGCTGCGCATGAGCTTCAAGACCGAGGTCCCGCTCTTTCCGTACCGCGAACCGGACTCGGCCAAGGCCTCCGAAAAGCTGAAATGGAACCGGCGCCTGCTGCGCATCTACTTTGTCGGCGAACAGCGCTACCTGGGCGAATTGGAGAACAAGGGTACGTGGACCGGCAAGACCGCCTACGCGAATGCTCTGACCGCGGAGCAGCGCGCGGAAGTCCTGAAGCAGATCAAGCTGCCCGAGACCGCCGCGCCGGCCTCGGCCTGGCTGACGGAGTTCGAAGACCCCTGGCCCTACGCGAAGGCGCCCGGCGATCTGCGCTTCAAACCCAGCGATGACACGAGCGTCGTCAAGCGCCCGCCCATCATCGAATACTACGACGCGCCCCGCTGGCCGATCGACGCGGCCGTCTGCGCCATCGGGTTGGCGATGGCGGTCGGCGTCATCTTAATGGTCAAGCGGTGGTTGAAGGGCCCGGCGGCCTGAGCCTTACGGTTCGATCTCGCGCACGGTGATCCCGCGCGACTTTAGGAACTCGCGGGCCTGCGCCAGCGTGTAGGTCCCGTAGTGGAAGATGCTCGCGGCCAGCGCGGCGTCGGCGCAGCCCTTGGTCAGCGCGTCGGCGAGGTGCTCCAGCGTGCCGGCCCCGCCGCTGGCGATGACGGGCACATCGACGGACTCGGCCACCGCGCGGGTCAGCTTCAGGTCGTAGCCGGCCTTCGTGCCGTCGGCGTCCATGCTGGTGAGCAGGATTTCGCCCGCGCCGAGCGCGACGCCCAAGCGCGCCCATTCGACGGCGTCGAGCCCCGTGTCCACGCGCCCGCCGTGGATGAAGACGTGCCAGCGCTTGCCCAGGTGCGCCAGATCCACCGAGGACTTGGTGGGATCGCGCGTCGGCACCGGCGGCAGAGTGTCCATGCGCTTGCGCATCGCGCCCATCCACTTGAGCATCTCGGGGACGTTCATCCCCAGGGCCTTGCAGAGCGCCGGGGTGCCTTCCTCGGAGTCGGCGTGCCCGGGCATGCCGTGCGCGCGCAGCGGCGCCCACAGCTTGGCGTCGATGGCCAGCACGATGCATTGCGCGCCGAAAGCCTTGGAGGCCTGCGCGATCAGGTCCGGATCCTTGACGGCGGCGGAGTTGATGCTGACCTTGTCGGCGCCCGCGCGCAGGAGGCGGCGGATGTCTTCGACGCTGGTGATCCCGCCGCCGACGGTCAGGGGGCAGAAGCACTGCGCGGCGGTGCGTTCGACCACGTCGAGGATCGTGCCGCGGCCTTCGTGGCTGGCGGTGATGTCGAGAAAGCAGATCTCGTCGGCGCCCTGCGCGTCGTAGCGCGCGGCGATCTCCACGGGGTCGCCGGCGTCCTTCAAACCTTCGAAGTTCACGCCTTTGACGACGCGGCCGCCTTTGACGTCCAGGCAGGGGATGATGCGCTTTGCCAACATGGACAATGTCGTATCCGCACCCGAGCCCTTGCGCAAGCGTGAGCTTTGAGGGCCCTAGGGCTCGACTTCGAACGGATTGTTGGAAATGCGCAGCGCGTCGATGCGCGTATCGCGTTCGCGGACGTACAGATACAGGGTGTGCTTGCCCGCGGCGAGCTTGAGGCCGCGGCCTTCGTCCTTGCGCCCTTTCAGGCCGTACCAGTTCCAGGCGGTTCCCGAGTTCAGGTCCCAGATGTCCTTCTCGCCGTCGTCGAGCTTGAACTGAAAGGAATCGTGCACGCCGGGCGGTTCGGGGCTCTGGCAGCGGCCCGAAATGTAGTACGTCCCTTCTTTCTCGAGCGTGAAGGTCCAGGCGAGCGCCCCGTCGCCCTTGGCGTCCTCCGGAGCCGTCACGTACGCGCCGCCGGAAGCCTGTTCGTCCTTCACGGTCGTGAACGGCGCCGCGGGCGCGCACGCCTCGGCCTCGACTTCCTTCACCACGGGCGTGTGGAACGCGAAGAGGTTCACCATCACGGTCGTCGCGTAGCCGTCGTTGCTGCGGAAGGTCACGGCCGCCGGGTAGTTGCCGGGCGCGCGGCCCTTCAGGTCGGCCACGACCTTCACGGTCAGGGCGTCGGCGGAGGTCTCGCCCGAGGCGGGCTCGCAGGCGAGCCAGGAGACGTTCGCCCGCGCCTGCCACTTTGCCCCGGCGCGCTTGGGCATGAGCAGCTTCACGTCGCCCGAGCCCTGGTCCTTTTCGAGCAAGCCTTTGATGACCAGCCGCGAGGGGCTCGCGGCCACGCCCGTGGGCCGGTGGGGAATACCCGGCTCCATGCCGGTCTCAAACGCGCCCATGTCCGGGGCCTTGCCCGCGAAGCCGTCGTTGAAGTTCGGCAGCGGCACGCCCGCGTCCACGCCGGGGCTGTCGGCGGCGAGCCGGTAATCTCCGGCGGGCGCGTCGAGGTACTTCGGCACCGCGCGCACGCCGTGGGCTTCGTTGCCTTCGGCCACGGCGGGCCCGGCGCGTCCCATCAGGTCGAAGTCGAAGCTGCTCAGCTTGTTCAGCGTCGTGTCGCGCACGTCGGGGTACTGCGGAGGGCCGGAGAAGGCGTTGTTGCGGCAGAAGGCCCGGTAGCCGCCGCGTTCGGCCCCCGAGCCGAATCCGACGCTGTTCAGGCCGCCGCCCTTGGTGTCGATGGTGTTGTGCAGGATCACGTTCAGGCCCGTCGAATGCATCGGCCCGCCGCCCATTTTAAAGGCGCTGCCGGCCGAGCCGCGTTCGTCGCCCAGGTTGGCGAAGAGGTTCCGGAAGATGTACGCGGGCCCGCTGCGGCAGGGCGCGCAACTGAGCCCGCAGAGCGCGCGTTCGATGCGGTTGTCCCAGAAGCGCACGTTGATCTGCCCGCCGTCCAGTTCCACGCCGTCGTCGTTGCAGAAGGCGAAACAGTTGCCGTAGATGTCGGTGTCGCGGTAGGGCCCGCCGTTCACCGCGCCGTTCTCGATGCTCTCGATCGCGTCGTTCCAGCGGTGGCCTTCGGAGCCGATCATCTCGTTCCAGCGGATGACGTGGTTCCCGAAGGTGTTCGCGAGCACCATGCCTTCCATGCCCAGTGGGTGTCCGGTCTGCCAGTTGTTGGTCGTGCCGGCGGGGTCGTGCATCCAACAGTGCTGGACCACCACCTGCGCCGATTGCAGGCCGACGTTCACGCCGCCGCGGTAGTTGATCAGCTTCCCGGCCTCGTCCACGAAGCGCCCGTCCTTGTCGGGCTTGCCCATCACGCCGTAGCCGGACAGGTCGCAGCGTTCGACCACCACGTGGTTCGAAAAGCGCACGTCCACCGCTGAGCGCGTGCCGCCGGTGATCGTGACGCCGCGCAGGATCACGTACGCGGCCGAATCGATCCGCACCGCGTTCGGTCCGTCCACTTCGATGCGTGCCTGCTTGCCCGGGGCGGGCGCGTAGAGCACCCAGGCGTCGGGTGAACCCACGTCCTTGATGACCAGCGTCTCCTTCGAGATTTCGGGCAGTTCGACGGTCTTGCCAACGGGCCGCTCGTCGCTCCAGGTGCGGGTCTCCAACATCGCCGTGGGAACATTGCCGTCGGGGTCGGCGACTTTCACTTCGATCTCGTACGCGGTGGCGGGATTCAGGAGCACCAGGCTGCCGCGGAATTCGTGGTCGGCGCGTTCGGCAAACGGATCGAGCCCGTCCTTCCAGGCCTCGCTTCCCTTGGCCCGGTAGCGCACGCGGCAGGTCGCGTTCTGGTTCGCGTCGCCGTGGTACTTCACGTACAGGCCGATGGACTCGAAGGTCGGCACGGCCTCGACGGCGATGGCCGTCGCGAGGTTCTCGCCCGCGCCGGTCAGCGGCTTGGTGGCCACCTGCGGCGTGAACGGCAGAAAGTCTCCGCGCCGCCCGCTGCTCCAAACGCCGTGGCATTGGTCCGCGCCCAGCGCCGCGGCACTGACGCGGACTTCGTCGAGCACGGCAGGGACACCACCGGGCAGTTCAATCCGGGCTTCGCCCTTTTCGAGCGCGCCCTTGGCTTCCTTGCGCGTCTGGTAGCCGCCGACCTCCGACGCATCCGAACCGTTGATGCGGATGCTCAGGCCGTCCTTGGGCGCGTACACGAAGGCGAGGTGAAACCATACGCCGTAGGGCAGGGCGTTGTCGGAGCGCGCCTCCACTTCTTCCTTGCCGACTCGAATCGTCAGGACCGCGCGCGCGTACTCATTCGGCTCGGATTTGATCTCGCAGGAAAAAACGCCGGGCTGCCGCAGGAGCGTGAACTGCGTGGTTTGCTCCACGCGCGCCAGCAGCACCCATGCGTCCACCGTAAAGCCGTTCGCGAAGGCATCCGCCGCGACGGGCGCGTAGACGATTTTTTCGCTCTGCGAAAGATCCACGGCCTTGCCGCGCACGCCTTCCTCGCGGTAAGCGGCCTTGGCCTCCGACGCTTTGGCGCCGGGCGCGGCGTTCTCGGCGCTGCCGTCCGCGTGAAGGAGCAGAACGGTCTCGTCCTTGGGGTCGTACGCCGGGATGTCCAGAGCCGCGGCTCCGCCGGCCAGCAGCGCGGCGATCAGCCCGACCGCGGGTATCGGATGCTTCTTCACGGGCGGTCCTCCGGAACGGGGCGGACGAACGGCCTACGCCGGCGGCGCGGTCACGCCGGCGGCGTCGAGGCGCTTCTTGGCTTCGGCGTAGACCTCGGGGCTCAGCGGGCCCTGGGTCACGGCCGCGATGTTTTCCTTGAGGTGTTCCGGGTGCAGGGTCCCGGCGATGATCGTGTGCACGTGCGGATGCGTGAGCGTGTAGCGCAGCATGAATCCGGTGCGGCTTTCGCCCGAGGCGCGGAGTTCGTCGAGCCCCGCGGCCTCGAACTTGCCCCACTTGCCTGAGTTGCCGAGACCCACCCCAGGTTCGCCGCGCGCGACGCCGCCGCGGATGATCGTCCCCAGGCCGGCCTCGGCCGTCCGGCTGATCCAGTTCTCGTGTTCGCGCTCCAGCGCCGAATACGGAATCTGGAAGGCCGTGAAGACGTTCCACGCGAGGTACTCGGGCAGGTGCGGCGTGGTGGTCGAGATCGCGATGGAGCGGACCTTGCCCTGGGCGACCATCTCCTGCAGCGCCTCGACGAGGTTCCCCTTTTTGCATTCTTCGACGGGCGGATTGTGAAGCTGCATCACGTCCACGTACTCGGTTTTCATGCGCGCAAGGCTCTCGTGGAGGCCGCGGAAGAGGTTCTCGCGGGTCCAGACGTGCGGAGTATCGTCGGTGTGTTCGTCGCGCCGCGTGACATGACAGCCGCACTTCGTCGCGAGGAAGAACTCCTTGCGGCGATGCGCCAGAAACGTTCCGATGAATTCTTCGCTGCGCCCGTAGTCGTTGGCCGTGTCGATAAAGTTGATGCCCTCGTCGAGCACCGCGTTGAGTATCGTTTGGGCCTGCTCTTCGGTGACGGGGCGGCCGCCCCAGATGCGCGAACCGCGCACCTCCATCGCGCCGAAGCCCAGGCGCGTCACGTTCAGGTTCGTCTTGCCCAGAAGGACTTTGGCCAGCGCAGGCATGGGGCCTCCTTTACCGATAGCGTTGCGGGATGGTTGGGAAGGCAACGCGGTTGGGGTTAACCCGGGCGGACCCGGCGGGCAAGGCCAAAAGTCTGCCTGGCCCGGCCGATATCCTCCTGGTCGGTCCCTGGGTCATTCCTTCTTCTTCGAAAGCGACGCGGCGTACTCCGACGGCGTCATGAAGACGCAGCGCTTCGATTCGAGGAATTCGACGATCTTGACGAACTCCTCCCATTTGGCCTTGTCCCACTGCGCCGCGTGTCCCTGCAGGACGAAATACGCGCGCTTGCCCGCCCATTTCGCATAGCCGTCCGTCAGCTTCTTCAAGTCCGGCTGTCCGACCTTGCTCTCCAGGCCCACCTCCCAAACGCGGTCGAGCACCAGGACTTTTCCCTGCTCGTTCAGTTTCTTCCCGGACTCGTCGATGGGCGTGGGGTAGAGCCACACCTTCAACTCCGGCACGTCGGTCATCGCCTTGGCCGTGTTCGCGTCCTGGCTGGCCGTATAAACTCCGCCGGGTGGGCCGAAGACCGGCAGCGCGAAGCCGAGCTTCTCCTTCGCCAGCTTCTGCGACTTCTCGAAACGTTCCTTCTGTTCTTCGTACGTGCGGTGGTTGAACTCGTTGTACATCTTGCCGTCGTCGTCGGTGTGCACGCCGTGGTCGTAGCCGTGGCACCAGAACTCGATCATGCCGCGCGCCTGCACGTCCTTGATCCACTTGAGGTACGCCGGGTTGTGGTGCTCCAGCGAGTTGCAGATGATGCCGAGGCTGCCCTTGATCTTCTTCTTCTCGAGATAGTCCACGACGCGAAGCCACGCGCCGCTGAGCGCCGCCGAATCGGACTTCACGTTCACGTCGTCGAGTTTGAGGATGATCACCGGACCGGGGATCTCGCCGGCCTTGTTCGCAGGCGCGGGCTCGGCGGACTTCGTTTCCGCGGCGCGAACGCTCAGCGCCGGGACTGCGATCAGGAGCGCCAGGAGCAGGCTTCGCATCGGTATGGCCCTCGCGTAAACGTGAGCTGCTGTACGTGATATACAAAGGGAGCGGGCGACCACGCACGATTATTTTAAGACCTGATCCGTGCAGGCAAGGGCGTCCATCGCACAAACTTAAGACCTTGGAATAGTTATGCGCAGTCGACCACTTACGCGTCCAGCGAGGGAATCATCCGTTCCAGGAGCGGATGCTGGCGCGGGCGGCCGTCGAGGTGCGCTTCGAAATCGTCCACGAGGTAGCCCAGGATACGCGCGACGGACTCGTTCAAGCCGCCGGCGCGGTGCGGCGTCAGGTAGGCGTTGGGCAGCTTGCGGAGCGGGTGGTTTCGTTCGAGCGGTTCGCGGTCGAAGACGTCCAGGGCCGCGTAGAGGTCGCCCTTCTTCAGCCGCGCGACCAGGGCCGCGGTGTCCACCAGCGCCGCGCGCGCGACGTTCACGAAGACCGCGCCCTTCGGCAGCGCGGCGATCTCCGCGCGCCCGATCAGCTTGCGCGAGCCCTCGTTCGAGGCCGCCGAGACGACGACGATCTCGGACTGCTTCAGCAACGCCTTCAAGGGCACGCCTTCGGCGTTGAAGCGCGCCAGGACTTCGGCCGGCAGGTGCGGGTCGTAGACGCGCAGCGTGCAGTGGAACGGCGCGAGCAGTTCGCCCAGGCGCTGCCCGACGGCGCCGAAGCCGATGATGCCCACGCGCCGCCCGGTCAACTGGCGCTCGTCCGCGGGAATCTCGTCGGGGAACTTGGTCACCCACGGTTCGCGTCCGGCGCGCATGGCCGCGTGGTAGTCGCTGGTCTTGCGCAGCGTGCCGAGGATCAGGGCTAGCGCCATCTCGCTGACCGCGGGCGAGAACCCCTTGCGCGAGACCGAGACGGCCATGCCGCGCTCAAGCGCCAGCCGCGCGCTGGACTGGGCGATGTCCAGATGCCCGCCGAAGCGCAGGCGCGGGGCGGCGGCCAGAAGTTCCGGGGTGTAGCGGGGCCAGGACCACATGATCACGGCGTCGGCCCAGGCCAGGTCGGGGGCGATCTGGTCCTGCGTGTCGTGCGAACGGAAGCGCAGCTTCGCCCGCGCGCGCAGCCGCGCAAAGGCCGCTTTGAGAATGGGAGACGCGAAGAAGCCGCCGGGCAGGTTGACGAGCAGGTTCGGTTTGGTCATGAGCGCATCCGCGGGATCGGGGAAGGGAACCCGCGAATTCTAGCGCGACCGCGCGATGGTACTCAAGCGACGATGGCCGTTGTCCTCGAAAAAAGCCTGGTGCGCGCTTGAAAGTTTCACGCGCACCATGCGTCGCCTCGTCACCCTCGGGTGAACCACCAGGCCGCGACGATCGCCACGGCTATGCACGCGCCAAAGAGCAGCTTGCGCGCCGTGGGCCGTGGCCGATGGCTGCGGATCTCTTTCCGAAACGTAAGGCGCAACGAAGTCGAGTGCCGGACGCCGCCGAACTTCGCATGACAGCTCTCGCACAATAATCGCCCCGAACGCCCCGGTTCTCCGGCGATGCCTCGCAACGCGATCCCGCAAACACCGCAGGTGGCGTCGGACTGGATGATATGTTCCTTCAGCATGAAGGTGCGCTCCTTTCTGCAACGCCCCGAAGGTGCGAGGGCCTTGCCACGGTACCTCGCGCAAAGACCGGGCCGCATGGCCATATTTTTTCGCATGGCGAAACGGGTTGCCTCCGTCCCACGTTATGCGCGAGCGCAGCAGGAAAGGCACATGTGCCTAAGCGTACGGGGGTCCGCATAACTCTTGTCCGATCAAGCAGTTGTCCTTTGACTGGCAATCTGTGCGCAAGCCCCTAAACTCATGCGCAACCGGGAGGACGGTGGAGCGTGAAGACTCGAGAGATCCCCATCGGCGATGTCCGCATCGGCGGCGGCAACGGGTTCGTCCTGATCTCGGGACCGTGCGTGATCGAGAGTCCCGAGAAGTGCCTGGAACACGCCCGCCTGGTGAAGGAAGCCGCGGCGGCCGCGCGCGTCCCGCTGATCTTCAAGGCCTCCTTCGATAAGGCCAATCGTTCCTCGGCGACTTCGTTCCGCGGCGTGGGCATGAAGACCGGCATCGAGACCTTTAAAGCCATTAAGAAGGAGCTGAAGCTCCCGATCCTGACCGACATCCACGAGCCCGCGCAGTGCGATCCCGTGGCCGAAGTCGTGGACGTGCTCCAGATTCCCGCGCTGCTCTGCCGCCAGACCGACCTGCTGCTCGCCGCGGGCCAGACCGGCAAGCCGGTGAACGTCAAGAAGGGCCAGTTCCTCGCCCCGGGCGACATGCGCAACGTCGTGGACAAGATCAAGTCCACCGACAACGAAGACATCATCCTGACCGAGCGAGGTACGACCTTCGGCTACCACTATCTGGTCAGCGACATGCGCTCGATGCCGTCGATGCGCAAGCTCGGCTATCCGGTGGTCTTCGACGCCACGCATTCGGTGCAGTTGCCCGGCGGAGCGGGGAACAAGTCGGGCGGCGAACGCCACTTCGTCGCGCCGCTGGCGCGCGCGGCGATGGCCGCGGGCGTGGACGGGCTCTTCATGGAAGTCCACCCCGATCCCGACGCGGCGCTCTCGGACGGCCCGAACTCCCTGCGCACCGCCGATCTCACGCCGCTGCTGCACGTGCTCAAACGCATCGACGAGGAAGTGCGCGCCTACGTGCAGGCCGAAGAGTTCGACCTGCGCCCGCCCCGCCCGGGCGCGGGGAACACCCTGATGGGCGCCGCCCCGCGGGCCACGGACGACTGAGTCTTACGCCATGCCCATGACGTACGAAGAAGCCGTCG
Organism: Planctomycetota bacterium; assembly: GCA_026184295.1. Lineage (GTDB taxonomy): Bacteria > Planctomycetota > SZUA-567 > H5-PLA8 > H5-PLA8 > JACQFI01. The sequence goes on from JAHCJK010000055.1 coordinate 19,230, forward strand.
CGTACCTCGACGGATTCGTCAACTACGAACGCGCGCCCATGGACGCGGCCAAGCGCGGCGCCATGGACCTGGGCCGCATCCGCGAACTCGCGGGCCTGCTCGGCAATCCGCACCTGAAGTATCCCACGATCCACATCGCCGGCACGAAAGGGAAGGGCAGCGCCTGCGCCTTCGCGGCCTCGATCCTCGGCGCCGCGGGCCTCAAGGTCGGCCTGTATACCTCGCCGCACCTCGAAGACCTGCGCGAACGGATCGTCGAAGGCGGCAAGAAGATCGCCAAGCCCTCCTTCGCGATGCTGCTGGAACTCTGCAAGCCCTACCTGGAAGAGATGCGCAAGCGCCCCGAAGGCACGCGCCGCCCGACCTACTTCGAGATCATGACGCACCTGGGCTTCCTGTACTTCGCCGCGCGCAAGGTGGACGTGGCCGTGATCGAGGTCGGCATGGGCGGGCGCCTGGACGCCACCAATATCGTCGAACCCGACGCCTGCGGCATCACCAACATCAGCTACGATCACCAGGCGGTGCTCGGCGACACGCTGGAACTGATCGCGCGCGAGAAAGCCGGCATCCTGAAGCAGAACGTCCCGTGCGTCTCGGCCCCGCAGCGCCCGGAAGTGATGGAGACCCTCCAGGACCGCGCCAACAAGGCCATGACCTCGATCGAGTTCGTCGGGCGCGACCTTTCGCTGGCCGTGGTTCCGCGCAAGGCCGGGGACGATTACGCGAACCTGAAGGGCTGCATCGCGGTGCTCGCCGGCAAGGACTGGCAGGCCAAGGCCGAACTGGCCCTGATCGGCCGGCACCAGGCCGAAAACTGGGGCGTGGCCGTCCGCGCCGCCGACCACTTTTACCGCAAGCGCTACGGCAAGCCGCTGCCGGAGGCCGCCATCGAGAAGGGCTCGAAGGAAGTCTACTGGCCCGGGCGGCTGGAAGAGATTCCGCGCGTGCGCAACCCCCGCGAAAGCGCCCGCGTCTTCCTGGACGGCGCGCACAACGAACATTCCATCGAGACGGTGCTGACCGAACTCCGCGGGCTGCTGCCGGGACGCCAGCGCATCGTGGCGCTCTTCGCCTGTGCCAAGGACAAGGACGCGGCGGCGATGCTCAAGGCGCTCGCGCGGCACGCCGACGGCGTCGTCTTCACCTCGTCCGGCAACCCGCGCGGGAACGACCCCGAGGCGCTCGCCGCGATGTGGAAGGACGCCACGGGCAAGGAAGCCTCGGCGCGCAAGGACCTGACCGAGGCGCTCGGCAAGGCCGACCGCGAGGCCGGCCCCGGCGGGATCGTGCTCGCCACGGGTTCGCTGTATCTCGTGGGAGCGCTCAAATGCCTCCTTTCGAAACGTTGAACCGCGTTCCGGGACCGGCGGGCCCGGAAAATCGGCGTCGGCCTTCGCCACGTAAGGCGCGGTAGGGACGGCGCTTTGGCGCGGTGTGGCGAAAGAATTGCGATGTCCGAGTCCGATTCGTCCGGGTATCGTTTACCGAGGGGCGGCTTGGGGAGTCAACGCATCGGCCATGCTGCGCAAGCTGTTTGAATTCCTGGCGTCGCTGAAGCTGGCGCTGCTGCTGCTCGCGGTGCTGATCGTGGCCTGCGCCGTTGGCACGTGGTACGAGTCCAAGCTCAACGCCGACGTCGCGCGCGCGTACGTCTACAACGCGTGGTGGTTCAACGTCTGGATGGCCGTCCTCGTCGTGAACCTCTTCTGCGCCGCCGCGATCCGCTATCCCTGGAAACCGCACCAGACCGGCTTCGTCATCACCCACGCGGGCATCATCACCATGCTCGTGGGCGGGATGATCGACCGCGAATGGGGCGTCGAAGGCTACGTGGAACTCAACCGCGGCGACGCGCCGCTGCGCACCATGTCGCTGCAGGATCAGGAATTTTACGTCTACGAGCCCGGCCGATCGAACCCGGCCTCCACGGTCTTTCGCGTGCGCGCGGCCATGGAAGGCATCTACGGGCCCTCGCTGCTGAATGCCGCCGACGTCGCCGACTGGCCGGGGCTCTTTCGCGTGCTGGCCGAGGACGGGCCCATGACGGCGGGTTCGCCCGCGCGCGCGGTCTACCGGAACCTCCCCGACGACCTGAAGAAGACGATCAAAGACAAGAAGGACGCCGCCGCCGAGTCCAAGGCCTCCTGCGGCGAACTTCTGGCGGTGCTGAACGACCTCCAGACCAAGCGCGACTTCTACACCGAACGCGAGTTCGGCGGCGCGGCGCTTCCGGAGGAAGCCAAGCGCCTGCTCGCGGAACCCCGCGCGCTGCTTTCGGCGCGCGAGGTCCAGTACCTCAACCGGCTGCTGCTGGAGGCCGGGTTCCCGGGCGTCTTCCGGGCGCGCGCGCCGAAGACCAGCCCGATGGCCATCCGCACGCTTGGCGGGGTGCGCGTGCGCGCGATCGACATGCAGCCGGCCTCGTGGGGCATCGTGGGGCTCAAGCCCGACGCCGCCGGCGCGCCGGCCGTGGCGATCAAGCTCGAGACCAACATGATGAACCAGGACTTCCACCTCGCGCTGGGGCAGAGCGAAGTGATGGGCTTCGCGACCTTCGGGCTGCTGAAGGGCCTGCCGCCCAAGCCCGAACCTAAGGTCCCGGACGCGATCAAGAAGCCCGAGCCGGGCAAGCAGGTGCGCAGCCTGGAAGTCCACTTCACCTATTCGAAGCACGACGAACAGATTCCCAAGGTCGCCGGGCGGCCCGCCAACGCCCACGCAACTCTGCGCCTGGACGAAAAGACCGGGGAACCGAGCCTGACCCTGGAGATGGGCGGGAAGAGTTTCACCTTCGCGCCGAAGGAGATGCTCGGCAAGGAACTTGCCCTCGACGGCCTGCCCGAATGGAAGATCGCGGTGCTGGGGTACTACGCCAATTTCAAGATGGAAGCGGTCGGGAAGTACATCAGCGACGGCGAGAAGCCCGAGAACCCCTGCGTGCATTTCGAACTGCGCGGGCCGATGGCCGATGCCGCCGCGCAGAAGGCCCCCGGGGCGCACGGCGGCGAGATGGACGTGCCCGAGGAGTTCGGCGACGCGAGCAAGACGTACTTCAACCTGTACGTGGGCGAGGACGGCAAGCTGCGCTACGCCCTGCGTTCGCGCACGCTGGGCGAAAAGACCGGCGAGATTGCGCTGGGCGAGGCCGTGGAACTCGGCTGGGCCACCCGCGCGGGCGCGGACCTGCACGCGCGCGCGACGGTGACGGCCTTCGAGCCGAACGCCACGCTGGTGCGGGAATGGCGTCCCGTGGACGCGGACCCGCAGGAAGCGATGCCCATCGCGATCAAGTGCGAAGTCTCCGAGGGCGGGGAGACCAAGTCCGTCTGGGTCGGCCCCAGCCGCCCGGCGCAGATCATGCGCACGCCGCTGGAAGTGGGCGGAAAGACGGTCGAACTGGCCTTCGCGCACCGCGAACAGGAACTCCCGTTCACCGTCGAACTCCTCAAGTTCAGCGCGCCCAACCAGGAAGGAATGGAAGGCAGCGCGCAGTTCGCGGCCTTCGAGAGCACGCTCAGCTTTGACGGGCAGCGCGATACGGTGGTGCTGCGGAACGACTCGAAGTACATGCGCTTCCGCGACGTCCAGCAGGCCGGCGGCGTCCTGAAAGGCGCGATCACGCACCTCGACGAAAACGAAGTGCATCTGACCATCGAAGGACAGGACGTGAAGATCGAGATGGCCGAGATTCTCTCGCTCGACCGGCAATCCCAGAAGATCCACATGAACCATCCCACGACCTTCCCGAAGACGTGGTACGGCCCGTGGCTGGGGACCAGCTACAAGTTCTCGCAGGCGAGCCACGACCCGCGCCGGCCGGAGTTCTCGGCCGTGCAGGTGCTGCGCGATCCGGGCTGGATGCCCAAGTGGGTGGGGAGTTTGATGATCTGCTTCGGCATCTTTACGATGTTTTACCTGAAGCCGTACTTCCGCCGGGCGTCCGAACCCGCGGCGGCCAAGGCCGCGGTGGAACCGGCCAAGAGCAGGAAGACGTCCAAGAACGCCATGAACGACGTGGCAGTGAAGGGAACCTGACGATGCGTGCCGCGAGCACCGGACTCCGAACGGGCCTGATCCTGGCCGCGCTGCTGGCCGCGGCCTCCCTGCGCGCAGGCGACGAAGCGCCCCAGGAACCGGCCGTGGGCCCCGGGGCCGCGAAGATCGTCCTGAAGGGCGACCTGGACTTTTCGGAGATCGCCTGCCTGGCCGTGCAGCAGGGCGGCCGCAAGAAGCCCTTGCACACGCTGGCCGCGGAAAGCGTGGAGCAGATCACCGGGCGTCCGTTCTTCCTTGCCACGCCGTACTGGAAGGACAAGGCCCACGAACAGACCGTCCAGGCGCTCGACGTCTACCTTTCCATCTGGCTGCACACGCGCGACTGGTCCAACGAGCCCGTCGTGCTGGTCGCCCACGGGCTCCTGCGGCGCGAACTGGGCCTGCCCGACGACGTGAAGCGCTTCAGCTTCCGCACGCTGGCCGACGAGAAGAACAGCGAGGCCGCCGGCAAGCTCAAGGCGCTGCTCGCCAGCGGCAAGGCCAAGCGCGACGCCAAGCGCCCCGACGACATGACCGATCTGGAAAAGGAAGCCGAGATCGTCCACGAGCGCCTCTGGCTGCTCGGCGAGATTCTCTCCGACAGCACCATCAACTGCGTGCCGCATCCGTCCAGCGCCTCCGGCACGTGGATCACGCCGGGCACGCTGGTCACGATCTTCGCGCAGCAGGATCAGGCCGTGGGCCTGGTGGCCGGGCAGTACATGCACGGCGACCAGGACAAGGCGCGCCGCCTGGTCGGCGAGTACCTTCAGGGCTACAAGGTCGAACAGGTGGAATCCGTCCGCGCGAAGATCGTGGCCGTGCTGGAATCGTACCAGCGGCGCGACGGGCCGGCCTTTACGGGCGCTTCGGCCGAACTCCGCCGCACGTTGATGGACCTGAACCCCGCCGCTTACCCGGCCAAGGCGGCGATGGAGCGCGAGGTCAGCTACAACCAGCTTCGCCCCTTCGGCAAGGCCTGGATCCTCTACCTGCTCGCGCTGGTCGTCGGCACGCTGACGTTCAGGTCCAAGAGCAAGGAAGCCTACGTCGCGATGATGCTGCCATTCCTGGCGGGCCTCGCGATCCACGTCTACGGCTTCGCGCTGCGCTGCCTCATCGCCGGGCGCCCGCCGGTGAGCAACATGTACGAATCGGTCATCTGGGTCGGCTTCGGGACGGTCTTCTTCGCCCTGATCTTCGAACTGATCTACCGTCCGAAGTACTTCCTGCTCTGCGGGGCCGCGGGCGGCTTCATCTGCCTGGTGCTGATGGACCTGATGCCGGTGGTGATGGGCAACTCGCTCCTGCCGGGCTTCGAAGCGCACATCAACCCGCTCGTCCCGGTCCTGCGCGACAACTTCTGGCTGACCGTGCACGTGCTCACGATCACCCTCAGCTACGCCGCGTTCGCCCTGGCGTGGGTGCTCGCGCACGTGACGCTCTTCAAGCACCTCTTCCAGCCGCAGGCCAAGAACGAACACTACGTGCTGCATAACTTCATCTACCGCGTGATTCAGATCGGCGTAGTGCTGCTGGCGACGGGCACGATTCTCGGCGCGGTCTGGGCGTACTATTCGTGGGGCCGCTTCTGGGGCTGGGATCCCAAGGAGACCTGGGCCTTCATCACGCTGCTCTGCTACCTGGTGGTCCTGCACGGGCGCTTTACCGGGCTGTGGGGCAGCTTCGGGCTCTGCGTCGGCTCGGTGATCTGCTTTCAGGCCGTGGTGATGGCGTGGTACGGCGTCAATTTCGTGCTCGGCAACGGGCTGCACGCGTACGCGTCGGGCGCGGGCGGCGAGATCTACGTCTTCACGATCCTGGCCCTCGACGCCGCCTTTACCGGCGCGGCCGTCTACCAGCGCTTGAACCACCGCGCGGCCGCGGAAGCGGAAGCGGCGGCGCGGGCGCCCGAGACCGAGCGCGCGGACGCCGGCGAAAAGCCCTCGGACTCCGACGGCGCGCAGACGGCCGGCGCGGGGCAGTAACGCCTCGTCGCATATTGGGCTTGCCAGGTCTTGCCATTCCTGAGTAATCTCTAGGCGAACCAGTCCAACGGGGGCCAAGGGGAGCGCGCGGGTGGCGGTTCCAACGTACGATCTGATCGTCATAGGTTCCGGACCGGCCGGCGAAAAAGGCGGCGCGGCCGCGGCGTATTTCGGCAAAAAGGTCGCCATCGTCGAACGCGACGCCAACCTGGGCGGCGCGGCGGCCAACACCGGCACCCTGCCCAGCAAGACCCTGCGCGAGACGGCCCTGATGCTCTCCGGAGCGCGGGCGCGCGGCTTCGGCGTGGACTTCTCGCTCAAAGGCAAGACCACGGTCCGCGACTTCATGTACAAGGAACGCCGCGTCACCGCCACCGAGCGCACGCGCGTCGCGGCCAACATCCGCAAACACAACATGGACGTGTACCAGGGCTGCGCGAAGTTCGTCGATCCGCACACCCTCGAAGTCGCGCAGCCCGACGGCGGCGCCCAGCGCCTCCAAGGTGGCGTCTTTCTGATCGCGACGGGGTCTTCGCCGTTCCGCCCCGAGATGTTCTTCGCCTCCGGCGACCCGCGCATCCACGATTCGGACACGATCCTGAAGCTGAAGGACATCCCCCAGTCGATGATCGTCGTGGGCGGCGGCGTGATCGGCTGCGAATACGCCTGCACCTTCGCGGCGCAGGGCGTGGACGTCTCGCTCGTCGATTCGCGCGACATCCTGCTGCCGTTCCTCGACCGCGAAATCTCGCTCTCGCTGATGGACCGCATGCGCAAGCTCGGCATCCGCCTGCTCAGCGAAGTGCGCGTCGATGCCTGCGCGCCCGAAGCCGGGTCGGTCAAGCTCACGCTTTCCAACGGGACCACGGCCGAAGCCGAATGCGTGCTCGTCGCGGCCGGCCGCAACAGCAACACGCGCGACCTGAACCTGCCCGCCGCAGGCATCACGCCCGGCAAGCGCGGGCTCCTGGACGTGGACAAGACCTACCGCACGAGCGTTCCGCACATCTACGCCGCGGGCGACGTGATCGGATTTCCCGCGCTGGCCAGCACGAGCATGGAACAGGCGCGCTCGGCCGTCGCCAACGCCTTCGACCTCAGCTACAAGATCAAGCTCGCCCCGATCCTGCCGTACGGCATCTACACGATCCCCGAAGTGAGCATGGCCGGGGAGACCGAAAGTTCGCTTCAGGAAAAGAACGTCGATTACGTCATCGGCAAGGCGCTGTACGGGCAAAACCCGCGCGGCGAGATCATCGGCGACATGGACGGCTTCCTGAAACTGCTCTTCAACCGCGCGGACCTGAAGCTGCTCGGCGTCCATGTGATCGGCGAGAGCGCCAGCGAGGTCGTCCACATCGGCCTGATCGGCCTGATGACCAATGCGACCGCCGACCTGTTCGTGCAGACCTGTTTCAATTACCCGACGCTCGGCGACCTGTACAAATACGCGAGCTACGACGCGATGGGCCGCAAGCAGCGAGGCGAACGCTGAACCTCCCATGAACCGCGTCGCGCGCTCGCTCGAACTGCTCTCCCGCTGGTCCGCCGCCGCCGAAACCTGGTGGTGCGAGGTCCCGGGCCATGCGGGCCTGGGCTTTTACGGCACCGGCTACAACCACTGGGGCGTCCAGACCAACCAGAAGTATCTCGGCGCGATGGCCGCGCTGGCCGTCCTCGGCGAAGGCGTGCCCGGCTGCGACCGCGAACGCGCGCGGGACCGCGCGCTGGCCGCGCTGCGCTACAGCCTCGCCACGCACCTCAGCGGCGGCCTGCCGAGCGCCGACGGCTCGCCGTGGGGGCACACCTGGATCAGCGCGCTGGGCATCGAACGCATGCTCTACGGCGTGCGCCTGCTCGAACCGTTCTTCCGCGACGAAGACCGCGCGGCCCTGCGGCGCGTGCTCTGCAGCGAAGCCGACTGGCTGGCCCGCGAACACGTTCGCGGCTCGAAGAAGGGCGTCACCGGCGGGCTGTGGGGGCACGAAGGCTCCAACGCGCCCGAATCGAACCTCTGGAACGGCGCGCTGCTCTGGCGTACCGCCGAACTGTACCCCGAAAGTCCGGGCGCGGACCACTGGCGCGAGATGGCCCATCGCTTCCTGATCAACGCGGTGAACGTGCCTGCCGACGAAGGCTGCGCAACGGTCGTCGCGGGCAAGCCCGTGCGCGAACGCTTCGTCGGCCCGAACTTCTTCCCGAACTACGCGCTCGACCACCACGGCTACATGAACGTCGGCTACATGGTCATCTGCGCGTCCAACGCGGGCATCCTGCACTTCGACCTCAAGCAGCGAAAGCTCGCGCGCCCCGAATCGCTCGACTGGCACCAGCAGGACCTCTGGCAGGTCCTCCGCAAGATGCTTTTCGCCGACGGGCGCCTCGCCCGCATCGGCGGCGACAGCCGCGTCCGCTACACCTATTGCCAGGAATACCTCGCGCCGGCCGCGTTCTACGCCGCCGACCGCTGGAAGGACGCGCACGCAATCGGCCTCGTGGACCGCTACCTCGACCTCGTCGCCCAGGAAGCCGCCGCCGGCACGGACGGTTCCTTTTACGGCGCGCGCCTGCACGAAATGGCCGCAACCAATCCGTACTACTATTCGCGCCTGGAATCCGACCGCGCGTGCGCGCTGGGCATGATCGCCGCGTACACGCCGGACGTGCAGGCCCCCGAAGCATCCTCGGTGCCGTTCGAAACCACCGTGGCCGGCGGCTGGATCGAACCCATGCACGCGGCGGCGCTGCACCGATCTCCGACGCGGCTCGCGGCCTTCAGTTGGCGCTCGTACGGCCTGGGGCAGGGGATGTGCCAGCCGCCCGGCGACGGGCACTTGGCCGACTGGCAGCAGAACCTCGGCGGCAAGATCGAATTCGTCAGCGACGAGACCGGCAAGGCGCGCCGCCGCCTGCTCGGCGCGCACGTCGCTTCCTTTGAAGGCGGCTTCGCGGCCTCGGGTGCGATCATGGAAGGCGTGGACCTGCTGATCGCCGAAGGCTGGCGCGGCACGGACTCGGCCGTCCACCGCCTCGCGTTCGTGGCGCTTCCCGACGACCACACCGTGGTGGGCATCGAATACGCCGTGAACGGTCAGCGCCGCGCGTGGCTGAAGGAACTGCACGGCATGCACTGGCTGCTGCCGAACGACCTCTTCAACGGCGGCCGACGCGAACTCGCGACCGAGATCGGCAGCGCCGAATTTGAAACGCCGCCGCCGGCCGAAGCCGTGGTCGCGCTCGGCAGCCGCTGGGCCTGCCTGGACGGCCAGGTGGGCGTGCTGGGCCTGTACGGCGGCCAGACGCTGGCCGTCCACCGCACGACGCAGCGCCGGGGCGGCCGGTACCGCTCGCTGCATGTCGAAGCCTTCGGCTGGCCCGCCCGCGCGGGCCTGTGGGCCGCGCAGCCCGGCGAAGTGCTGCTCGACTGCGCCTGGATGGCCGCGGCTTCCGTGACGGCGGAGCAGACCCGCACGCTGGCTCAGGCGAACGCCCACGCGCGCGTCGCGGACCTGCCCGAAACCCTGCGCGCCGTCCGCGTTCGGGCGCTCGACGGCAAGACCTACGTGGTCGCGTTCAACCTCACCGACGCGGATGTGCCCTGCGAAGCCGCGAAACTCCTCGGCGGAACGGCGGCCCGGAACCTGATCTCCGGCACGCCGGCCTCGGGCACGATCCTCCTGCCCGCGGGCGCGGCGCTGGTCTTCCAGGTAGGGTCGTAACGTCCGCGCGGGTTATCTTGGAAAGAACGCGAGGATGACCGCCGTCATGTAGGCGGTGCAACTGCTGATGGGCGGAATGCCGCCCGCGGCGTGGTATCGCAGGCCGTCCTCGGTCCCGTAGATGCTCACGATCGTCGCTGGAAAATCCTTCAGGAACTCCGCGTCCTCAGGAAGCTTCTCCGCCAGTGCCTCGTCGTTTTCCTGAAACTGGGCGCGCATCGTGGCCCAGTACGCCCGCGCGGCTCCCGCGGCGCTTACGTAGCCCAGCATCCCGCGCTCGTCCGCGGGAATCGCCGCCAGGGCGCGCTTGAAATCGCCCTTCGCGTCCAGGCCCGCGGCAGGGGCCTTCGGGTCGAGGCGCTTGAGCAGATCGGCGAGCGCCCGTTCGTCGGCGCCGAAGACGATGCGCGACCCAATGCAGGTCCACGCGGGTTGGAAGGTCGCTTCCTCGTCCAGGTGCTTGAGGTCGAAGACGTAGGCGGCGTGTTCGCCTATCTGCTTCTCCACGACCAGTTCCTTCATGTCGGAGGCCAGGCGGATCAGCGAGGCCAGCGCGTCGGAGGCGGCCTGGGCGTCCGCCGCGCCGGGCGTCTCGACGACCGCCTGGAGCACCGGAACCGCGCTCTCCTTCGCGTCCCTCGGAGGCAGGACCCACACGGCGGCCTCGCCCTTCAGCGGCGCCAGGGCCTCGGCGAAGCGGCTCTGCGTGATCGCCTTGCGGATCAGAGCCAGGAGTTGCTCGTCGTCGCGAAAGACCTCGTACAACGCCAGGCCGTCTTCCAGGCTCCGCGCGCCTTCCAGCGGAATCGAGACGAACGCGAACGCCTCCGGCGGGCAGAGCGCCGCCAGCTTGGGTTCGTGGCGGCGGAAGTTCAGCGCCTTCGACCAGCCGAGACGTTCGCCTTCGATCCGGACCGCGAGGCGTTCGTGCAGCAGGCCGTCCCGCGCGTGCAGCGTGGCGCTGCTCCAGCGCCATTCGCCCAGGCCCATCTTGCACAGAAGCGTCCGGTCCTTCTCGTCGAACGCGTTCAGGAGCGAGGGCGGGTGCACGGCAAAGGCCACGAGCGGTTTTTCGGGCAGGGCGCGCTCGGCGGCCTGGAACCAGGGCGTGCCCGAAAGTGCCGGGCGGACCTCCGCCTGCGCGGCTTGGTCGATGACCTGCTTCACGAGCGCTTTGCTGTGCGCCACGACGGTCAGATTTTTGATTGCTGCGCCCGCTTTGCCGTGGCCGTAACCACGGACGTGAATGCCGCGCACCCATTCGTCTTCCTTCGTTTCCTCGCCCAGGTCGCCCGCGTCGCGCAGCAGCCGCAGCGACTTGGCCGGTTCCGGATGGCGGGTCGAAAAGAGCGCGACGGTGCGTTCGTTCTCGTCGGGCAGCGGCGCCAGCATGCCCCAGGCCCAGCAGCCGGTGAACTCGGTGCGCCAGCGCTTGAGCAGTCGGCGCCGCGCGTCCTGCTCATAGGTGAGTTTGCCGTCGTCGTGCTTGTTTAGGATTGCGTTCCAGAAAGGCGCGAGCGCTTGGCCATGAAGCAGCGTGCCGAGATTCGTCTTTTCGAGCGTGTTGACCGAGGCATCGGCCTGCGGAACCCAGAACAGGAACATGGTGTCTTCCGCCAGCACCTCGGCGGGTTCGGTGAA
>JAHCJK010000056.1 GCA_026184295.1 Planctomycetota bacterium
CGCGGCCTCCCCGCCGGGCGCGCCTCGGGCGGCGGCGAGGTCGGACGCGGCGGCGTTCAGCACGCCGGTGCCCGCGCCGGATTTCTCGTCCAGCCCGGGCGTCCAGTCCAGCGCGAGCGGCAAATTGTGGCGGCGTTCGAGTTCCGCGGCGGGCACGGCCGCGTACGGTCCTCCGGAACCCGCGGCCTCCAGCGCGAGACGCAGGAAGATCGTCGGGAACGCGGGCGGTTCCAGTTTGCGTTCGGCCGGCATCCCGTCGCCGGGCAGGAAGCCGAAGACGAACCCCGCGCGCCCGCCGCGCAGCCGGAAGCGCGCGCCCAACGCGTGCCCTTCGGCGTCTTTAAGGAAGACGCGCCAGTCGCCCAGCGCACGCATCTCCCGCGCCTTGAGAATCGGGAAGCCCAGGCCGCCGGGCGTCTCGGCCGCGCCGCGCGTGAGCGCGTCGGCTTCGCCGAGCTTCGAGGCGGGGGTCTCGAAGCGCTTGCCGGTCACTTCGAAGGGTCCGTAGTCGCGGGGCGGCGCGAGCAGCAGGACGGCCTTGGCGGCGGCAGGGAGTTCGCCCGCGGGCATCGTATCGACGTAGATTTCCAGGTCGGCCTCGTCCTGCGCGGTCTTCTCTTCTTTGCTGTCCTGGGTGCCTTCCGCGGCCGGGTTGTCGAGCACGTCCACGAGGCCGCTGGAGCGGTAGAGCGCTTCCAGGTGCGGCGCGCGGCCGTGAAAGCGCACGCGCGGCGGGCGCAGGGCGCGCGGGGCGGCGCAGAGGACATCGTCCTCGGGCAGCGCGTCGGGCGTGCCGCCGGACGGCTGCCACGCGATGCGCACGGCCGGAGCCTTTTCGCGCGCGAGACGGAAGACGGCCGCGGCGGTCTCGCCCGGGGCCAGCGAGAGGTCGCGCGCGCGCGCGTCCACCGCCAGGTCCGCGGCCTTCTCGAGCGGCTCGATGGTGACGCTGCCTTTCACGGCCTGGGCGGAGAAGTTTCGCACCTGCGCAAGCAGTTCGGCGGCGGGCGTGCCGTCGGCGTTGGTGACGAGCACCGAGCCGAAACCGGTCAGGGCCACGTTGGCGGGCGCGTCGGCAGGTCCGGCGGCGATCCAATGCGCGCCGGGGCGAGGGCGGGCGGCCTCGGCGGGCGGGCTGCGCGGCGAGATCGCCACGCGCGCGGTCGCCTCCGCGCCGCCGTCCTTCAGCATCTCGAGCAGGAAGAGCCAGGCCGGGCCGGTCTCGGGACCGGAGAGCGCCGGGCGGAGTTCCTCCAGCTGCTGGAGCGCCTCCGCGCGGGTCATGCCTTCGGGCGAACCGCTTTGCGCGGGCGACGGCGAAGAGACCGCGAGCCAGACGCGGTCGGCGGGGCCGGCCTGTTCCAGCACCGTGCGCGCCTGCGCGAGCATGCCGTCCCAGACGCGCGCGCCGTCCGAGGTACGCGCGCGCGCGGCGGGTCCGTTGTCGAGCAGCAGCGCGAGGCGGCGGCCGGGCGTCTGGAAGACCGCCAGCGCGGGACCGGCCAGCGCCCAGGTTAGCAGCGTCAGCGCCGCGGCCTGGAGCAGCAGGGAGCGGTCGATTTCGAAGAGGCTGCGGGGCTTCCGGGTTTCCTGCGCGGCGACGCGCCGCCAGATCAGCAGGCTGCCGGCGACGACTTCGCGGCGGCGCGCGCGCAGGAAGCGCAGCAGCGCCAGCACGAGCAGCGCCAGCGGCCAGAGCCAGAGCGCGTTCAGCCAGTCGAAGGTCATCGCGAACCCCGCCCACCGGGAAGGACGGCCCGTACCTTACCGCATTTTCCACCGCAGGTATGAACGAAAGAACCGCGCGGGCGTTCACGGCGGAGGCGGCGAAAAAGGACCGGCTGAGCGGCGGGCTACTTGCCTTCGGCCCAGTCGAAGGCGCCGGCCTTGACCTGCACGGCCGGCGTGGCCGCGCCGCTTTGCGGGACGCTGCGCACGTAGCCTTCGGCCACGTCTTCCTTTTCGCTGGCGTTGAAGATCTTGGCGGAGCCCTTCTTGACCGAGACGGTCAGCGATCCGTCCGCGCCGGGTTCGATGTCCACGACGTTCTCTTCGCCGAGCATCACCATCGCCTTGGCGAGCTTGTACGAGATCAGGATCGAAGCGAGTTCGTTGCCCGAATGGCCGGGGCGGTTCACGCGCACGAGGATGCGCCCGGGCGCGTCCTGCAGCACCGCGAGTTCGATCTGCCGCGAACTCTTCTGCATCTGGACCTTGCAGGGCGAACGGAGCGTCACCTTCGCGGCGGCCTCCGCGCCCAGGTCCACTTCCACCGCGGCGCCGGGCGATTCCACGGCCTCCACGCGGTTCCCGTTCAGCACCGCGGTGCTGCCGGGCGTCTCGTTCCACGTGCCGTTGTTCAGCGCCATCACGCGCGCGACGTTGTGCCCCTTGGTCAGGTTCCCGACGGGCTCGGGGCCGCGGCGGAAGGCCAGCATGCCCAGCCCGGCGGCCAGGCAGAGCGCGATCGCGGCGGCGAACGGCCAGACCGGCACGGTGCGGCGCGCGGGCGGCTCGGCCGGTTCGGCGGCGACGCGCGTCAGTTCGCTCTTGCTCTCTTCGAAGCGGGCCAGCACCTTCCCGGCAAAGTTCGAATCGGTCTTCAGCGGCGCCATGGTCTTGACCATCGTGGTCGTGAACTTGGCCAGTTGGCGGTGAAGCCGCGCGCACTCGACGCAGGTCGTCATGTGCGCTTCGAGCGCGGAACGCTCCGCGCTGCCGACTTCGTTGTCCACCAGATCCTGCATCAGGTCACGGCACTCGTCGCACGTCATGCTGCTCGTTTCCCGCCTCCGAAAGGGTGGCGCGCGACCCCAAATGCGCGCGCCTCCGTGTTCACCTTATCGACGTCAAAGGTCCTCGCCCTCAGGCCACAATTTTCGCAACTTGCGCCGAAGCATCTGATTGGCGCGGTGAATCCGCTTGCGCAGCGTCTCCTCGCGCAGGCCCAAACGCCGCGAGATCTCGCGGTAGGGCACCTCGTCCAGATACCGCATGGCCGCGGGCACCTGGTATTCCTCGGGCAGGGAGTAGATCGCGTCCACGATCTGGGAGCGCAGTTCGCCGTCGATCGCGCGCCCGCCGGCTTCCTGCAGCTCGCTCTTTCCCTGCGCCTTCGCGGCCGCGGATTCCGCCGCCGCGTACGCGCCGCTCTGGTCGAGCGAGACGCCGTCGTGCTTCTTCTTGCGAAGGTGGTCCAGCGAAAGGTTGGCGGTGATGCGCAGCAGCCAGGCCTTGAAGCGCGCGGGGTCGTCGAGTTCGCCGATGTGGAGGAAGGCCTTCACGAAGGCCTCCTGCGCCACGTCCTCCACTTGGTCTTCGGCGCCGAGCTGCCGGTACGCGACGAGACTCACCAGCGCCTTGTAGCGCATGATCAACGCCTCGAACGCGGCGACCTCCCCGGCCTTGGCGCGCCCGACCAGAATCAGATCGCTGGGACCGACCTCGTCGTGAGCGGTTTCCGCGGGGCCTGCGGAGACGCTTTGGGCCGCGGCGATGCGAGCGGCCGATGGCTTGGGACGCGGCGCTGGATTCGGAGGCGCGGGTTCCGCCATGCAAGCTCCCCAGCCGAACGAGTGCGTTCTTAGGACGTTGGAACCCTGAGCCGCAGCCCATAGAAGGTGTGGGACCGCAAAAAATGGAGTGTAGCGAAGAACGGGACCCCTGACAACGTCATCCCATTGAGGACCATGCAGTTACGGGGAAAGTCGGGTCCCATTATCCTAGCGGACACCTAAGAATACATGGTCTTGGGCGTCCTTTACTTGGATTAGCAAGGCAGAAAAGCACCTGTGCCTAGTGCGTGCACTCGTGCAACCAATGGACACCAGTATATTGACTTTCCCAAGTGTCTCTTCTAGATTGATTTTTGTTGGTACTTCAAAGGAATGCATGGGGCTGTCACCCCCTAGCTCGGGACTACCGATTCGGTCCCCCGCACAACAAAATGGAAAGGTCAAGCGGCCACGGAATCGGGCCGCGGGAAGGTACTGGAGGTTGAAGCCATGTCCGATGCAGGTGGTAGCGCGGGTCCCCGATTGCCCCAGACGTTCGGCGAAAAGCTCTCGTTCGCCGCGCCCGTGTTGCTGGCAACGCTGGCCGTCTCGGTGCTGATCGCGTTCGTGCTCGTCTGGGTCGTGAGCGGCCAGATTCGCACCGAACTGAAGAGCACCAAGGACGAACTGACGGCCAAGAACGACGCCCTGGCGAAAGACCTTTCCGAAGAGAAGAAGAAGACCGTCGATCTGCAGAAGAAGGCCGACGACCTGGCTAAGGCCAACACCGACCTGGCCGCCAAGAACGAGACGCTGACCGGCGACCTGAACAAGGCCGCCATCAAGCTCGACACGCAGGGCAAGGCGCTCGACAAGGTCTCCTCGACGCTGAGCGACTTCATCAAGGGCCAGGAAGAACTCGACAGCCGCCAGAACACCGACCTCGCCAAGCACGACTCCAAGATCCAGTACATCGAGAAGCGCCTGGAAGTCCTGAAGACCCTCGAAAGCGACGTCAACAGCCTGAAGGACGCCACCGGCGAACTGAAGAAGGATTACGTCGTCCTGAAGAAGGACCTGGGCGACGTGAGCAAGAAGGCCGAGATCACCGACAAGGACCTGACCGACCTGACGGAACGCTCGCGCATCTTCCAGCTTCGCGTACTGGCCGCCCGCGCCAAGGAAGCCGCCGACGCGGCCCGCAACAACGACATCAAGAGCCTCGTCCAGAAGCTCAACAGCGGCGAATAACCGGACACTTTACATAGGAGAATCCACTACATGAACCCGATTCGCACGACCGTTACGCTGGCCTTCGCGGTCAGCCTCCTGATGGTGGCCGGCTGCGGCTTCCTCAAGAAAGAGGAAGGCGCCAACCGCACCATCCTGAAAGCCGGCTGGCAGGTCTCGGACGACATGGAAGGCTGGGTCGCCGTCCCGAACAGCGCGCCCAAGGAATCCAAGTCCGAGAAGGGCGTGGGCTACTACATCCTCTCCACGCACAACATCGTGCCCGCCAAGATGGACGGTTTCCAGGCCTTCAGCCCCAAGGCGTTCGAGAAGCTGAGCGGCATCAAGGTCGCCGAACAGAAGACGCCCGAAGGCGAGATGTGGGCGATGCGCCCCGCGGGCCGCTCGGTCCCCAAGGAAAAGGACGGCTGGATCGGCGTGCCGCTCAAGTACCCCAAGGTCGAAGGCGGCGCCGGCGCGATCCTGGGCGCGGACCAACTGATCCCCAAGGAAATGGACGGCTGGGTCGCGATCGACAAGGAGACCTCGGCCAAGCTCGTCGAGGAGTTCACCCTCAACCAGCAGACCATCAACAAGCGCAAGTCGGAAGATAAGTAAGCCGTACCTTCCGCTTCGAAGTAAAAACGCCCGGGGCAACCCGGGCGTTTTTTTTGCTCGTGCGAATGGCCGGTCGGCGCCGCGGCGCGGACTTCAGCGCGGCCCTCAGCGCGGCATAGGACCGCGGCGGTGCGGATCGAGCGCCCTCGGCGGGCCGAAGACTTCCTTCAGCACCATCGCCTGGGCGGCGAGCAGGCCCGGGTTCGTCCTGCTCTTTTTCAGCGCCGCGAAGAGCGGCATGAGCTGGCGGGCGCGTTCGGTGCGCGGCCCGGTGTTCAGGCCCACGCGCCGGGGCGCCGGGCGGGCCATGGGCATGGGCATGGCCGGCATCGCCGACGCGGCCGGGGGCGGGTGCGCGCCTTTGCGCTTCCGGTTCTTCCGGCCCTGCCCCTGCGGCTGAACCTGCGCGGTCGGTTGCGCGGACGCGAGCGGCGTGAACAGAACCGGAGCGGGCACGGAAAGCGGCTGGAAGACCGGCGCGGGCGCCTCGATCGCGGGCGGGGGCTGCGGCACGGGCGCCGGGCGAGCCAGCGGCCTCGGTTCCGGGGGCCGGACCTGCGGCGGCGGGCTGACCGAACGGCCGCCTCCCGACTGCCGGCGCGCCTCCTCGAGCAGTTCGGCCAGCGTCTTGGGCTGTCCCGCGGCGGGACGCCCGTCGCCGTAGTTGTACGGCCCGCGCCGGTCGTCCTCGTCGTCGTCCGACGACCGTCCGCGCGGCCCGAGTTTGGCGGGCGGCTCCTGTTCGCCGAAGAGCGTCCGGAAGATCCAGACGATCAGTTCGATCAGGACCTCCATCGGTCGTTTGCCTCCCTAAAGCCCAAGCGCCGCGCCCGCGGTCAGACGGAGTCGGCCGAACCGCCGCCGATCTGTTCGCGCATGTGCGTGTCGGCCTGGATGTTCTTGAGGTTGTAGTAGTCCATGACGCCGAACTTGCCGCTGCGCAGGGCCTCGGCGATGGCCTTGGGAATCTCGGCCTCGGCGAGCACCACGGCGGCGCGGTTCTCTTCGACGTGCGCCTTCATTTCCTGCTCGCGCGCGCGGGCGGCGGCGGCGCGGCCTTCGGCGTCGGCCTGGGCTTTTTGCAGGTCGGCCTGGGCCTGCTGGGCGCGCAGGTTGGCGCCGATGTTCTGCCCGACGTCCACGTCGGCGATGTCGATGGAGACGATCTCGAACGCGGTCTGCGCGTCCAGGCCCTTGACCAGCACGGCCTTGGAGATCTTGTCGGGATTCTCGAGCACTTCCTTGTGGCTCTCGGACGAACCGATGGCCGAGACGATGCCTTCGCCGACGCGCGCGATGATGGTCTCTTCGGTCGCGCCGCCGAGGATGCGGTCGAGGTTCGTGCGCACGGTCACCTTGGCCTTCACCTGAAGCTGGATGCCGTCCTTGGCGACCGCGTCGATGGTCTGGCGGCCCTTGCGGGGATCGGGGCAGTCGATCACGCGCGGGTTGACGCTGGTGGTCACCGCTTCGGTCACGTTCTTGCCGTCGGTGCGCAGCGTGGCCAGGTCGATCGCGCAGGCCTTCTCGAAACTCAGGTCGATCTTCGCGCGCTTGGCGGCGATCAGGCCTTCCACGACGCCCTGCACGCGCCCGCCGGCCAGGACGTGGCTGGCCAGCGAATCGAACATGTTGGGGATTTCAACCTTGCCCTGGTGGGACGTGATCAGCGCGCGCAGCAGGTCGGGCACCTTGCCGCCGGCCAGGAAGTGCGCTTCCCACTTTTCGGTGGGGATGTCCATGCCGGCCTTCTTGGCCGTGATGCGCGCCTGCACGACCATCTGCAGCGGCACGCGGCGCAGGCGCATGGCGAGCAGATCCAGCATGCCCACCGGCGCGCCCGAGAGCAGCGCCTGCACCCACAGCGAACCGAAGTTCCAGAGCACGCCCAGCATGATGAGCAGGACGATGCCGCCGACGATGATGCCCAGGAGCAGCAGTTCGGCCTGCCCCGCGGCCAAGGGTGCGGCAAGATTCCAGACGGACATGACGGCCTCCTTGAACGTTCGATGGTTGCGTGCGCCAAGAGCGGCGCGCCGCCCTTTTATACAGGTACTCCGCCCGATCTTTCGGGCGTGGGACGAAATCTCCCGAGTCCGAAGATAGCCTTAAAACTCGATCTTGTCGCCCGGCTTCATCACGTGGCACTTGCGGTTGGTCTTTTCCACGCGGAAAGCGAAGGCGAGCGGGTCGGCCTTGATGACGTCGAAGGTGTTGTAGTGCATCGGCACGCAGGCCTGGGCGTCCAGGAATTCCATCGCCCGCGCCGCGTCTTCCACGCCCATGGTAAAGTTGTCGCCGATGGGCAGCAGCGCCAGGTCGATCTTGGGGCGTTCGCCGATCAGCTTCATGTCGCTGAAGAGCGCCGTGTCGCCGGCGTGGTAGAGGTTTTTGGTCTTGCCCCAGGTGATCAGAAAGCCGATCGGCGAATTCGGCGGCGGCTGGCTGCCGTCGGGGCGCGCGTCGGCCCCGCAGCCGTGGTAGGCGATGGTCGCCTTCACGCGGCCGAAGGGGAAATCGTGCGCGCCGCCGGTGGACATGGGGTGGACCTTGGCGCCCTTGCTCGCGCACCAGTTGGCCAGTTCCCACGTCGCGACGATGGTGGCCTTGAACTTGAGCGAGAGTTCCACGGCGTCGCCCAGGTGGTCGGCGTGTCCGTGCGTGACCAGGATGTAGTCGCACTTGTTCACGTCGCCCGACTTGATCGGGCAGAGCGGGTTGCCGGTGAAGAAGGGATCGATGAAGACCGTGTGCTTCTCGTCCTGGATACGAAACGCGCTGTGCCCGAAATATTTCAACGTCGGCATGGCTTTCCCCTCTCTCGGTCTCCGCACCTCCGGCGCGCGCATTATGGACCCGCGCGCGGGCATTGCAACGGCCATCGAGGCGCCCGTTGACGCGCTAGAATGGCACGAATGGCGCTCCGCCGCAATCCGAACTTTGATGCGCCGCCGCTTCCTCCTACACTGAACCCATGGGTTGCTACCTCGTCCTCCTGGCCGTGGCCTTCGGATTTCTCGACCTGTACCTGATGGCCGATATCTTCCGGAATTTCGGCTTCCTGATCGGCCTCGGCGGCCTCTTCCTGCCCAGCATGCTCCTGGGACCCATCGCGCTGCGCCAGCGCCACCGCCTCGCCGCGCAGGTCCAGGTCTCGCCGCAGGCCCTGCCGGGCAACCTGACCGAGAGCCTGCTCCTGCTCGTCGCCAGCGGCCTCTTCCTCTACCCCGGCCCGCTCTCGACGCTGCTCGGCATCCTGCTGCTGCTCCCGCCCGTCCGCCGCGCGATCATCGCCCTGTTCGTTCGCAAGCTGGAAAAGTCGCTCTCCGAGGCCGGCGGGCCGGCGGGCGCGCCCGGCGGCGGCCCGGTCTTCGTCCGCGTGGTAAGCATCAACGGGCAGACGCACGTCTCGACCTCCGGCGGCCCGCCCGGTCCGGCGATGCAGGGCCCGCCGCGTACCGCGATGCCCGGCGGACTGAAGTCCGTCGAAGGCCGCACGCTCGACGACGACGAGGCCCGCCCCCTGCTGACCGACGGCAGCGACGAAGGGCGCGAAGACGACGCGGACGGCGGCGAACCGGACGGCTCCGAGCCCGATTCGGATGCGAAAGACAAGCGCGATGCGTAAGCGCCGCCCGCCCGCGCGAGGCCCCGCATGCGCTGGCTGATCGCGCGCGTCCTCTTCTACCCCACGCTCGCCTGGAACCTGCTGCTGAAGTCGGCCAACCCGCGCCGGCGCTGGTGGGACCGCGTGGACGAGCACGTCCTGATCGGCGCACTGCCGTTCGAAGGCGACGTGGACGCGCTGCACGCCGAAGGCGTCCGCGCCGTCGTCAACACCTGCGAAGAATACGCCGGGCCGGGCAAGGCCTACGCACGCCTGGGCATCGCACAGTTGCGCATCCCCACCGTCGATTTCACGCCCCCGGCGCTTGAAGACATCGAACGGGCCGTCTCCTTTATGAAGGAGCGGGCCGCGCGCGGCGAGTCGGTGCTCGTGCACTGCAAGGCCGGGCGCGGGCGCAGCGCGACGGTGGTGGTCTGCTGGCTGATCGAACGCGCGGGGCTTACGCCCGGCGCCGCCATGGACCTGCTCGCCGAAAAGCGCCCGCACGTGATGCGCGCGGTGGCCCGGCGCGAAGTCGTGCGCGCCTTCGCGGAAAAGCGCGGGTTGCGCGGTTCTTGAGCCCGCTCAACCACCTCGTCAGCGTTTTATCTTTTCGGGCCGGTATACTGGGATAAAGTGAGTCCGGCTCAACCAGGAGAACGAGATGCCCGCGTCCAGCGAAGCGCTGTCCAAGTTCATCATCATCGGCGAAAACGTCCACTGCTCGCGCCGCGTGAAGCTCGACGGCCCGCGCTGCCTGAAGGAAGACGGCAAGGAATTCGTGGTCTGGAAGGAGAAGGGCCAGCCGCGCCGCATGGAGATCGCCGACTGGTTCAAGAAGGACAACCAGCATTACCAGTCGGGCCTGGTCAGCCACTGCCACCTCGCGGTCGAATACGGCCTGCGCGGCGATCCGATCGGCGCGGAATACATCCACTGGGTCGTGCAGCGCCAGCTCGACAAGGGCGCCGCGTACCTGGACGTGAACATCGACGAAGTGAGCCCCAGCCTGGACAAGCGCCTCGCCTCGATGGCCTGGATCATTCCCGTCACTCAGCAGGCCGCGGGCACGACGCCGCTGAGCGTGGACAGTTCCAACACCGAGACGATCGTGAAGGGCCTCGACGTGTACGACTACGCGAAGAGCACGCCGATGCTGAACTCGCTCTCGCTCGAGCGCCTCGACGTCGTGGACATCGCCGTCGAACGCAAGCTCCCCGCGATCGTGATGGCCTCGGGCAGCGCCGGGATGCCGCATTCGGTCGAAGAACGCATGGAGTTCCTCGCCGAAATGATGGGCATCTGCCACGCCAAGGGGCTGAAGAACAAGGACCTGTACATCGACGTGCTGATCTACCCCAAGTCCGCGAGCGCCAAGGAAGGCCTGGACGGCCTGCTGGCGATGGAGGAAGTGCGCAAGACGTTCGGCCCCGAAGTCCACATCGCGGGCGGGCACTCCAACTTCTCCTTCGGCATGCCGCTGCGCCACCTGATCAACGCCGTCTGGCTGGACCTCGCCGTCGAACGCGGCTGCGACGCGGGCATCGTCGATCCGGTAACCGTGCACCCCGAAGCGCTCGCGAAACTCGACCGCGACGCCGACTGCTACAAGCGCACCGCCGAGATGATCCTGAGCGAAGACGACGAGCTGGTGATGAACTTCCTCGGCGACGCCCGCGACGGCGTGATCGAGGACCCGTTCGCGAAGAAGTAGCCGTTCGTGCTTTGTTGAAAGCGGGCGCGGTGAACATCGCCGTCCGCGCTTCAGCGCGGACGAAGCCTGCAGTTCATCTGTTGCTTGCCACCAGCTTTTAGCTGGTGGCGCAAAGTCCCACCCACGCGACCTTCAGCAGGCTTCAGCCTGCTTCCACAAATCCGAGGGCTTAAGCCGCACCGAAGAAGCCGGCTAAAGCCGGCTGGGCAGCTAGCGGAAGGTTCATCCCACCAGCTGAAAGCTGGTGGCAAGCAACAGATGAACAAAAAGCTCGGCCACCTGAAGGCTGGCCGACGGATCGGCTCAGCCGATCAGGATTTCATGGCGGCTACGCATTCTCCAGCGTCATCTCGTTCAGCGTCGCGCCCCAGCGCGGCGGGCCCTTGCCGTTCTCGATCGCGACCAGGCGGCAGCGCGGGCCTTCCTTCACGAAGCCGCAGGCGCGCGTGTTCTTCATCCACCCGCCCAGGTTGAAGACCGTCAGGCCGTCCAGGCGCTTCATGCCCGGGCAGTGCGAATGCCCGAAGACCATCGCGCGCACCGTCTCCGCGCCGGCCTCCTGAATCTCGCCCGCCAGCTTCCGCACGCGCAGCTTCGTGCCCCAGTGCCAGACCAGCGGGCGGCAGAGGTCCTGCGGGATGCGCTCGTAGGCCGCGCCGATCAGCGCCCAGCCGCGCTTGTTCAGGCGCGACGAGACGCGCTTCGGGCCGAACTTGCGTTCGTTCAGGTCCCCGATGCGTTCGTTCAGCGAGCCCTCGCCTTCCAGCCGGTGGTACAGCGCGTGGCCGTGCAGGTAGAGCACGCCGTGCAGCACCGCGTAGTCTTCGGCGGCCTCGGTGGCGGCGTCGTGATTCCCGCGGAACCAGACGACCTGCCGCGCGCCGGCCTTGTGGCAGGCGGCGCGCACGGCGGCTTCCAGTTCGCGGATGCGTTCGGCCGTCAGGTACCAGTGGTCGATGATGTCGCCGAGCAGCAGGACGCGGTCGAAGCCTTCGACGAGCGGCGCGAGGTCCTCGGGCGCGTGCACGCGGCTGGACTTGCGGCCCAAATGGAGATCGGAGATCGCGACGGTGCGAAGGTTGGGCATGCCCGCGGTTCCCTCTCCTCCATTTCAGGCAAGTTTACCAGATCGCCGCCTCGAGGCTACCAGGCATCCTTGGGCAGAAACCAATGCATGTACCCGCAGTGCGCGCAGACAAAAAAGGACGCGGCCGGTTGCGACCAGCCCGGGGCAATTACTCCCGTGGTTTGAAGACGTCCTTCGCCTCGCCAGAAATGATCGTGCTTGCAGACGGTGCAGGTCAGGTACAGATCGTCGAGGATCTTGACCTTCTTGGGTTTCTCGTCGCCGAACATGCCCATCGCAGGGCCTCCGCGCCTAGCGCCTCAGGTTCCACTCCGCCCGGCTGTACTTTTCCGCGAGCAGTTCCGAAGCTTTCGCGGATTCGTCCGGCTGCGGCGCGTCCGCGCGTTCGAGATCGCCCAGCACGCCGGCCAGCGCGGGCGCGAAATCTTCCAGTCCCGCAGGGGCGCCGAGTTCCTTCAGCGAAGTAAGGAACGCGCGGTGGCCGCGGCCGGCGCGGTAGTCGGGCGCGCGGCTGGGGAACGCGAGCACCCGCTCGAGCAGCGCCCAGTCGGGCTCGGCGAGCAGCGTGCCGTGGACGAGCACGCTGGCGCGCTTGCGCGCCTGCGCGTTGCCCGCGATCTTGCGCAGGTCCGTGCCGGTGACGACGACATCGCTGAGTCCCGCGAGCTGAGCGGCGACGCCGAGGCTGTTCAAGGCGCGCAGCACGGGCCGCAGCCCAGACTCCATCGCGCCGGTGATCGTCTCGCCGCCGGGCAGGTCGTTGATGTGCGTAAAGAAGGAGTAATTGATCGCGCCGGGGCCGATCAGCACCGCGCCGCCGCCCGAATGCCGCCGCAGGACGGGCACGTTCGCCGCGCGCGCTTCGTCGCCCGCCACCTCTTTAAGGTGTTCCTGGCCGGTGCCGAGCACGACGGCCGGGCGCGCGGCCTGCCAGAGCCGCCAGGTGGTCGGCGAGGTCCCCGCCTCCAGG
Organism: Planctomycetota bacterium; assembly: GCA_026184295.1. Taxonomy (GTDB): domain Bacteria; phylum Planctomycetota; class SZUA-567; order H5-PLA8; family H5-PLA8; genus JACQFI01. Next base: position 12,721 of record JAHCJK010000056.1, read on the forward strand.
CCGGCCTGGATCGCTTCCTCCAACGCCAGGTCGCGCGCGGGTTCGTCGCAGGTATGCAGGAGCAAACGCATGGAGCCATCCTAGCACCGCAAGCGGTTACGTCACGCCTTGGCGCAGGGCGCGGAGGTCTGCCCTGGGGCAAAGAGCACCGGGAGCAGGTTGCGCATCGGCGGCATGGCCTTGCAGGCCAGGCGCGCCGCGAGCACCCGCGCGGCGTTGCGCCCGAGCATCTCGTAATCGACGCGCGCCTGCGAGAGCACCGCGCCGCCGGCGGTGTAGGCCGCGCTGTCGGCCGCCGCCAGGCTCACCTGCGCCGGCACCGCGCGCCCGAGGTCCGCCAGGACCTGGACGAGCGCGTCGGCAAAGCCGCCGGTGCAGAGCACGTAGGCGCTGGGCCGGCGCCGGGCGTCGAACGCGGGCAGCCGCTCGGCCACGACGCGAAGGTTGCGCTGCGTGTCCATCACGTGCGCGGGCGAGACCGCTTGGCCCGCCTCGACCATCGCGCGCAGGTAGCCGTTCAGGCGCGCCTGCCACGTGGGATCGGTGGACTGCGCGACCAGGCCTTCGCCCACGTACGCGATCTCGCGGTGGCCCAGTTCCAGCAGGTGCCGCGTGGCCAGGTACCCGGCCTGAAAGTGATCGACCTCGACGCTGTCGAAGGCCGCGAGCGGCGGGGCGAAGTCCACCACCACCAGCGGCACGCCCGCGCGCGAGAGCTCGTTCAGCTGCGAGGCGTTGTAGGCCTCCACCGCGACCACGCCCTGGCAGGCGCGGCGGATCGCGTCGAGATCGACGAGCGGCAGGTCGTCCACCCCCATGGTCCGGCCGTGCTCGTGCAGGAACCATGTCACCTGCGCGGGCGGCTGCAGCGCCAGGCGCAGGCCCGTCAGGACTTTCGAGCAGAAGCCATCGGAGATGAAGACTTCCTGGCGCCGGCTGCTCAGCAGGCCCACGCTGCGCAGCTTGGGCAGCACGGTCACGTTGGCGGCGGGCAGGCGGTCGGCGACGAACGTCCCGACGTGGCGCTTGCGCAGGATCAGGCCTTCGCGCGCGAGGTCGCTCAGCGCCGCGCGCACGGCCCGCACGGTCGCGCCGGTCTCGCGGCGGAGCTGCGCCTCGTCGAGCCGCGTGCCCTCGGGGAACTCCGCGCGCGCGATCTGCATGCGCAGGTGTTCCTTGCAGCCGCGAACCTGCTGGAGGAAGTCGGCTTCGGACATGCGCCATTAACTAACATAATTAACATCATTTTTCCAGCCCATACCGATGCCTAGCATCGCATAATTCATTTGAAAATAGTCACTTGCACATTCCAGTGGGTCGCGATGTCGCTCGAGACTTCTTGATTAAATGACAACTCCTGCGGTGTTAATTAGACGTGTAGGTTCCCGATTTCTCAAAGGAGTCTGACATGATGCGCGCACGGACGGTTCTCACGATGCTCCTCGCGGCCCAGCTTGGGGCCCACGCGGCTCAGTCTGCGCCGCCCAAGCCGCAGCCGAATCCCAAGCTGGCCGCGCTGCCCGAGCACACCGCGATCGACCTCGGGCCGACCAAGTTTCTCGCGCCGGAAGGCGAAGGCGAGACCGCCGACGGCGTGACCGACTACAGCGGCATGACCTACGATCCGCACAACCACCGCATCCTGCTCTTCGGCGGCGGGCACGCGACGACCTTTACCGACGCGGTGTACGCGTTCGACTTCGAGACCCTGGCCTGGAAGGCGCTCTACAAGCCGACCTCGCAGCGCTTCTACAAGAAGGAGAACATGGAGAACGGCTTCTGGAAGGCCGGCGACGAGGGCGGGCTTTACCCGCGGCCTGTCGGGCGGCACACCTACGACCTGCTGATCGTGCCCGACCACCGCAAGGAGTTCCTGGTTCTGCGCAGCGGCTGCGGGCCGTCGAGCGTGGCGCCGGGCATCGGGTACTTCGGGGGCGGCGGCGGGGCCTACGACTTCGCCACCGGCAAGTGGGAGCGCTACGACGTGCCGTTCGGCGGCTACGGCGCGGCGGCGGAGTACGATCCGATCTCGAAGAAGATCGTGGGCTCGAGCGGCCAGACGGTCTTCGTCTTCGACCCCGAGACGCGCGCGTCCACGAAGATCCTCAACGACGTCCAGGACAAGTACAAGTTCTCGGCGTACTCAGGCACGCTGGTCTACTACCCGCCCGACCAGTGCATGTACGCGATTCCCGATTCGAAGGGGATCTGGAAGCTGGAATTGAACCGGGAGGACTTCCGCAAGTCGAAGATCACGGCGATCGAGGCTTCGGGCGAGAAACCCAAGGGATCGGAATGCGCCTTTGCCTACGATCCGGTGACGAAGACGCTGGTGGGCGGGGTGCTCGAGAACAAGTTCTGGGCGTACGATCCGGCGAAGAACACGTGGACATCGACCGAGATCGCGGGCGCCAAGATCGGCACGATGACCTTTCACTGCCTGGCGTACGATCCGGTGAACAACGTTTTCATCATCATCGCGAACCGCCGCACGTATGCGTTCCGCTACAAGGCCGCGCCGAAGAAGTAGGTTCAGGCCACGCGCATCGCCTGGGCCAGCGGCGTCTCGCGCTGCGCCTGGCTGATCGCCACGACGGCGTTCCAGAGGTGGCACATCGCGCAGCGCAGCGACTGGCGCAGCGTGCCGTGGGTGACGTTGCCGAGGTTGTGCGCGAGGAACGCGCGGCGGACGTGGTTCGCGGAGAGTTCCAGCATCTCGCGGAGGGTGTGGCAGGCGGGCTCCAGCGCCATCAGCACGTCGGGGGCCGGGCACGCGCCAAACACCACCTCGTGCCAGGATTCGAGATCGACGAGCAGCAGGCAGAGTTCGTGGCGGTCGATGGTCTCGGGAGCGTGGTGGGCCTGCATGGCCAACCCTTCGAGTCTCGCTACAAGCCGGATGCCTTCCATGGCGTAGGTCTCCTGTTCGCGTCCAACTAACTCATCGAGCGCAACAGGTGTTCCAATAGTGATATTTATGCGGCTGTAGAAATTTCCGCACGCGCCCCCCGCGATGCGTATCGAGCGCCCCCGCGCGCACATCCAAACCCCGTTCCCATGTTGCGAGATGCGCGCTCGGTTCACCGACTGCACGGTCGAGTTTCCGAAGCGTAAGCCCTTACTCCAACGGCCTCTTAAGGCGGTCCTGAAGGTTTTATAAGAAACTGATGCCTTGCGTTCCCCGTTGGTGTAGATTAACCTATAACAAAATCGTTATAGGTCGGGTGAGCGGCCGGGACATCTCGAAAACTGGACGGCAGCGCGAGGAAGCGGGTCCGCACACACGGGCACGCCGCATCGCACCGGGGAGGAAGCCATGTTCCATCGAACCTGCTGGGCGGTGCTGGTGCTGTGCGCGGGCGCGCTGGCCGCGCAGGACGTGCCGCTGCTCGAAGAAGGCAAGCCGGCGATGGGCTGGGACTTCGGGAACGGCCCCGAATTCCCCGGCGCGAAGGGTTCGCTGGAGGCCGACGCGGAGGTCACCCGCGACGGCAAGCCCAGCCTGCGCCTGAAGGCCGACCTGACCGGCGGCGGCAATTACGTCCAGATGGGCCGCAACCTCGACGCGCTCAAGCTGGACCTCGATACGCTCTCCTTCTGGCTCAAGGCGCCCGCACTGAACCACGTCACGATGCGCCTGATCGACGGCAGCGGGCAGTGCCACCAGCTCTCGCTCAAACTCGAGCCGATCTCCGACGAATGGCGCCTGGTCACCTTCCCGGTGGACCGCTTCTTCGAGAACCAGGGCACCACCGAGGCGGTAAAGGGCATCGCCAAGTACGAACACTGGGGCGGCAAGAAGGACGGCAAGTGGCACGGCGCGCTGAAGGGCATGTACCTGCTCGCCGGGCGCTCCCCCACCGCGAATACGTCCACGATCTGGGTCTCGGGGCTGGTCGCGAGCGTGCGCACGGCCGCCTACGCCTGCGACTTCGAGGGCGCGAATACGCTCCCGGCCGGCTGGACCTCGGAGGGCGCCGCCAAGATCGACGAGAAGGACGCCTTCCAAGGCAAGCGCGCCCTGCGGCTCTCGCGCGAACAGGCCGACGTCGAAAAGCCCTGCTCCGCGACGGGCAGCGCCTTCGCCGTCACGGCCGGCGCGTGGGAGATCACCGGGGCCGTGCGCACCGAGATGGAATCGCAGGACATGTCCTACAACGGCACCCTCAGCCTGGAACTGCTCGACGCGGGCGGCAAGAAGATCGATGCGATCCTGCTGGCCGAACCCTACGGCAAGCGCCCCTGGCAAGTCGTGCGCAAGCGCGTGGACCTGCCCCGCGCGGCCGCTTCGGCGCGCTTTGCCGCGCGCATGAACAAGAGCGCCGGAAGCTTCTGGATCGATCAACTGGGCGCGGCGGCGGTGACGGTGGGACGCAAGCCGAGCGCGGTCAACCGCGCCGTCTTCGGCGGCGCACAGTTGGGCAACCTCTTCAAGCCCGAGGACCCGAAGACCTTCACCGTCACCGTCGAGACGACCCGCGAACTCGCCGAGGGCGAGCGCAAGCTTGCCTGGGTCGTGCGCGATTACTGGGGCGCCGAACAGGCCCCCGCCGGCGCGCTGACCGTCGAGCCCAAGGGCAAGAACAAGGAACGCTTCCGCTACGAGGCCAGCCTGGACCTGGCCGGCCAGCCCCTCGAGACCGGCCGCTACTACGAACTCCACGCCAGCGTGCCGCTCGCGGACAACGAGCCTTACAAGAACTACGCGGGCTTCGCGATCCTGCCGCTCGCCAAGACCAAGGCGTACAAGCCCGAACAGATTCCGTTCACTTCGCGCAACTGGGACAACCGCATCCCCGAGTTCCTGCGCCTGACCGACCGCCTGGGCATCCGCGTCTGCGGCATCTGGGGCGGCGCCGATCCCGAGCCGCCGCACAAGACCTGGGCCCCGGGCCTCGACATCTGCACCGAACTCGGCATGGGCGTCCTGACCGGCAATCCGGGCGGCACCCACGCGATCGAGAACCGCTTGAAGGGCTACGAGAAGTGGACGGACGACGCGATCCGCGGCGCGATCCGCGCCTGGATCGCGGCCCACGGCAAGCAGCGCCCGCTGGCCATCGACCTCGGCAACGAACCGCACAACACCGGCGAGCGCGTCAAGGAGGCCGTGCGCGCGTACAAGGTCGCCTACGAGGAGATCAAGAAGATCGATCCCACGATCACCGTCATCGCCACCTCGGTGCCGCCCGAAGAGGAATACTTCGCCGCCGGCTACGGCGACGCGTGCGACGTCTTCGACTTTCACGTCTACGAAGACCCGAAGAACGTGCGCGAGGCGATCAAGCGCTACCAGGCGCTGATGGAGAAGTACAAGTGCGTGAAGCCGGTCTGGTCCACCGAAATCGGCCTGAACAGCCAGGGCCTGACGCGCCAGCACATCGCGGGCGACATGATCCGCAAGTTCGCCGCGTTCTTCGGCGCGGGCGGCGCGAACATCTCGTGGTTCGACCTGCTCTATCCCGATCCCGACGCCAAGATATTCGGGAGCGGCGGCGATTCAATGAACGTCTTCGACAGCCGCTACAACAAGTACGCCGCGCGGCTCGACGCCGTCACGCTCTACAACCTCGTCAACGGCATCTGCGTCAAGAAGTGCGTGGCCGAAGCCGAATGGCGCGACGGCATCCACGCCTGCCTCTTCCGCGACGGCGACGGGCAGTGCTTCACGCTCTTCTGGAAGGACAAGGGCCGCCAGGACGTCTTCCTGCCGCTGGAAGGCGTGAAGGAGGTGCAGGCGATCCGCATCGACGGGCGGCGCTCGGCGCTGAACGCGGGCGGCAAGGGCCTGACCCTGACCGTCGGCGAGGACCCGCTGCTGCTCAGCTACGCCGGCCCGGCCGAACTTCCGAAGGCGCTCGGCGAACCCGCGATCTCGCTGGCGCGGATGCCCGCGGCGCTGGTGCGCGGCATGCCCGGCACGCTGGAACTGGCCGGCGCCGCCGACCCGAAGCTCGTCTCCGTCGTCGCGCCGTTCGGCTGGAAGGTCGAAGCGGGCGAAGGCCTGCGCTACACCGTCGCCACGCCGGAAACGAGCGCCGTGCGCGAGGGCGACCTGCTGGTGCGGCTGAGCAATGCCGAGGGCGCGGCGATCGCGGAGCTGGCCTGCCGCCCGGTCATCACCGGTCAGTTGACCGTCGAGATCCGCCCCGTGCCGCCGCGCGCGGACGGCAAGCCCGGCGCGCAGGTGCTGGTGAGCAACTTCGCCCCTGAAGCGCAGACGGTGACGTGGTCGCTGGCGCTGAAGGGCGAGCGCGCGCTGGAGAAGGGCGATTACGCCGCGCAGGCCGAGACCGCCGCGTACCTGGCCGAGGCCGCCAACGGAACGCTGACCGTGCCCGCCAAGCAGCAGGCCTCCGTCGTCGTGCCCATCGCGAACGCCGATCCGGTCAAGGTCTACGCCGCGACGGCCACCGTCACCGACGCCGCGGGCGGGAGCATCTCCACCGAACGCTGCCTCGGCGGATTCGTGGCCGTGCACCGCGTCAAGGCCGCGCCGAAGCTGGACGGCGACCTGAGCGACGAGGACTGGAAGCGCGCGCCCGTCCACAAGCTCGACCAGGCCCCGCAGTATTTCACGCTCGACAAGAGCGTGGCGTGGAAGGGCAAGGACGACCTCTCGGCCACCATGCGCTACCTGTGGGACGACACCTTCCTGTACGTGGGCGTGGACGTGAGCGACGACGTGAACTCGAATACCAAGGAGGACGGCGCGATCTGGGCCGGCGACGGGCTCCAGTTCCTCGTCGATCCCAAGCGGACCTCCGGCGAGAAGGCCGGCAAGTACGACCTCGGCATGGCCGCCGGGAAAAAAGGCCCGCAGGCCTGGTGTTTCCTCTCGGCCAACGCCGCGACGCCCGCGGGAAAAGTGCCCGACATCGCCGTCACGTACAACCTGCGGCCCGGCGGCGTGGTCTACGAACTGGCGATCCCCTGGTCGCGGCTCGCGCCCTTCCAGCCGGCGCCGAACGCGAACCTGGGCCTCTCGATGATCGTGAACGAGGACGACGGGAAAGGCCGCACCGGGTTCATCGGCTGGTTCGGGAACCCGCACACCAAGAACATCGACACCGTCGGCGACCTGATCCTGCTCGGCGAGTGACGGCGGCGGCGCTCAGTTGATCGGCGTGACGCTGACCGCGACCTTGAGCGAGTGCTGCCCGCCGCCCAGGATCACGCCCTTGATCGGGCTCACGTCGGCGTAGTCGCGCCCCCACGCCACCAGGATGTGCTTGTCCGACGGGATCGTGTCGTTGGTGGGGTCGAAGTCCACCCAGCCGAAGCTGGGGCAATACACCGAGACCCAGGCGTGCGAGGCGTCCGCGCCGATCAGGCGTTCCTGGTCGGCGACGGGCGTGGTCTGCAGATATCCGCTGACGTAGCGCGCGGGCAGCCCCAGCGAGCGCAGGCAACCGAGCATCAGGTGCGCGAAATCCTGGCAGACGCCGCGGCGCAGGTCGAAGACTTCTGCGATCGGCGTCATCACGTTCGTCGCGCGCGTGTCGTACTTGAAATCCTTGAAGATGCGGTGCATCAGGTCCAGCGCGCCTTCGATGACCGGGCGCCGCGCCGGAAACGACTGCAGCGCGTACTGCGCGAGCTGCTCGTGGTAGCGGACGTACGTCGATTCGTAGACGAACTGGACGGCTTCCAGGTGCCGGCACGCGTCGTTGCCGCGCATCGTTTCGGCGACGTCTTCCCACGGCGGCGTCAGGCTGGCCATCGGCGGCGCGAACGGCTCCACCGTCACCTCGCTCTGGCAGGTCACTTCCAGGCGCTTGTGGCGTTCCTGCACGGTAAAGAATTCGATCTGGTTCCCGAAGTAGTCCGCGCGGCGCGCCATCGTGTCGGGCGGCGGCGAGACGTCGAGTTCGATCTGGTGGCACTTCTGGCGCGCGGCGTTGCGCGGGCGCAGGCAGACCTCGTTGTGGCAGAGCGAGACCGGCTCGGTGTAGACGTAGCAGGTCGAATGGCGGATGCGGTACCTCATTCCGCGCCCCTCCCGTACGAGGCCAGTTGGCGCGAAGGCAGCACGTGGCTGAGGTAACCGCGGGTGATCATCTCGTTCAGCGCGACCATGTCCTTCTCGACGCGCACGGCGGTCTCGTCCAGGCGTTCGCGCACGCCCTGGTCGTCGCGGGCCAGCGCGTCGATTTCCAGCAGGCGGACGTTGGCGCAAAGGGCCATGGTCAGGCGCTGTTCGGGCGAGAGGCTGGGATAGGCGCGGTCCTTGGGCAGGTGCGTGACGTGTTCGTCCAGCGCGACGAGCTGGAAGGCGAGCGAGCGCGGGTTGGTCTCGTCGGCGATCAGCAGGTCCAGCACCGGGGCCGGCTGCAGGCTGGAAAGGTAGCGGCGCCGGTACGTCATCAGGCTGTCGGAGACTTCCAGCACGGCCTCGAGCACGGGCGGTTCGTCCTTCGCCACGCGCACCAGCGCGCTGCGCAGGAGCCCGGTCATGTTGTTGGCGCGTTCCAGGCGGCGGCCGATGTCGAGGAAGCGCCACAACTGGCTGCGCGTCATGCTCTCGCTGGCCAGCCCGCCGAAGGACGCCAGGGCGATGACGATCCTGTTCAGGATGTCGAGCAGTTCGGAGGCGGTGACGGTGTCCTCCGCGGCCGGCCACGCGACTTCCTCGTCGAGCCCGCGCAGCACGCGCCAGGTGTCGTTGGAGAGCCGGTCGCGGACCATGCGCGCGACATCCTGCACGCAGCGCAGCGTGTCGTACAGGCCGCCGGACGAACGGCTCTCGTCCATCACGAATTTCAGCACGTCCCCGCCGGAGAGTTCGGGCTCCGGGTCCCAGGCCAGCGCGTGCTGGCCGGCGCGCAGGTAGCGCAGCGCGCGCAGGAGTTCGGGCAGCACGTGGTCTTCGCCCGCGTCGGAACGCTCGGACAGGCGCGCGATCACGCCGCGCATCAGCCGGACGGCGCATTCGGCGCGTTCGACGTAGCGGCCCAGCCAGAACAGGTTGTCGGCGACGCGGCTGGGCAGGTCGCTGCCGCCGCGGGAAAGCTCGATCGCCCGCCCGTCCTGATGCAGCAGGCTGAAGTTGCTCACCGGCGCGTTCGAGAGCACCCAGGTGTCCTTGCTGCCGCTGCCGCGCTGGAGCGAGAAGATCAGGTTGTTCGAGGACGACGGAATCTGCGTCAGTCCGCCGGGCATGACCGTGTAGCTGCCGTCGTGGGCGAGCAGGTACGAGCGCAGCACCGCCTGGCGCGGCTGCATCTGCCCGCCGTCGAGCGCCGGGACCGAGGCCAGCGCGACCTGTTCCTGCGCGACGTACAGGTGCGGGCGCGCGCGCACTCGCGCGGAAAGCTCCTCGCGTTCCGCTTCCGTCAGCCGCGCGCCGAAGACCGGTTCGAACTCCCGCATGGGGAAGACCGGCTTGATGACCATCTTGTCCAGGTTCGCCAGCGCGTGCTGAAGCGAGGATTTCTGCCCGCACCAGAACGTCGGCACCGAAGGCAGCTTCAGGTCCTCGTTCAGCAGCGTGCGGCAGAGCTGCGGGAGGAAGCAGTTGATCGCGGGGGTTTCCACCACGCCGCTGCCCAGCGCGTTCGCGACGGCCACGTTCCCCGCGCGCACGGCCTGCACCAGCCCGGGCACGCCCAGGGTCGATTCGGAGCGCAGTTCCAGCGGGTCGCAGTAGTCGGCGTCCAGGCGCCGCAGGATCAGGTCCACGCGCTGCAGGCCGCCGAGCGTCTTCAGGTACACGCACTGGTCGCGCACGGTCAGGTCGCCGCCTTCGACCAGGATGTAGTTCAGGTAGCGCGCCAGATACGCGTGCTCGAAGTAGGTCTCGTTGTACGGCCCGGGCGTCAGCAGCACGATGCGCGGGTTGTCGCGGTTGTGCGGGGCCATCGCGGCCAGCGACTGGCGCATCTTCTGGAAGAAGTGCGCGAGGCGGTGCACCTGGCAGGTGCCGAAGATTTCAGGAAGCACGCGCGAGAGGACGATGCGGTTTTCGAGCGCGTAGCCCGCGCCCGAGGGCGCCTGGGTGCGGTCCGCGATCACCGACCACTGCCCGCCCGGCAGGCGCGTCAGGTCCGCCGAATAGAGGCTCAGGTACAGGTCCTTGGGCGGGCGGATGCCGTGGCAGGGGCGCAGGAAGCCCTGGTTGGCGAAGACGAGTTCCGCCGGGAACGCGCCCGCCCGCAGCAGCATCTGCGCGCCGTACAGATCCTTGAGCAGCGCGTTGAGTAGGTGCATGCGCTGGATCAGCGCCGGCTCCAGGGCCTTCCAGTCCTCGGCCGAGATCAGCAGCGGCAGCGAGTCGAGGTCCCACGGGCGGTCCATCCCGCGCGGGTCGCCGTAGACGTTGTAGGTGACGCCGTTTTCGTGGATGAGCTGCCGCGCCTGTTCCCAGCGGCGGGTCAGTTCGGCCTGGCCGAGGTTGTCGAGTTTGGAGACGAACGTGTGCCAGTGCGGACGCAGCGAGCCGTCCGGCGCGAGCATCTCGTCAAAGGAGCCCGGCAGACCCTGGTAGCCCGCTCGCCAGGCGGAGGGTTGGTGCGTCGAGGTGGCCGGCACAGGTTGGGTTTCTACCGTGTTCACGTTCGGGCTTTAGTATAACCGGATTTTCAGGTTCTCACCAGAGGCGGCGTTAGACTCCCGCTAGCCCGGGAAGGTCCGCAGGTCCAGGGTCAGGGGGAACTCACGGGTGCGCTCTTCCGCGGGCGCGGCCACCTTGCCGTGCGTATGCCCGTGCACGAAGAAGCGCGCCGCGCGGCGGCTTTCCGCTTCGTACGCGTTGACGGGAAACGTCGTGTAGTTGCGCCCGCCCGGGTGCGCGACGTGGTAGGTGCAGCCGCCCACGGAGCGTTCGTTCCAGGTGTCCACCAAGTCGAAGGCCAGCGGCGTGTGCACGGGGATCGTCGGGTGCAGGCAGCTCGCCGGCTGCCACGCGCGGTAGCGCAGCCCGGCGACGAACTCCCCGTTGGTGCCCGTCGGGTGCATGGGCAGGCGCCGGCCGTTGCAGGCCACCACGTGCCGCGTGTCGGTCATGCCCGTCACCAGCACCTGCAGGCGTTCCAGCGACGAATCGACGTAGCGCACCGTCCCGCCGGCGCCGGGCTCTTCGCCCAGCACGTGCCAGGGTTCGATGGCCGTGCGCAGTTCCACCTGCACGCCCTGCTGCGCAAAGCGCCCGATGAACGGGAACTTGAACTCCAGGTGCGGCGCGAACCACTGGCTCTGGAACGGGAACCCGGCCTCGTTCAGGTCGCCCATCACGTCCTTGAAGTCCTGCTCCACAAAGTGCGGCAGCATGAAGCGGTCGTGAATCTCGGTGCCCCAGCGCACCAGCTTCTTCTCGTACGGCTTGCGCCAGAAGGCCGCCACCAGCGAGCGCAGGAGCAACTGCTGCGCGAGCGACATCTGGTAATGCGGCGGCATCTCGAAGGAGCGCAGTTCCACCAGCCCCAGGCGCCCGCTGCTGCTGTCGGGCGAATAGAGCTTGTCGATGCAGAACTCGGTGCGGTGCGTATTGCCGGTGCAGTCGATCAGCAGGTTGCGCAGTTGCCGGTCCACGAGCCACGGCTGGGCCTGCTGCTGCCGCGCCAGGTGCTCGAAGGCCAGTTCGACTTCGTACAGGCTGTCGTTGCGCGCTTCGTCCACGCGCGGGTGCTGGCTCGTCGGTCCGATAAACAGCCCCGAGAAGAGGAACGAGAGCGCCGGATGGTTGTGCCAGTACGTCAGCAGGCTGCGCAGCAGGTCCGGCCTGCGCAGCAGCGGGCTGTCCGAGGGCTTCGCTCCGCCCAGGATCACGTGGTTGCCGCCGCCGGTGCCCGTGTGGCGCCCGTCGAGCATGAACTTTTCCGTCGCGAGCCGCGTGAGCCGCGCTTCCTCGTACAGGATGCGCGTGCGCTCGGTCAGTTCCTTCCACGAATCCGCCGGATGGATGTTCACCTCGATCACGCCGGGGTCGGGCGTGACCTTGATCGTGTGGATGCGCGGGTCGTAGGGCGGCGGGTAGCCTTCCACCAGCACCGGCTGCTTCAGTTCGGCGGCGGTGTCTTCCACGGCGGCGACCAGCGCGAGGTAGTCTTCCAGGAAGGGCTGCGGCGGCATGAAGACGTACAGGTGCCCGCCGCGCGGTTCGACGCAGAGCGCCGTGCGCACCACGTCGTACGGGAGCGGGTACTTGCCGGCCGCGCGGCGCGCTTCTTCTTCTTCGCTGGCCCGCTGGGCGCCCGGGCGGCCCTGCATGCGCAGCGTGGCGCGCTGCATCGCTTCGCGCGTGTAGCCCGGATGCGGGCCGAAGGTGTCGAACTGGTCGCGCGGCGGCAGCGGCGGGCGCGGGTCCAGCGGATCGAGTTCCACGGGGTAGCCGGTCTGGTCGCGCGTGCCCCAGGGCAGCGACTCCAGCGGCAGGCGCAGGCCCATGGGCGAATCGCCCGGCAGCAGGAACAGGTGTTCGCGGCGCAGGAACCACGGGCCGGTGACCCAGCGGACCTGGCCGTCCACCCAGCGGCGCTGCAGCGGCATCGCGTAGCCGACGGTCTTTTCCAGGCCCTGCTCGAAGACCTTCGCGACGCGCTTGCGTTCCTCGGGATCGCTTAGCCGGTTGCGGAGCGGGTCCACGTTGACCGGCAGGCGGCGTTCCTTGAGCAGGTAGTACCAGACGTCCTCGAAACCCGGCTGGATGTGGTCGCCGGTGACGTCCAGGCGCCGCGCCAGCGTCTGCGCAAAGCGCTGCGCGTGGGTCTCGTTCACGCCGTAATCGCGGGCCTCGTTGGCGACCAGGTCCAGGCTCTTCCAGACCGGTTCGCCGTCCTTGCGCCAGATGCAGCTCAGCGCCCAGCGCGGCAGCGATTCGCCCGGGTACCACTTGCCCTGGCCGTAGTGCAGCAGCCCGCCGGGGCTGAACTTTCCGCGCAGGCGCTTGATCAGTTCGCCGGCGAAGATGCGCTTGCGCGGGCCCATCGCCGTCGTGTTCCATTCGTCGTCGTCGGGGTAATCGATCGAGACGAAGGTCGGTTCGCCGCCCATGGTCAGGCGCACGTCGTCCTGCGCGAGCTGCACGTCCACGCGCTCGCCCAGCGCCTCGATCTCCGTCCAGGCTTCCGGCGTGTACGGCTTGGTCACGCGCGGCGTCTCGCGGATGCGCGTCACCTTCATCCCAAACTCGAGTTCCGCCTCGCACTCGTCGGTAAAGCCTTCTACCGGCCCCGCGTTCTGCGGATCGGCGGTGCAGGCGAGCGGGATGTGGCCTTCGCCCGCCAGCAGCCCGGAGGTCGGGTCGAGCCCGATCCAGCCGGCGCCGGGGATGTACACTTCGGTCCAGGCGTGCAGGTCGGTGAAATCGACTTCGGTGCCCGAAGGGCCGTCGAGCGACTTCACGTCCGGCGCAAGCTGGATCAGGTAGCCGCTGACGAAGCGCGCGGCCAGCCCGAGGTTCCGGAAGATCTGCACCAGCAGCCACGCCGAATCGCGGCACGAGCCGCTGCGCTTGGTCAGCGTCTCTTCGCAGCTCTGAATCCCCGGTTCCAGGCGGATGATGTACGAGATGTCCTTCTGCAGGCGCTGGTTGAGATCGACGATGTAGTTCACCGTCTTCTCGGCCTTCTTGGGCACGTGTTCCAGCCATTCGGTCAGGCGCGGGCCCGCGGGCAGGGTCTCGAGGAAGGGCGCGAGTTCCTTCTGCTGCTCCTTCTTGTAAGCGAACGGGAAGGCCTCGGCGGTCTCTTCGATGAAGAAGTCGAAGGGGTTGATCACGGTCATTTCCGCGACCAGGTCGATCTCGATCTTCAGCGCCTTGGTCATCTCGGGAAAGACCACCCGCGCGATGTAGTTGCTGAACGCGTCCTGCTGCCAGTTGATGAAGTACTTTTCCGGAAAGACTTTAAGCGAGCGGCTGAGGATCGGCGTGCGGCAGTGCGGCGCGGGCCACAAGCGAATCAAATGTGGTGAAAGCGATACAAGCCGGTCAAATTTGTACCCTGTCACATGGTGAAGGGCGACTCGAATCGACATGGGTCGTGGAGCTCCCGTGAACGAAGCACTAGGCAGGGGTTTTAATGCAAATGCTGTTCCATGCTACGCGCCGGGACGGCCCGCCGCAACGTAGGTCCCACGGCCCGATTCGAACCCTACCGCAGGTCTGTTAGGCTTGTTTGAGGCATTCCAGGACCTTCAGGCGGCCCTGATCGAGCGAGAGGAGGTTGTCGGCGAGCTTCTCGGCTTCCAGGCGGTTGTGGGTGATGTGGAGCGCGGTCACGCCGGTCTTGCGCTGCACTTCCTTCAGGAGACGGATCATCGCTTCGCGCGTGTCGTCGTCGAGCGCGCTCAGCGGTTCGTCCAGGCACAGGATGTCGGGATGGAAGGCCAGCGCGCGCCCGAGCGAGACGCGCTGCTTCTCCCCGCCGCTCAGCCCATGCGGGGCCCGGTCGAGCAGGTGCGTGATGTGGAGGAGTTCGGAGAGTTCGTCCACGCGCCGGCGCGCTTCCTCGGCGGGCCAGCGGCGCATGTGGAGCGCGAAGCCGAGGTTCTGGCGCACCGACATGGTGTAAAAGAGCGCGCCGTCTTGCGGGACGAAGCCGATGTTGCGTTCCGCCGGCTTCGCCTGCGTCACGTCCCGGCCCATCAGGCGGATGCGCCCGCCGTGCGCGGACTTCAACCCGCAGATCGTCTCGAGGATCGTCGTCTTCCCGCAGCCGGTCTGGCCCATCAGGACGCCGTAGCGCCCCGAGGGAATCTCGAAGGTGATTCCGTCCAGGCGGAAGGTGCCCGCGCCCACCGAAAGGTTATCGACCGCGATCATGCGTTCGGTTCCTAGACCACCCGGGGGCCCGCGAGTTCGCCGACGCGGCCCCACAGGCGCACCAGCACCAGCACCGCCACCGCGGCCGCGACCATCAGCAGCGAGACCGCCAGCGCGGCCTGGATGTTGCCCACGGACATCTCCAGAAAGACCGTCGTCGGCAGCACCTCGGTCTTGAGCCGCGTCGCGCCCGCGAAGATCAGGATCGGCCCGAACTCGCCCATCGAGCGCGCCCACGCCAGCGTGGCGGCGGTGAGCACCCCGCGGCGGGCCTCGGGCAGGACCACGTTCCAGAAGGCCTGGCTGCGCGAGCAGCCGAGCGTGAGGGCCACCTGTTCGCCGCGCGGATTGATCTGGTCGAAGGTCGCGCGCATCGTCCGCACCGCGAAAGCGCAGGCGACCATGAACTGCGAGAGGATCACCGCCGCCTTGGTGTACGCGACGGGCACCATGTCGTTCAGCTTGTGGTAGAGGATCACTTCCTGGCCGTCGGTGCCGGTGACGCGCCCTTTTTCCCACAGCGGCAGATGGAAAAGGATCAGCAGGCTGAGCCCGATCACCAGCGGCGGCAGCACGATGGGGATGTCCAGCAGCGCGTCCACCAGCGCGCGCCCGGGAAAGCGGTAGCGCGACATCAGGTACCCCGTGGGCACCGCGACCCACAGCGAGAGTACCGTCGTCAGCGTGCAGCTCTTGAGGCTCAGCCAGATCGAGAACTGAATCTCTTTGCTCCCCAGCGCCTTCACGATCTCGCTGCGCGACGTAAAGAAGAGGTCGGCCAGCATCATCGCCAGGATCAGCAGGACGTAGGCGCCGAAGAGAATCCCCATCCCCAGGTAAAAGGGCGCGTCGCTGCCGACCTGGTGTGGCCGGGAGACCCACGGGTCCTGCGGGGAGGATGGCGAAGCGTGCGAAGAATCCTGGGCCGGCGAAGGCTCGGAGGTCATTCGTGCGCGCCCCGGTTCGCGGGAGCTTTCCAGGAAAAGCCCGCGTCCTTGTAGCGCTGCTGCGACTTGGCGCTCAGGATCGCGTCGCGCAGGCGCGCGGTCAGGTACGGATGCTTGGATTCCTTCGAGATCTGGAACGGCTGGAAGGCCTTCGCCTTCGGGTTCGGGATCGGAATCATCTCGAACTTTTCCTTCACGCTCATCGCGTTCGCGATGTAGCAGATCGACGCGTCCAGGCTCCCGGCGCTCATCTGGTTCACCAGCATGTCCCCGGCGGGCGCCTGCGAGACGCAGTTCTTCATGATGCCGTCGAGCAGGCCTTCCTCGGCCAGCAGGTCCTTGGTCAGCTTGCCGAAGGCAGCCTGTTCCGGGTGCCCCAGTCCCACCTTCAGGCCCGGGTTCGCCAGGTCCTTCAGCGACTTGATGCCGTGCGGGTTGCCCTTCTGCACGAGGACGATCATCTCCATCGCGCTGACCGGCGTCATGGGCTCGAAGAGGTCCTGGACGTTGTCGGCGAAGCTGTTGTCGCAGGCAAGGTAGGCGTCGGGGCGCGCGCCGGCGCGCATCTGCCCCACCAGGATGCCGCAGCCGTTGTACGTGGTGACGATCCTGCAGCCCTCGCGCGCCTTGAATTCTTCCAGCGTCTTCTCGATCGCCGGGCGGTTGACGCCGCCGCTGAAGAAGTTCAGTTCCGGCGTCTCTTCCCAAAGGTCGCCCTTCACCGGGACGTAGCCGTCCTTCTTGAAGGCAGCCAGCCCGCGGTCGGCGGCGGTGAGGTACCGCGCGAAGCGCAGCGCGGCCGTGGGGTTTTTGGCGAACCGCAGCACGCCGATGGTGATCTCGCAGTCTTCCTTTTCCAGCACGGGCGCTTCGACGGCTTCGAGGTCGGGGTACTGCGCGCAGGTGCTGTCCCAGATGATGCCCGCGTCCACCGCGCCGAGCTTGATGTCGTTGGCCACCTGGTTGACCGTGGGCTTGAAGACGCCCCGGTTTTCGACCGCGGCCTTCAGCGCGTCCCATTCGCCCGCGGCGGCGAGCGCCTTGCGGATTTGCTTGCCGACCGAGGCGGCCTCGGGATTGGCGAGCGAGACCTTGACGTCCTCGCGCGCGAGGTCCTTGATCGTCAGAATCTTCTTGGGGTTGCCTTTGCTCACCGCGATGACCGGATGCTGGTGCGCGACCGGCAGCGCCTCGTCTACCAGGTCCTTGCCGCGCGCGATCTCGATGTAGCTGCGGTCGGCCGAGACGAACAAATCCCCCTGCTTGGCCACCTGCAGGCTGTTCAGCAGCGTGCCGCTGCCGTCGTACTGGAGGTGGATTTCGACGCCGTACTCCTGCTCGTACTGCTTCGCAACGGCCTCGACCGGCCCCTTGATGCCCGCGGCGCAGTAGACCATCAGTTCGGCGCGTTCGGCCGGCTTCCGTTCGGCGGAACCTTCGCCCGTCTTCGCGGAAGCATCGGACGGCGCTGGCGCGGGCTTGCTCCCCGAATCGTCGCGGAGCAGCAGCACCAGCAGGACGATCGCGGCGACCGTGGCGAGCGTGATCTTCATGGCGTTGTTCATTGGGGAATCTCCGTTCGCTCGGCCGTCAGCCCTGCGTCTTGCCCGAGCGCGGCTGCGCCGGCGGCAGGTCGATGCCCTGCCGGCACGCGCACTGCCCGGGGTAGTGCGGGCCCATGGCTTCCGGAACCTTCAAAAGTTTGATCGCGCCCTGCGCGTCCACTTCGACCGCCAGCGTGGCGTAGGCCCCGCGCTTCAGCTTGCGCACGGCGTCTTCCCGGCCGGCGGGCGCGCCGCTCAGGTCGCCCGGCACCTGGACCTCAAACGTCTTGCCTTCCAGCGCGGCCAGAGGGGCCTCCCCCGCCACGCGCCGGAAGACCAGCGACGAACGGAAGCGGAACTTCGCCCCGTCGTAGCCGTCTTCCACCATGCCGAAGATCACGCAGCGCAGCGGTTCGTGGGCCGTGGGTTCCGCGGGAGCCGCGGCGTCAGGCACGGCGGCTGCGCGCGCTTCGGCTTCG
>JAHCJK010000057.1 GCA_026184295.1 Planctomycetota bacterium
GCGAATTCGGCGCGCTGGCGCGGATCGGAGTCTTCGTCTTTCAGGTACTGCTCGATCGCGTCCAGGCTGCCTTTCTTCTCGGAGAGTTCCAGGATCACCTTGCCGACGGGGCCGCTGCGGAACTGCAGGAGCGGGGCGAGGTGCGCGATCGCGGCGGGGTCCTGCAGTTCGTGGAGGACGAAGCACCAGTACTCGCCGTCCATCAGGACGTCTTCGAGCGAGCGGTAGGCGGCGCCCTTGCCGCCGGGCTTCATGCACGCGCCGATCTTCGCGATCCATTCGCCGGACTTCTTCGGCTGCGTGGCCAGCACCCGGGCGAGCACCTGGCCCGGGACGGCGTGCACGTTCTCGGCGGCCATCTCGAGCAGCATCGCGGGGGCCTGCTCGCCCAGCCCCGCGACCTGGATCGCGGCCGCTTGGCCTTCCTGCTCGGCCGCGAGCAGGTCCGCGCCGTTTTTGGGTTTGGGGCGCGCGAGCAGCGGCTTGAGCAGTTCCTCGATCTTCGCGCGCAAGGGGTCTTTTTTTCCGGCGTCCGGCGCGGGAGCCTTCTCGCCGGCCTCCCCCCACCCCAGGGCCAGGACCGCCACCGCCACTGCCGCCGCCGTCCGGGAATTCATAGGGCCAACGTCTCCTTTATTATCGAATGCCTGCGTGGATTGGGATGGCGCCGGGGACCGCTATCGCACCGCCAGTTCGCGCCAGGAGAGCAGGCTGACGCCGCCGGCGGTCATGCCGGTCGCCTGGTTGGGCATGTTGGGGAGCTTGACCGCGCCGCTTTGCAGGCGCGGGTCGTAGCGGACTTCCATCTTCGCGTGGTAGGGCACGTTGCCCGTGTTGGCGTTGGAGAAGTCGCGCTTGATGCGGATCGCGTTGCCGGCGGACATCGTGCCGTAGATGCCGATCTCCTGGGGCTGCTCGAGGCCGTTGATCTTTTCGAGGGCGTAGTCGTCGAAGTTGTTCTGGGCGTACAGGAACGCGCCCATGAAGCCCACCGGGCCGATGGTCGGGTCGCCGAAGTAGATGTTGCCGGTGCCTTCCTTCGGGCCCTTGAAGTAATTCGAGGGCGCCGAGGTGGAGGTCTCTTCGAAGGTGCCGTCGGCGTGGATGATCGGTTCGCCCGGGTCCCACTTGCCGTTGTCGTTCTTGTCGGTGTAGCTGTCGCTGGTCACCGCGCCGTTGGGCGGGCTGGCCATGGCGATGAGCGCGATCGCGTCCTTGTTGGGGGTCGTGTCGTCCGCGTAGGTCGAAGTGCCCGGGAACTGGGAGGCGCTGGACGGATAGTCGCTGTGGAGGAGTTGGTCGCAGAGGTAGATGTTGCCGGCGGCGACGATGGTGATGCGCACGGGGCTGCCGTCGGTGGTCTTGATCTGCGGGCCGGCGCCGTTGGTTTCCAGCCACAGGTTGCCCGGAATGTAGTAGGTCTTGTTGTTCTGGTCGGGCGTGACGGTGATCGTCTGGCCGTTGGAACTCTGCCACCAGTCGCCCAGGAAGTAATTCTCGTTGGTGGTCCCGCCGTTGGCGTTGATCTTGGGGCCCATCGCCACGTACGGGTTGGAACTGCCGGAGAGCACGCCCTTGGCGAAGATGGAGGCCAGCGCGTTGGAACTGGAAGCGGTGTAGCAGTAGTTGTTCGCGCCCGATTCCTGGCCGGACATGGAGCGGCTGGTGTTCAGGGCCGAGTTCGGGCCGTCCACGTAGACGATGCCGTTCAGCGTCCCGCTCGGCGAGGTCTTCGCGGCCAGGGCCATGCTGGTGTAGCCGGCGCCCTGCAGGTCCGGGGGCGGGATGACGGTCTCGAAGCCGCCGTTGGCGTTGCCGGTCACGAAGGTGCTGTTGGATTCGACGTCGCCGGCGGCGGTCGCGCCGCCCAGCGGGGTGCCGTTGTAGCGGGTGATCGAGCCGGTGACGTCCACGTGGGAGCCGGTGATGGTCGCGCCGCCCTGCAGGATCGCGCCGGACTCCGGCGTGCCCTGGTCGGCGTAGTAGAAGTGCGAGTCGCCGTTGATGTAGACGTCGCCGCTGACGGAGTCGCGGGAATCCGCGGTGGTGTCGAGGGTGGGCGTGTAGGTGGTGTCGGTGGTGGTCTGGATCTTCCAGCGGTACTTCCCGTTGCTCGGGCCCTGCTTGGTGTAGAAGGCCGAGACCGTCTGGGTGTAGCCCGAGGTCACGGTGGTGTTCACCTGCGGGTTGGGGGTCGGCAGCGGGGTCGTGGCGGTGATGGCGCGGGTGTAGGAGGTGTAGCTCGTCGAGACCTGGTGGGAGGGCGAGGGCGAGTCGTAGGTGTAGGTCTTGTAGCCGCCGAAATCGAAGTGGTAGCTGGCCGAGTTGGTCTTGTTGCCGGCGAAGATGGCGTAGTTCAGGAAGGGATGGTAGGTCTGCCCCGAGACGTAGGCTTCGATGGCGCGGCCCTGGGCGTCCCAGGTGACGGTGTCCGGCGCGTCGGTGGTGATGGCGTAGGTGCCGTCGCCGTGATCTACGATCGAACTGGCGCTCGGCGAGGTGACGACGATCTTGTAGTTCCCGCCGCCGACGTTGATGGCCATGATGGTGTAGGTGCTGTCGCCCAGGGAGCCGTCGGTGGTGGTCGTGGCGGTCGGGTAGTTGCCCTTGCGGAAGCTGTCGATGGCCAGGGCCAGGGCGGCCTCGCAGGTGGCCAGGGCGCGCTCGCCGCGCTCGGTGGCGGTGGTGCCGCGCACGCGGTTGGAGGTGACCATGTAGACGGACATGGCCATGCTGAGCAGCAGCAGCGTGACGACGAAGACGATGATCAGCGCCGTGCCGCGTGCGTTCCGATGAAGCTTCCGCATCTCGAATTCTCCTGTCTGCTGGGCCGAGGGCGTCCGGGGGTCAGGGGTTCCGGAACGTGATCGCGGCCTCCGATGAGGTTTCGTAGATCACCCTGCGATAACGGTCGCGCTTGATGAGGGTGAGACGGACGATCGCTTCGGGGACGATCTTGTTGGTCGCGTCGGTCTTGCGCTGGAAGTACAGGCCCTTCTCGTCGGCCGCGCCGTTGCCGTTGTTGTCGATGCCGTCCTCGACCTCGCCTTCCAGCAGCGCCGAGCAGTTGTCGTTGAGGTCGCGGTCGCCGATCCCGTCGCTGTAGCGGATGTAGCCTTCCTCGATGGTCTCCTCTTCGCCCGGGACGCCGGCGTCGGGCGAGAGCACCCAGGTGAAGGCGTTGGCCGGCCCGACCTGCAGCGCGCCGCCGGCGAAGCCGATGGCCTTCTTGAAGGCGATCTTGCTGCCCGAGAGCGTCGTGGGCGAATCGTTGATCTCGACCGTCGCCGCCGAGGCCTGGCGCAGTTCGGTGCAGATGAAGTCCATCACGATGCGCGAGCGGTCGCGCAGGTCGGACTCGATCGTCACCGATTCGAAGTGGTCGCGCGCGCTGACCAGGAACGAGAAGACGCCGCCCAGCAGCACCGCCAGGATCACCGTCGCGACCATCGCTTCGAGCAGGGTCATGGCTCGGGCCGCGGCGCGGCGGCGGATGCGTGGGGCGTGGAGTCTCATCGTTTCGCCTTTCGCCTAGGGCGAGGTCCGTTTGACCAGGATGGTCTTCAGTTCCACGCGCTGGTCGCCGCCCGAGACGCTCGTCCAGTCCACGACCACCTTCACCGGCAGGAGCGCGTAGGTGGACGCCAGGTCGGTCGTGTCGTTGGCCGTGTTGTTGCCGTTCAGGTCGATGTTCACGCCCGTGCCCAGGAACGCGCCCGTCTGGGTCTCGAGCAGCGCGCCGTTGACGTCGGTGGGAAAGTAGATCTTGCCCGTGACGATGCTGTCGGGAATCGTGTCGTTGTCGGTGTCGCGCATCAGAAAGACCGAGTTGTACGGGACGTAGAACGAGTTGCTCGGAACCAGCCCCGAAGGCGTCGGATTCGTGCCGTTGAAGCCCGAGAGCGTGTCGTCGCTGGTCTTGGTGTTGAAGAAGTAGAAGACCTTGTTGAACGGAACGTCCGTCTCCATGATCTCGCGCATGCGCCGCGCGGCGTTCATGGCCGTGACGGCCTCGTCGTCGGTCTGGACCAGCATCATCGAGCGCATCTGAAGCTGGACCGCCGAGGCGAGCGAGAGGGCCAGGATGCCCACCGCCACCAGTACCTCAAAGAGACTCAAGCCGCGTGATCGAAGCACCATGGACCTCCTAATCGCCGTTGCCTCATGTCGTTCCATCAGAACTCTGCAAGGTGCAGTCCACCCGGGCCAACGGCCTAAAAAAATTTTCCTTGGCTAAGCTCGTGGCGGCCATAAGTTCAACTATTTTTGAAGTTGGAAGACCATCCGATGCCTTCGAAAGAAAGGATAAAATATGCGCATGTGTGCACAATGGGTATTATTTGTAACAAAATTCGATACGATTCGGTATCAATACCGTGTTAATTCGGTCTCAAACATCCTCATTTCAGGACTTGATCAATGACTCCAATCATAACTCATTTTGGAATCAATAGTTCAATATGCCATCGTTCCAAAGCCACGCGTACGTCCAGCGACGCGGCGGCACCGGGAGTTCTTTTACGACATAAACTATTTGAAGGTAATCAGATACATCAATAACGCATGAGCGTCTTGAGCTGCTGGCGGAAGCGGTCGGACTGCTTGTGGAGCGCGTCGAACTCGCGCTGCATGGTGGAAAGGCGCGTCTGGCAGTGCACGCGCTCGAGCAAATCCGCGGGATCGAAGGGCTTGGTAAGGTAGTCGGTCGCGCCGCCCCAGACGGCCTTGCGCACCGATTCGGCGTCGTCGTGCCCGGTGAGAAAGATGACGGGCAGGTCCTTGTACGCGGGGTCCTCGCGGAGCGCGCGGCAGGCCTCCAAGCCGTTCATCACCGGCATGTCGATGTCGAGCAGCACGACGACGGGCTTCGCTTCGGGAATCTTCTGCAGCGCCTCCTTGCCGTTCACGCAGGCGACCACGCGGTAGCCGCCTTCCTCGAGGACCTCGCGGATGAACAGGGCCATCTCCTCCTGGTCTTCGGCGCAGAGCACCAGCGGCCCGGCGCCCGCGGCCTGTTTCGCGCGGGCCGGCGCCTGCGCTCCGGCTTGCGCGAGTTCGGCCAGCAGTTCCGTGGCGGTCTGGAAGCGGTCGGCCGGGTTGATGCGCGTGCATTTCGCGATCAGGCCGGCGGCGAAGCCGGAGTAATCGGCGCGGATCGTGCGGACATCGGGGACTTCCTGCTCGGTGGCCATGGCGATCATGCGCGTCACCGACTCGGCGGGGAACGGATTCATGCCCGTGGCCATCTCGAAGAGCGTCACGCCCAGGCTGTAGATGTCGGCGGGGAACGAGGCCGGCAGGTTCCAGAGGGTCTCGGGGCTGATGTACCCGGGGGTCCCGCAGGCGAACTGGGTCTCGCCCGGCGGGCCCTTGGCTTCGCCGGTCTGCGGGTCCTGGCCGACCTGGTAGGCGACGCCGAGGTCGAGAATCTTGGTCAGGTTTTCGGCCTTGGTGACGATGAGGTTGGACGGCTTGATGTCGCGGTGGATCACGCCTTTGGCGTGGATGGCTTCCAGGCCGCGCGCGACGTCGGCGGCGACGGAGAGCACGAAGGCTTCGGGCAGGCCGCCGGGCGCGGCCCGGATGTAGTCTTCGACCGTCTGGCCTTCCACCAGTTCCTGCACCGCGTAGACGAGCCCGCCTTCGCGGTTGACGTCGTAGACGCGGACGACGTTCACGTGGTTGATGCGCGCGGCCAACTGCGCCTCGTTGACGATCACGCGCATGTCCACGTTCGGCGACACGTTCAGGAACTTGATCGCGACCGGAATGGAAAGGCGCAGGTGCAGCCCGCGCAGCACGATCCCCATGCCCCCCTGCCCCAGCACCCCGGTGATGAGAATGCCGCCAAGCACCGCGTCCCCGCCGTGGCGCGGCAACTGGTTCATGAGGGACTGGGCCTGGGTCATGTCCATCTCCAAGGTGTAAGCATCGTGTGTCTGGAATGTACGCTTCGACCATGAAAGCGCACACCATTTCCTGGAAAAAGTTTCAACCCGAATTAACCGGACGGCGAGGATGGAAATGGGGCATTTAAGGAAACATTTGAAACAAAAATCGCGCACATCTTGCCAAGAATATGCTGCTTTGCGGCATCGGCTTGCTATCCTGAAACCCTGAGCGGAGATCGGGATGGCGCCATGAAAAAGCAAGTCGTTGTGCTTGTAGACGATAGCCCCGAGATTCTCGAACTCGAGTCCGACGCGCTCGCTGAAACGGACGCCGACATCCTGCCCTTCTCCAACCCGCTCGATGCGTGGCAGCGGATTCAACGCGGCGACGTTTCGCTGGTCGTGACGGACTGGGAAATGCCGCAGATCACGGGCCTCGACCTGCTCTTCAAGATTCAGGGCCTGCCCATCCGCCCGGCGGTGATCTTCCTGACCGGCTGCGGCACGGTCCACCGCGCGGTCCAGGCGATGATGCAGGGCGCGCAGGATTTTCTCGAGAAGCCCTTCGAGCCCGGCGACCTGCAGAAGATCGTCGAACGCAGCCTCGCGCGCTGCGAGCCGGTCGACAAGCCGGCCCGCCCGCCGCGCGCGCCGGTGGCTTCGCCCGAGGAAGTGGTGGCATCGCCCAAGATGCGCGAGGTCTTCGCGCTGGCGAAGACGGCCGCGAAGTCGGAGTCCTCGGTGCTGCTGCTGGGCGAATCGGGCACGGGCAAGGAAGTGCTCGCCGATTTCATCCACCGCCACAGCCGCCGCGCGACGCAGCCGTGCATCAAGGTCAACTGCGGCGCGCTGCCCGAGAACCTGGTCGAATCGGAACTCTTCGGGCACGAAAAAGGCGCCTTTACCGGGGCTGACAAGCGCCGCGTCGGGCGCTTCGAGCAGGCCAACGGCGGGACGCTCTTCCTCGACGAGATCGGCGACCTGCCGCTGCCCATGCAGGTCAAGCTGCTGCGCGCGCTCCAGGACAAGCTGATCCAGCGCGTCGGCGGCGAGGCGCCCGTGCCTTCGAACTTCCGGCTGGTCAGCGCGACGAACCAGCACCTGCCGGACGCGGTGGCGGGCAACGCCTTCCGCGAGGACCTGTATTACCGGATCAACGTCGTCCAGATCGTCCTGCCGAGCCTGCGGGAACGCCCCGAGGACATCGAGCCCCTCGCCCACTACTTCGTCTCGACGATCTCGCGCGAGATGAGCCTGGAGTCGAAGACGATCTCGCCGGCGGCCATCGCGATGCTGAAGGGCTACGCCTGGCCCGGCAACGTGCGGCAGTTGCGCAACGCGGTCGAGTTCGGCCTGATCATGAGCAAGGGCTCCGAGATTCAGCCGGCGGAACTTCCCGCCGACCTGCGCCAGGCCGCGCCGGTCCCGGCCAAGCCCGCGGCGGCCCCGGCGTCCCACGAGGGCAACGGCGGCCCTCCGCAGAGCCTGGAGGACGCCCTGCGCCAGGAAGAACGCAACCTCATCGAGCGCTCGCTGGATCGGCACAACTGGGAGATCGAGAAGGTCATGGAGGAACTGAAGGTCAGCCGCTCGCGGTTGTACGACCGGATCAAGGCCTTCGGGCTCAAGCGCCCCTAGGCGGCGTCCGCGCGTTTCGTGTGCCGTCCAGGATTCCGGACGGGGCCGGAGCAGGCAGGTTACGTTTCAGGAGATTTGCAACACCCGGCGGTTTATGGGTTTAAAATAAAGGCATCCCACTGGCACCGCGTATGCTTTTATCGGTTCCAGGAATCCACAAGGAGGGTAACCCATGCGCAAGAAGATTCTGGTCGCCGAGGACAACCGCTCGTTCCGCCTGATGCTCAATTTGATCCTCTCGGAGACCTACGACGTCACCATGACCTCGTCCGGCAAGGAGCTGGAAGAGGCGCTGGCGACCTCGGCGTACGACCTGCTGATCACGGACCTGATCCTGCAGGGGCGCAGCGCGATGGCGATCGTCCGCCAGCACAGCCGCGAGATGGGCGAGGAGCACGCCATCCCGGCGATCGTCGTCACCGGGATGGACGAGGAACACGAAGATGTCCGCGCGGCCAAGCGCATGGTGAACGTCCGCGAAGTCTTCCGCAAGCCGGTCGATTTCAAGACCCTGAAGACGTGCATCGACGGGCTGCTGGACGCCGAAAACGCCTCGCCGGTCTGCTCGCAGATTTACCGCGCCGTGGCCACGATGCCGCGCGTGCTGATCGTGGACGACGAAGCCGAGATGCGCGACTACATGTACGAGGTGCTCGAAGAGGCCGGCATCGAGTCCAGCACCTGCGGCACGGTGGAAGAGGCCATCCGGCTTTGCGGCGAGTACAGCTTCGACGCCGTGATCCTCGACTACGTCCTCGCGGACGGGACGGCCGACGAGGTGCTCGAACAGGTCAGCGCGGCAACCAAGAGCGCCAAGATGCCGCCGATCATGGTCGTGACGGGCTTCAGCGACATGGTCACGCTCGAACACTTCGCCGCGCACCCGACGGTGCAGGAAGTGGTCGCGAAGCCGTTCAATCCGGACGATTTCGTCGCGCGCGTGAAAAAGGTGATGGCCAAAAGCGTGACCGCGGCCGTCTGATCCGCGCAGCGCGGAAAACCGCTACCCGGCGTCCTGCCTCTTCTGCCTGCGCAGCTTCTCGCGGCATTCCGGGCAGATGCTGTGCGTAAAGGTGGACTTGGTCCGCGACGCGATGTACTCCTCCATCTTCCGCCAGAAATTCCCGTCGTCCCGGATCTTGTGGCACCAGGAACAGATCGGGAGCATCGCGTTCAATTCCTTGACGTTCGCGAGCGCCTCCTCGAGCTGCCGGTTCCGCTCGGCGAGTTCGTTCTGAATCCGCTGGCGCTCACACGCGTAGCGCAGGGAGCGGAAGAGCATCTCGCGGTCGAACTGCCCCTTGACCAGATAATCCTGCGCACCCGCCTTGAGCGCGTCCTCGGCCGCCACCGGGTCGGCGGAGCCGGTAAGGATCACGACGGGCGCGTTCTTCGCCGCCTCGCGCATCCGCCGGAGCCCGTCCAGGCCCGAGTTGTCGGGCAGGCTCAGGTCGAGCAGCACGACGTCGAAGGCGCGCCGGCCGGCCAGCGCCAGGCCGTCGGCCAGCCGCTCGGCCCGGGCCAGGTCGATGGGCCGTTCGCCGCAGGAATTCAGGAATTCGGCAATCAGCAGCGCGTCGCTGGGAGAATCTTCGACCAGCAGGACCGGCCAGACCTTGCGTGGAATGAGACACCCCCGCTCTCGGCGGCCACGGAGGGTGCGCTCAGGCGTCCAGAATCTGGCGGATGGCCCGCGTCAGGGAACTGGGCGAGAAGGGTTTCTCGATGAAACCGCAGGCCCCGCCTTCGTCCTGCTCCATGGAGACGTTCATCAGGTTATAGCCGGTCATGTAGAGGACGCGAAGGCCAGAATGCTTTTTCCGGAGGGCCGCGACGAGGTCCTTGCCGCCCATCTCGGGCATGATCAGGTCGGTGACGAGCAGGTGGATGGCCTCGGGGTGCGCGTCGGCCAGTTCCATCGCCTTCCTTCCGTTCGGCGCCTCCAGGACCTTGTACCCGCTCACGCGCAGGGTCTCGGCGATCAGGTCGCGGATGCCGTCCTCGTCCTCGGCGAGCAGGATCGTCTCCTGGCGCACCGCGACCGCGGCCAGGCCGCTCTCCTTGGCGTCCTGGTTGGTGGGGTCTTCGACCCTGGGCAGGAAGATGTGGAAGGCGG
Organism: Planctomycetota bacterium; assembly: GCA_026184295.1. Lineage (GTDB taxonomy): Bacteria > Planctomycetota > SZUA-567 > H5-PLA8 > H5-PLA8 > JACQFI01. The sequence continues at coordinate 9,646 of JAHCJK010000057.1, forward strand.
TGCCCTTCCCGACTTCGCTGGTGCAGGCGATGTGCCCGCCGCTCTGCTTCACGATGCCGAAGACCGTCGAGAGGCCGAGCCCGGTGCCCTTGCCCACCGGCTTGGTGGTGAAGAAGGGCTCCCAGATGCGCAGCAGCACCGCGGGCTCGATGCCGTGGCCCGTGTCGCGCACGGTGACGCGCACGTAGTTGCCGGGCGGGAGGTCCGATTCCTCGCCGGCCTGGACGCTGTGCGCGCAGGATTCGAAGGTCAGGGACCCGCCCCGAGGCATCGCGTCGCGCGCGTTGACCGAAAGGTTCATGAAGACCTGGTCGAGCTGCGTGGGATCGGCGCTGACGTTGCCCGCCTGGGGATGCAGGGCGAGCTTCAGTTCGATGTCCTCGCCGATCAGGCGCTGGATGAGCTTGGCGATCTCCTCGATGGTCTGGTTGATGGAGAGCACGCGGGGCTGGAGCACCTGCTTGCGGCTGAAGGCGAGCAGTTGCTTGGTCAGCGCCGCGGCGCGGTTGCCGGTCTTGTAGATCAGTTCGAGCTTCGAGCGCAGCTTCTCGCCGGGGTTGAGCTTGGTCATGGCCATGTAGCTGTGGCCGTTGATGATCGTGAGCAGGTTGTTGAAGTCGTGCGCGATGCCGCCCGCCAGTTGCCCGATCGCCTCGAGCTTCTGGACCTGCCGGAGTTCCTCTTCTTTTTCCTTCAGCGCGGCCTCGACGGCCTTGCGCTGGCGGAGTTCCTCGGTCTCGCGGAGGGCGCGGCGCACCGCCAGCGCCAGCCGGCCGAGGCGGTCCTTGAGGACGTAATCGGTCGCGCCGCGCTTCAAGGCCTCGATGGCGTTCTCTTCGCCCAGCGTCCCGGAGACGAAGATGAAGGGGATCTCGGGTTTCTTTTGTTTCGCGAGCCTCAACGCCGAAGCGCCGTCGTAGCCGGGCAGATTGTTGTCGCAGAGAATCAGGTCGAACGGCTGCGTGTCGAGCGCCTTTTCGAAATCGTTGGGATACGTGACCAGCGTGGGGTTGACCGTCAGGCCTTCACGCTTCAACATGCGGAGCACGAGCTCGGCGTCGAGCGCGTCGTCCTCGAAATATAGCAGGCGCACGGTGTCCGTCATGATGTTCACGGTTCCCTACAATACTCTGCGTTGCGCAGATACACAAAATTTTTGTGTACAAGTTTGTTTCAGCGCACCATTAACGTACTACGAACAGTAAACCGCCTCCGACCATTACAGATGCCTAACCTCTCTATTTATTCCATCGACACCAATTTTATATTTTACCCCACATTTCCGAAAAATAAAACCTACAGGTCCTAATCTTGCCTTAATCCTCTACCCTTTTACAGCATGACATGCCCACCGCTTACCGACTCGGCGGAATTCGATTTCGGCGAAACGCACCCGTGAGTATTGCATTGCGTTAGAAATGAAACAAGAAATCCGCGTGAAATCGCGCGATCCCGCAGCCTACTCGTGCACGAGGCTCGCCGGGATTGAATGCACGCGGGCGTTCGCGGAGACCTTTCCCGCTAACGTTGCGGTTCTAGATTCGCTTCCGCTTTCGTGCCCGGCTCGGGTTCCAATTTCTCAGATGCCTGACGCGGAATTATGAGGAGGTTTTTTGGAGCGGGTGAAGGGAATCGAACCCTCGTAACCAGCTTGGGAAGCTGGCGCTCTACCATTGAGCTACACCCGCCCGAGTGCGGAACGGCATCATACCTCAACCGTACGGAATGCAAGGGCGCGCAGGTGCGTTCCGGCCTTCGAAAAAAGGAGCCAACGGGCGATGCGCGGCGGCGTTTGATGGATTGCGATGGGTCCCGTCTCTGTCATGCTTTTTCGCAAGGGTGCGGCTAGAATCGGGCGCATGGGCCGGATCTGCGTCGCATCCCACCACCGTTCGCTCCAGGATCTCCTGGATGCGCAGGAGTTCCGCGACCTCGCGCGCCGCGACGAGTTCCTGATCGAACTGCGCCTGGACCAGTACGCCGACCTCTCGCTCGACAAGTTCTCCAACGCCTGCGCCGAACTGGGCCTCGAGAACGTCGTCGTGACCTACCGCAGTTCGCTCGAAGGCGGGCACAACCTGAAGGCCAGCCGCGAACAGCGCGTCGCGTACCTTTCGGCCGCCGCGCGCCTGGGCGTCGCGTACGTGGACGTGGAACTGACCACGCTCGACGAGAACAAGCTGCTCCGCAACCCGCTTTTCGCCTCCCGCGGCGACAAGCCCAATCCGCTTTTCATTTTCAGCTACCACGATTTCGGCGGCTTGCCGACGCTCGCGTACCTGTCCGAGATCCGGCGGCGCTGCGAACGCCTGGGCGCGGACATCGTCAAGATCGCCGCGTCGGCGAAGACGATGGCCGAGACCCTGCCGCTCGCGCAACTGATGAGCGAACGGGAAGGCTGGACGCGCCCTTTCATGGGCATCGCGATGGGCGAAGCGGGCCTCTGGTCGCGCGTGCTCGGGCCGATTTTTCCGCACGCCGCGCCTTTCGGTTTCGCGCGCGGCGAGAGCGCGCCGGGCACCGCGCCGGGGCAGCTTTCGTGGCGGCAGTTGCACGAACGCTACCGCTATCACGAGATCGGTCCCGGGACGCCGGTCTACGGGGTGATCGGCAACCCGATCGCGCACTCGCTCTCCCCGCGGATGCATAACGCGGCGCTGCGGGCCGCCGGCCTGCCCGGCGCTTACCTGCCTTTCCGCGTCGAAGACGCCGCGTTTTTCGTGCAGCAGCTCGCGCCGCTGCTGAACGTGCGCGGGCTCTCGGTCACGATTCCGCACAAGGAAGCCGTGCAGGCGGTCTGCGCGGAGATCGACCCGCTGGCCCAGAAGGTCGGGGCGATCAACACGCTGGCCCGGCGCGAGCACGGCTGGTTCGCCACGAACACCGACGCCCGCGCGGCCGCGGGGAGCCTGGAGGCGGCCCTGGGCGGGCCCGGTTCGCTGCGGGGCAAAACTGTTTTGATAATCGGAGCAGGAGGCGCGGCCCGCGCGGTCGGCTTCGGCGTCAAAGACCTGGGCGCCGAGGTGCTCTTCCATAACCGCACGGCGGAACGTGCCGAAAAGCTTGCTCACGAAGTGGGCGGCCGCAGCGTCTCTAAGGAAGAGCTTACCCAGCCTGGCTTTGAGGCAACGGCGGTGGTCAACACGACGCCCCTGGGGATGCACCCGAAGGTGGACGGCACGCCGCTGGAGAAAAACGAACTTCCGGGGGGTTCCCTGGTCTTCGATACCGTATATAATCCCCAGCGCACCAAGTTGTTGCAATTGGCTGAGGACCGCGGCCTGAAGACGTTGGAAGGGCTGGCCATGTTCGTGGCCCAGGGCGCGGCGCAGTTCGAACTCTTTACCGGCGCGAAGGCGCCGTGCGACGTAATGGAGCAGGTCGTCCGCGAAGCCCTGGCGGTGCGGACGCCCTCGTAACGGGGTCTCCGCATGGCGGGCGTTCGGAACACTCTCGCGATGGCCTGCGCGCCGCTGCTGCTGGCGTGCGCCGCGGCGTGCCTCGCCGAAGACCTCCCGCCGCTCCGGCTTCCCGATCCCGACGAAGTGGAACGGCTGTACAACGAACGCCGCGCCGCCGAGAAGCTCCGCGAGACCGCCAAGCCCGACGCGGCCGACCCCGCGAAGCGTTCGAACCAGGCCGACTCGATCTCGCACATCGCCGACAAGCCCAAGGACGACGACCTTGCGCCCGACGCCCGGCGCGAGAAGGTCCGCAAGGAGATGCAGGAGCGCATCGAACAGGCGCGAAAGGCCGCCGAGGCGAAGGTCAAACGCGAGGACGGTTCGAGCAAGGAGAAGCCCCGCAAGGGCGACATGGTGGTCGATTCCACGGGCGAAGGGCACACGATCGACCTGCGCGGATCGGAGAAGGGGCGCAAGAAGGGCGATTCGATCGTCATCGACGGCAAAGGCGGGGACGACGACGGCCACCAGATCAACCTGGGCTTCAAGAAAGAGAACCCGCTGCCGCAGGTCGGCCCCGACGGCGTGGTGCGCTACGTCCCCGCGGGCGGGCCGATGTCCACGACCAACGACGGCGACGCCAAGGACAAGGTGATGCGCCTGGCCGATCCCAACAAGAAGCGCAGCTTCTGGGACAAGCTGTGGGGCAAGAAGGAAGAGCCGCCCAGCCTGCTCGCGCCCACGGCGCTGAAGTCCGGCGAGATGAACAACCTCGACGTGAACACCTCGCCCGCCAACGTCGTGGACGCCACGCCGCAGACGAGCCTGATGCGCCGGCTTCAGGCCGAGATGGCCGCGAAGCGGCTCGCCCAGGAGACCGCGCTGCGCGAGGAACAGGCCGGCAAGGAAGGCGGCGACCTGCCGCCCGCGACGGTCGTGGACCTGGACAAGGAAGCCAAGAAGGAAGGCGCGGCGAAGCCGCCGCCCTCGGACCGCACGCAGGTGACGCCGCTGAACGAAGTCTCCAAAGGCGTTGCCATGAAGCAGGACCTGACCGAGGACGAACTCAAGCAGGCCCTGGAACTGCGCTTCCAGAAGGGCCTGGCGGCGCGCGACATCGTGGACCGCGAATGGGCCTTCCGCTACGCCACGGCGTACGGGCGCAAGGAAGCGATCCCCGCGATGATGAAAGAGGTGCAGGACAACAACGTCCTCGCCTCGATGTCGATCCTGAGCCTCAGCGTGCTCGACCCGCAGAACCGCGAGGCCGAACGGCTCTTCCTGGGCGCGCTGAACGCCAAGGAAGGCGGCGTGCGGCAGGCGGGCGCCGTGGCGCTGGGGCGGATGCGCTCCGAAGCCGCCGTGCGCCCGATGGCGAAGATGCTCAAGGACGAAAAGAACTACCAGGTCCGCAAGGCCATCTGCGAATCCCTGGGCGGGATCGGCGGCAACGCCTCGATGGAGACCCTGCGCGGCGTGATCGCGGACAAGGAAGAGATCGACGAAGTGCGCGCGCAGGCGGCGCTCAGCCTGACGGTGCTCGGCGACCGCTCGGGCAAGGACCGCCTGGTGAACAGCCTGGCCAGCCTCGACCCGAATCAGCAGCTGACCGGGCTGCTGGGCCTGGTGCAGACGTCCGACCCGGACACCGGCGGGTACCTCTCGGCCGCGCTGGAATCGCGCCACGACGGCGTCTGGACGGTCGCGGCGCAGTACTTCCCCTGCATCGGGCCGACGGAGTCCCTGCGCCTGCTGCGCCCGAAGCTGCAGTCGAACAACCCGGTGCTGCGCCGCCGCGCGGCGCTGGCGCTGGGCATGGTGGGCAGCGACGAAGGCCTGCCGTACATCGAAGACGCGCTGCGCGACGGCGATGCCTCCGAACGCATGATGGCCGCCTCGCTGCTCGGCGCGATGCAGCGCCGCGAACAGATTCCGCTGCTGATCGAGAAGCTGCGCGACCCGCAGTCGGCGGTGCGCAAGGCCGCCGCGCTCTCGCTGGCCACGCTGGACGCCAAGCAGGCCGAACAGGCCCTGATGGAAGCCGCGCGCGGCGCCCGCGGACGCCAGGACCTGCCGCCCGCGATGCGCGCGCGCGCCCCCGCGCCGGACATCACCGAACAGCTAGTGATGCTCGACGCGATCCGCAGCCTGCGCGGCGAGACCCAGGTCATGGAGTTCAAGTCCGCGCCGGACCTGCGCAACATGCGCTGGCCCGAGTACGACAAGCAGCTCTTCACCCGCCAGGTGGACCTGCTGAAGAGCTACAAGCTTCTCGACGTGATGTCGGTCGAAGGCCGCCCGGTGGCGGCGGTGCTTCAGGATGCCTCGGGCCGCGAAATTCTCGTGCGGCGCGGCGAGACCGTCGCGTCCGGCTTCCAGGTCTCGGACCTGATCGCGGAACAGGTCGAAAACGGCCGCGTCAAAACGCCGGCTATGCTGAGCTTACTCCGCGGCAACACGCGCGTAACCTTGGCGGTCGGACGCGACGCCGAAGTGAACTCCACGAAGTCCCGCTAAAACAAGCACTTAGGTGTAAGCCCGAGGAATTGAGGTTTAGGCTGGTTTATTTCCGCATTTATTAGGGCCCGAACGGCGTCATATGAACATGTGCGGAGCACGTGTTGGAGTGCCACGAAACGACCGAGGTTGACGACATGCATGTTCGTACGGTTATGACGGCGCTGCTGTTCCTGAGCTTCTTATCCGCCACGCTGTGGGCCGGCCCCGAAGAAGAAGCCCGCCAGCTTAAAGACGAGGCCAACTCGGTCCTTCAAAAAGGCAGCGGCATCACGCTGGACCCGAAGGACTATGCGCAGTGCGTCGTCAAGTTGGAGAAGGCGCTCGACCTGCTCGATAAGGCCGGCAAGTCCGACACGGACCTGGCCGTCGAAGTGAACACGGCGCTGTACTGGGCGCGCAAGTTCACGACCTCCACCATCATCAACGAAATTCAGAAGGAAAGGGGCACCGGCGGCACCGGCGGCGGAGGAACCGGCGGCGGCGACACCGGCGCGAAGCCCGAACCGCCCAAGCCCCCGGTCAAGCCTCCCGAGCCCGCCAAGAAGGAAGAACCCGCCGACGACGGCACGATGTCGATGGCGAACCAGAAGAAGCTCTTTGAAGAAGCGCAGAAGTTCGCCAGCCAGCACGCCAGCGACGAATACGCCGTGGCGCTGCGCTGGTTTAAGGCCGCGGATGAACTGGCCGGCACCGAGTACGCCGTCAAGGCGCTCGCCCTGGCCCGCGAATCCCAGGAACGCTTCGCCAAGAAGCAGGGCACGCTGAAGGAAGAACTGCCCGACAATCCCGCGATGGCGCTGGTGAAGCAGGGCGACGCCGAGATCGCCGCCGGACGCTTCGACGCGGGCATCGATTTCTACAAGAAGTCGAACGCCACCGAGCAGACCATCGTGGCCACCCGCCGCCTGGCGCACGCGCACTTCGACTACGCGCAGAAGATGAAGGACGCGCTGATGCCGAAGTTCGAGACGGCCGACGCCGAGTACCGCCGCGCCTGGCAGGCCGCGACCCAGGAACGCCGCACCCTGGGCGGGCAGAGCTACCGCCGCACGAACTGGAACGACCCGGCCCTGAAGGCCGCCGTCGCGAAAGTAAAGGCTCTGCAGGCCGAAGCCAAGGACGCGCTGAACCAGTACACCACGGCCGGGAACTACTTCCGCTCGGTGCTGAACATGGCGCCGAAGGGCCAGGACCTGGACGCCGCGGGCCACTACGCGCTCTGCTACAGCGTGCGCCGCGCCGACCTGTACGCGCGCAACGACGCGAAGCGGATGCTCTCGCAGTTCCTGGAAGACTACAAGCCGGCCAACGACCTGGAGCGCACGCTCTACGAATTCTGCCGCTCGGAACTGAAGGAACTCAACAAGCCGCCGCAGAAGCAGCAGTAAACGCCTTCCATATTCATGAAAAAGGGTGGAGCGCTTGGCGCCCCACCCTTTTTTATTTCCAGATCAACTTCGCGCTCAGCCCATGCGCCGGTGCTCGCGCAGCAGGCACTTGCTCTGCACCACCAGCAGCCCCGCCTGGCGCGCCTTCTCGGCCGCGGCATTATGGACGATGCCGTCCTGGAGCCAGACGACCTTCGCGCCGATCGCGATCGCCTCGTCCACGATCTCCGGCACCGCCTCGGGCTTGCGGAACACGTCCACGATCTCGACCGGCTCCGGAATTTCCTTCAGGCTCGCGTAAACCTTCTCGCCCAGGATCTCGCCCTTCGCCGCCGGATTGACCGGAATGATGCGGTAGCCCTGCGACTGCATGTACTCGCTCACGCCGTAGCTGGGCCGGTCGGGCTTGTCCGAAAGGCCCACGACGGCGATGGTCTTGTAGTTCGTCAGAATCTGCGTCACCTCGGCCGAACTCGCGTTCTTGTCAGGCATCTCGCACTGCTGGTCCATGGCTGGCTCCTTGGAATGAAGTCCGCGTTCGCGCTATGGTTTCGCGGCGTCCCGAAGTTCGTCAAGCACCCCGCTGCCCTTGATGATGTGCGCGACCCGGCGGCCCAGAAATTCCGCGCGCGCGAGCGGGCCGTCCAGACGCACGCGCACTGAGGCCTGTCCGTCGGGCGTGGCAAGCACCGTGTCGAGCGCGAGTTTACGGCCGGCCACCTTTGCGTGCGCGCCGAGCGGAAGATGACATCCTCCGCCGAGCGCCGCGAGGCAGGCGCGTTCGGCCGTCACGCAAGCGAAGACCTTCGGGTCGTGCAGCGCGCGCAGGAGCTTGCGGGTGCGCGCGTCGGCCGCGCGGCATTCGATCCCCAGCGCGCCCTGGCCCGGCGCGGGCAGCATGACTTTGAGCGAAAGCGTCTCGTGCTTCAATCCTTTGAGCAGCCCCAGGCGCTTCAGGCCCGCGCGCGCCAGGATCGTCCCGGCGCAGGCGCCCTCGCGGACCTTGCGCAGGCGCGTCTCGACGTTGCCGCGAATCTCGCCGAAGGCGAGCTGCGGAAACGCGAGCGCCAGTAGCGCGCGGCGGCGCGGCGAACCGGTGCCGATCACCGCGCCCGCGGGCAACTGCGCGAGCTTTTTCTTCGAGCGCGTCACGGCCACATCGCGGACGTCCTCGCGTGCGGGCACGGCGGCGAGCAGCAGGCCGCGCGGCTGGCGCACAGGCATGTCCTTAAGACTGTGGACCGCGAAGTCGATGCGCTTGTCGAGCAGCGCGCGCTCGAGTTCCTTCACGAAGACCCCCGCGCCGCCGAAGGTCTTCAGCGCCGTCGTCTGGTCCTTGTCGCCCGTGGAGGTGATCTCGACGAGTTCCACGCGCAGGCCGAGCTTCCTGTGGGCGCGCTCGAGCAGCCGCGCGACCAGGCGCGACTGCGTGAGCGCCAGGTTGCTGGCGCGCGTGCCGAGGCGCAGGGTAAGCGGCGGTTTCGACTTGGACATGCGTGCGAAGCTACGCGGAATTCGCGAAAGGTAAACGGAGGAAAAGCAGGTTGGCTGGTGGGCTAGTTCGCTGGTTGACTAGTTGGCTGGTTCGCTGGTTGGCTCGTTATCTGGTTGGCTGGTCCACACAAAACCAGCGAACCAGTCAACAAGCCAACCAGTCAACAAGCCAACCAGTCAACAAGCCAACTAGCCAACTAGAGTGCCTGTTCCACGCGGTCGGCCAGGGTTTCGGCGCGGTCGTCCGGCGCGGCCTCGATCCACGTCACGCCTTCGAAGCGGCGGTACCACGAGAGCTGTCGGCGCGCGAAGTGGTGCGTGTCGAACTTGATGCGCGTGCGGGCGTCCTCGAGCGACCCTTCGCCGTTCAGGTGCGCGAAGAGCGTGCGGTAGCCGATCGCCTGGCGCGCCTCTTTGCTCAGCGGGTGCGAGCGGTCCAGTTCCAGCAGCGCGCGGCATTCGTCCAGCCAGCCGGCGGCGAGCATCGCGTCCACGCGTTCGTCGATGCGCCGGTACAGGACCTTGCGGTCGAGCGCGAAGCCGACGACGCGCACGGGAAAGTCCTCGCGCAGCCGCCCCCACTGCACCTGCTGCGCGCTGATGGGCGTTCCGGTCAGGGCGTGGACTTCCAGCGCGCGGACGATGCGGCGGCGGTCGCCGGGGAGAATCCTCGCCGCGGCGGCGGGATCGACGGTCTTCAGGCGTTCGTACATCGCCGGCAAGCCCTGCGCGTCGGCTTCCTCTTCCAACTGCGCGCGCAATTCGTCCGAACGTCCCGGGCCGGGAAAGAGCCCCTCGCGCAGCGCCTTGATGTACAGCGCGGTGCCGCCTTCGGCGATCAGGAAAGTCCCGCGCGCGGCGGCCTCGCGGGAAACCCGTTCGGCCTCGGCGAGCCATTCGGCGACGGAGCAGCTCTCCCAGGGTTCCTTCCAGTCGATCAGGTGGTGGCGGACGGCGGCGCGTTCGGGCGCGCTGGGCTTGGCGACGCCGATCTCGAGGCGCTTGTAGACCTTCATCGAATCGACGCTGAGGATCTCGCCGGAGCGGCGGCGGGCGAGTTCAAAGGCCGCGGCGCTTTTGCCGCAGGCCGTCGGCCCGATCAGGAGCGGAAGCGGCGCGGTCATTCCTCGCGGTGGAGCGTCCCGCCGGCCAGGGTCTCGCGGTCGCCGTCCACGATGGACATCCAGTAGACGCCCTTCTGGTCCACCGGCGTCACGCCCTCGGGCACCTTGATCCGGCCGATCCACTTCCCGTCCTTGCGCACGCGCAGGATTTCCTTCGCTTGGAACGTCTTGCCCTGCTTCAGCCGAATCTGGATCAGCGCCCCCGCCCCGGCCCGTTCGACGGTGCCGATCTCGCTTTCGTCTTCCTTCGGCTTCTCCTTGGGCTCGGGCTTGGGCGCGTTCGGCGCATCCTCCTTGGCCCGGGCCGCCGGTTCGGTCTTGGCCTCGGCGAGCAGTTTCTCGCGCTTCGCGAGCACCTCGCGCTCGACCGCCGCGGCTTTCTTGCGCGCTTCCAGCATCCCGTCAGGGTCGGAGACTTCGGGGAAGTTCACCCGCAGGGTCCGCGCGTGCTCCTGGCCTTCCTGCCGCAGGGAAACGGCGACGGCCGTGACGGCCTCGGCGTTCTCGCCCAGCAGGATCATGCACTGCTTCTCGTCGCCGGGCGCGAGCCGTTCGGGCAGGCCGAAGAGCGGCGCGAGCCCTTGCAGGCCCTCGGGGAGCTTGCGCGGTTCCTCGGCCTTGGTCTCGCCGAAGCGGCGCGCTTCCAGGCGCACGCCGGCCACGTCCAGCGGGCCGGAAGACGCGTTGGAGACGTTCAGATACAGGATGCGCTTGGCGTACGGTTGAAGGCGCTCGGGCAGTTCGCCGTCGCGCGGGCGGCGCACCTGGGCCTCGGCCACCGGCGCGCCCTCGCCTTCGGCCAAATAACCGTAGCGCAGCGGCGCGGCCTGGGCGAAGCCTTCCAGGCGAGCGAGCGCCAGGCAGTGCTCGGCGCGCGCGTCCTTCATTCCGCCGACCTGTTCGAGCCAGACGGCGCGCTGCATGATCAGTTCAAGCGCCGCGACGCGCGTGGCCGCCTCGGGCACCTCGCGGTAAAGCGCTTCGAGATCGCGCAGGTCGGTACTCGCCTGACGGATGCGCTCGGGCAGACCGTCGGCCGCGAGGGCGCTCGCGGAACACGCCGCCAGCACCGCCGCGAAGGCCGCGCATCGGGCCGCGCGCATCATGGCTGCGGCTTCTCCACCTGCCCGATGCCGCCCCGGCGTTCCATGCCCGGGTGTTCGGCGGGGGCCTCGGCGGTCGGTTCGGGCTTGGGGGCCTGCCGGAAGAGCCACGTGGCCAGGAAGACCAGCATCCCGATCAGCGCCAGGATGCCGCAGACATCGACCAGTTTGCCGGCCGAAGGGCCCAGCGTGGGCGTCAGCGAACGCGCGGCCGAGAGCGCCATGATCACGCCGCAGGCGGCCAGGAGCGGGCGGCGCGAATGTTCCGCGGGCGCGTCGCCGTCGTACGCGGCCGCGATCACGCCCAGCGACGCGTACACGGTGGTCGCAAAGGCCACCACCAGCGCGTACACGCGGAATTGAAGGAGCCCGTAGGCCGACGCGATAAAGGACATGCCTTCCTGCGCGAGGAAAAAGAGCAGCGTGACCACAAAGAGCGCGCGGAAATCGCCTTCTTCGCCGCGCAGCAGCACGTACATGATGGTGCCGGCGGCCGCGGCGGCTTCGAGCAGGATCAGCGGGTCGCCGCCGACCGAGAGCGCCGCGAAGCGCATCGGCAGCCAGAAGCCCAGCACCACCCGCACGACCAGCAGCCCGAGGCAGAAGGTCACCGCGGCGGCCAGAATCTGCGAGTGCTTGCGGCCCACGAAGGCGGCCGCGGGGGCGGGCATCGGGACGTCGATCAAGGGACCTCCGCAGGAGGCGCAGGCGTTGCCGGCGTGAGACGCCGCCCGGCCGCAGTCGCTGCAATGGCGCACCGTACCCCCCGAGGGGTTGCTCATGCCCGGCCCTTTCGATGCGGATGCGCCCCGGCCGGCACCGTTATGACGCGCCGGAGCCGGCCCGCGGCCTGGAAACTTCCGTGAAATTCCGGAGTTTGAAACACCGAAAAAACACGTCCCATGCGGGCCTCCGATTTCCGTCCTAATTCGCGGGACAAGTCCCTTTGCTCAGGCTAAATTACGCCAAGGGCCAGGGTCAAGCCCCGGAAACGGAATTGTACCCTTTATACGCCGCAGGAGCCTTCCTAGAACCATGCCCCGACGCCCGTCCATCCGCTGCCTGGCCGCCCTGTGCATCGCGGCGCTGGCCCTGGCGGCGGCCGTCCCGGACGCGGGGGCGCTCGATCGCGGCGGCAAGGTGACGCCGGAAGACGTCAAGCGCGCGCTCGACCGAGGGCGCCAGGCGCTGATGCGCAACCTGATCGCGTACCGCGGCCAGAACGAACCCGGCTACCGCGTGCTCTGCCTGATGGCGCTGCTGAACAGCGGCGTGAAGCCCAACGATCCCTCGGTGGTGGACGAGATCGCCGACGTGGCGCGCCGGGCGGAACTGATGGTCACCGACAATTACCAGGGCGTCTACCGCGCGGGCCTGCTGCTGTCGCTCTTCAGCATGACCAAGGACAACAAATACAAGACGGTCGCGACGACGGTCGCGCGCTGCCTGATGCGCCACCAAAGCCCCAACGGCGGCTGGGGCGACAACAGCCGCACGCAGTTCGCGCTACTGGGCCTGAAGAGCGCCGAGGACATGGGCGTGGACGTGCCGGACAGCGTCTACACCAGCGCGCGCAAGCACATCGAGGCCGGGCAGGCTCCCGACGGCGGCTGGGGCTACACCGCAGCGCAGGCGACCAGCTACGGCAGCATGACGGCCGCGGGCATCTCGAGCATGTTCATCACCGGCGGGCGGCTGTACCGAGGCACGAAGGAATGCGGCCAGGGCGCGAGCGACCGCCGCCTGGTGAAGGGCCTGGAATGGATGGCGCGGAATTTTTCGGTGCGCTCCAACCCCGGCACCGGCGGGATGGGTCACCACTACTATTACCTGTACGGGCTGGAACGCATCGGCGTGCTGATGGCGCAGAAGACCATCGGCGGGCACGACTGGTACCGCGAAGGCGCCGAGTACCTGGTGCGCGCGCAGAGCGACGACGGCACTTGGCGCGAAGACTGGGCGGGCACCGAGTTCGCCATGCTCTTTCTGGGCAAGGGCAGCGCGCCGGTGGCCATCCAGAAGCTGCGCTACGGGCAGGACTGGAACCCCGATCCCTACGACGCGAAGGAACTGACCGAGTTCGCCGCGCGCGACATGGATACGCCCATGACCTGGCAGGTGACCGACACCGACGCCAGCGCCGAGGAACTGGCCGCCGCACCCATCTTGTACCTTCAAGGGCACCGGTCGTTCACCTTCGACGACGCCTTCCGCAAGCGCCTGCGGCTCTTCATCGACAACGGCGGCTTCGTGATGATCTCGAACTGCTGCGGCTCCGCCGATTTCGACGAGGCCGTGCGCAAGGAGTTCAAGGTTATCTTCCCGGACTCGGCCTTCGACCCGCTTCCGAACGATCATCTGATCTACACGCTGCGCCACCGCATCGTGGCGCCTCAGGCGTTCATGATCGAAGGCTTGAACACGGGCTGCCGCACCTCGGTCTTCTACGCGCCGAACGACATCTGCTGCGCGTGGGGCGGCTGCGACGGCTGCAAGGACCCCAAGTGCGTGCGCGGGCCCGAACAGGCGCGCAAGCTGGGCGTGAACCTGATCGCGCTGGCCATCGGCGCGAACAAGCTGAAAGACAAGCTGGAAGAGATCGATCTGCTGGTCAAACCCACCGAGGCGAAGATCGAGCGCGGGGCGCTGGTGATCGGGCAGCTTTTCCATCAGGGCGAGTGGGACCCCGACCCGGCCTCGATCCCGAACCTTACCAAGACCCTGCGCGAACAGACCGGCATGCGCGGCAACGTGGCCAAGCGCCGCGTCGTGCTGGGCACCGACGATCCCGGCGACTACCCGATGCTCTACATCACCGGGCACAAGAAGTTCGAGTACACCGACGAGCAGGTGAAGGCGCTGCGCGCGTACCTCGACAAGGGCGGGTTCCTCTTCGCCGATCCCTGCTGCGGCAAGGCCGACTTCGACATCGCCTTCCGCAAGCTCTGCGCGAAGCTGTACCCCGACCAGGACCTGGAGCGGCTGGCCAGGACGCACCCGGTGCTGGATGCGCCGTACAAGATCGAGTCGGTGGAGTACAAGCCGAACGTGAAGCGCTTCTTCCCGGAACTGAAGAGCGGCGAGCCCTACGTGGAAGGGATTTCGGTCAAGGGGCGCCTGGCCATCCTTTACAGCCGCTTCAACGTCGGCTGCGAACTACACGGCCACGTCTGCCCGTCCTGCATGGGCCTGCAAAGCGCCGACGCCTACAAGCTCGCGGTCAACGCGGTCATGTACGCGCTCAGCCACTAAGATCCATCCAAGCCGCCGCGCGGTTACCGGCAGCGGCCGTGCCCGTGGCCCCAGTGTCCCCCGCCGCCCCAGCGCCCGCCCCACGAGAACGAGAAGCTCGGGTAGCAGTGCGAACGGTAGTAGGGGTAATAGGACGAATAGTAGGACGAGTAATACGGATAGTACGACGAATAGTACGGGTAGTACGAAGAGGAGTAGCTGTACGACGGGTACGAGTAGACGACGCGTTCGGGCTGGGCGTAGGTGTACTGCACGGCCTCGTCGGTCGTGTACGCCCGGCGCGCCGTCTGCACCGCCTGGCTGCCGGCCGAACCCGTCGAGGGCGTCTCGTAGCGCTGGACCACGCGCACGTACGGCACGCTGCTCTCGGCCGCGCGCGAACCGCCCCGGCGCACCAGCGCGGCGATGACCTTCTCGCCCACGCCGCCATTTTTCAGCGTCAGGATCGTGTCGGCATCCACGGAGGCGAAGGCCTCGCGGGATTCGGCCCACGCGATCTGAACGTCCTCGCCCACGCCGGACTTGGCGAGCTTGATCGCGTCTTCCACCGGCGCCGGCGGAAGCGGTTTGGCGTCTTCGGCCCACAGCATCGAGGCCGACGCCAGCAGCCCCGCCAGGATCAGGATGCGAAATTGGTGCATGGCCCACCTCTTTCTTCGTGCTCAGCGTCTCTTTAGAAAAGACGGCCCAACCGCCGTCTTCTTTGACGCAAAACCTAGCGCCGGCAACCGGCGTTGAACCCCGTGCCTCCCACGCGGTAGCCGCCGTGCGCGTAACTGGGATACCCGCAGGGCGCGTACCCCGCCGGGCGGTAATACGGATAGTACGGCCCCCGGTAGTAGGTCGGCTGCGTGCGGTACCAACTGTACGGGAAGACGTAGCTCGCCGGCACCGCGGTGGAGATCGTCGGCGTCCCGTAGACCGCGGGCGGATTAAGCATGCTCGAATCGAAGGTGTAGCGCACCACGCTCTCGGTCACGTGCACGCCGTCGGAGCGGTCGGCCTGTTCGTAGTCGGCGGGGGTGATCCTGGCGCGCGCGCTCAGCGTGGCGAGCGACATGACCTCGTACGTCTTGACGAAGACCACTTCGCCGCCGCGGGCCGCGTCGCGCTTGCGCTGCGCCGTCGCGTCGCTGCCGTTGCGCACGAAGACCTCAAGGGTCTTCTCGGCGATCCTGGCGTCCTTCAGTTTGACGATGGCGTCGGCGCCGACGGGAGCGAACGGTGGCTGCGCCTCGATCCACGCGATCTGGACTTCGTCGCCCAGTCCGGCCTCGGCCAGCTTGAGCAGGTCGGCGACGGGCGCGGGGGGACGGTCTTCGGCGCGCAGCAGGCCACCGGCCAGCAACGCCGCGGCAAAGATCCACGCAACCCCGAGCCTCATCGTGCACCTCCTCTGCCCGCGCTCCTATTATAGTAGATCGCATCAGGATGCACCCCTATTCCCTGCTAATTGTGCATGAGCGGACCCCGAAAGGCGTTACAATCAGCGAAGTTGCAGGGCACATATCCCGCGCGGAACCGTCCAAACCATATGGCCACGCTCGCCCCGGAAGCCTACCTCCATCCCGAGATCATCCGGCAGGTTCAGCGCTTCGATCTCAAGGCGAAGTTCGTCATGGAAGGCTTCCTGGCCGGGCTGCACAAGTCGCCGTTCAAGGGCTTCTCGGTCGAGTTCTCCGAACATCGCAAGTACGTGCGCGGCGACGACATCCGCAGCATCGACTGGAAGGTCTGGTCGCGCACCAACCGCTACTACGTCAAGCAGTACGAGGCCGAGACCAACCTGACCGGGCACCTCCTGGTCGATCTCTCCGCCAGCATGGGCTACGCGGGCAAGCCCGGCGGGATGACCAAGCTGGAATACGCCACCTACCTGGCCGGCGCGATGTCCTACCTGATGGTGAACCAGCAGGACCCCGTGGGCCTGGTGACGTTCGACGACGGCGTGCGCTCGTACCTGAAACCCAAAAGCAAGCCCTCGCACCTGCTCTCGATGCTGCGGGTGCTCGCCGAGGCCAAGCCCAGCGGGACAACGGGGCTGAGCCGCTGCCTGCACCAGATCGCGGAGATGATCCCGCACCGCGGGCTGGTGATGGTCTTCAGCGACCTGCTCGACGACGACGAGGAGAAGGTCCTCGACGCGTTCTCGCACCTGCGCTTTCGCGGGCACGAAGTGATCGTCTTCCAGATCTTCGACGCGGCCGAAGCGCGCTTCACCTTCGACGAACTGACGCGCTTCGAGGACATCGAGGGCCAATCGGAGAGCGTCACCGCCGAACCCGCCGCGATCCGCAACGCGTACCTGGCCGAGCTGAACGGCTTTCTGGAACGCTACCGCACCGAGTGCGTGAAGCGGCGCGTCGATTTCCTGAACGTGGACACGGCGACGAGCTTCGATAAGGCGCTGCTGGCGTACCTGCAACGGAGATGCGGCAAGTAGATGGACTTCCTGGCCGGAACCATGCTCTGGGGGGCCGCGGCCGCCGCGATTCCCGTGCTCCTGCACCTGACGGGCCGGGCCAAGCCGATCCTCCACAAGTTCCCCGCGATGCGCTTTCTGCTCAAGTCGCAGCGTTCGAGTTCGCGCGCGCTGCGGCTGAAGCACCTGCTGCTGCTGCTCCTGCGGGTGCTGGCCCTGGCGCTGCTCGCGCTGGCGCTCGCGCGGCCCATCTGGCCGCTGGCCGCTCCCGAGGCATCGGCGCTGCAAGGCAAGGTGCGCGGCGACTTCGTCCTGGTGCTCGACGCCTCGATGAGCATGCAGTTCAAGGAACAGGACCTGGCGCGCTTCGAACTCGCGCGGCGGCAGGCGCTGCGCTTCCTCGAACGGCTCGCCCCGGAATCGCGCCTGGCGCTGATCCTGGCCACCGAGGACGCCGACGCCGCGCAGGGACGCCTGACGCTCAACCACGATCTCGTCCGCGAGATGCTCGAGAAGGCCCAGCCGACCGGGCGCGGCCTAGACCTCGCGCGCGCCCTCGCCGCGGCGCGCTCGATCTTCGAACGCGAAGGCCCCGCCCTCGCGCAGCGCGGCGTGATTCTCTTCACCGACCTGCAGAAGAACGCGTACCTGGCGCTGCAGGCGCGCGGCGCGGGCGCGGAAGACGGCACGCCGCCCCTGGCCGTCGTGGACGTCGGTTCGGCCGACGCGGTCAACGGCGCGGTGCTCTCGGCGAGAATCCCGGGTCCGACCGTGGCCGCCGACCAGCCGCTGACGCTGACCGGGCGCATCCGCCCCGTGGACCGCAACCGCTCCCTGCCCGTGGACCTGTACATCGACGGCGTGAAGGTGGACCAGAAGGCCCTGGAGCCCAAGGGCGCCGAGGTCGTCGAAGTGCAGTTCACCTTCCCCGCCGGCAAGCCGGGCGCGCACTCGGGCGTCCTGAAGATTCCGCACAACGACGGCCTGATGCTCGACCAGGAACGCGCGCTGGCCTACGTGGCCGGCCGGCCGCCGAAGGTCCTGGTGGTCGAACAGCACCGGCCGGCCGACGCGCCCGCGGGCTACAGGAGTTCCGCGTTCTTCCTGCGCGCGGCGCTGGAGTCGCCCTCGTCGATCTCCGCGACGGGCCTGGCGGCCACGGTCGTCCCGCCCGAAGAAGTGCACGCCGGCACGCTCGCGCAGCACCAGGTGGTCGTGCTCGCCGATCCCGGCGACATCGGCGAACTGACCTGGAGCGCGCTGCAGAAGTTCGTGGACGAAGGCGGCGGGCTTTTCGTCTGGATCGGCCCGCGCACCGACCCCGCGCTGCTGCGGCGCTACGCCTACTCCGAGTTCCAGCCGCACCACGGGCTGCTGCCGGGGCGGATTCAGTCGCCGGTGACGCTTGAGAGCGGCAAGACCTCGGCGGTGACCCTCGCGCTGCCCGAGCACCCGATCTTCGCGCGCTTCACCCCCGGCGTGCGTTCGGCGCTGCAGAGCGTGCAGGTGCGCTCGTACGTGAAGGTGGAGCACGACCCGGGCAGCAGCGTGGTGCTCAGCCTCGGCGCCGGCGAACCGCTGCTGCTCGAAAAGACCTACGGGCGCGGGCGCGTGCTGCTCAGCACCGTCGCGCCGGACCCGTCGGGCAGCGACCTGCCCAAGGTCGGCGAAGTCTTCGTCACGCTGGTGCTGGAATCCTGCCGCCTGCTGGCCGGGCGCGGCGAGGAAGCCGAGGCGCGCCTGGGCCGCCCGCTCACGCTCTCGATCCCCAACCCGCCCGCGAGCGGCACGGTGACCTGGAAGGCCCCCGGCGACGCGCCGGCCGTGCAACTCCCCATCGAACTTCCGCCCGCGGCCGAAAAGCCCGGCCCGAAGCTCCCCGCGCCCGACGCCGCCGACGCGGAATCCGAGATCAAGCCCGGCGTGCTCGCCCTCGCGAAGCTCAACGAGCCCGGCCTCCACCGCATCTCGTGGAAGGAAGGGCGCGGCGGCGCGGAGCAGTCGCTCCTGATCGCCGCGAACCCGGAGGCGAACGAGTCGGACCTGGCCAAGGCGTCCCCCGAGGAAGCGCTGAAGGCGCTCGCGCCCTGGAAGGCCGAGATCACCCACGACGTGGACGGCGTCTCGGTGGTCGCGGAGGAGGCCAAGCCCGGGCGCGAACTGCCCGTGCTGCTCCTGCTCGCC
>JAHCJK010000058.1 GCA_026184295.1 Planctomycetota bacterium
CGCCGATGTACGTCCCAAAGAGGATGCTCACCAGGCCCGTCACCGCCAGCAGGCTGGCCGCGATCCCGTTCTCCTTCGGAGGCACGACGTCCGGGATGGCGCTCGCGCGCGCCGGCCCGAAGGGCACCGTGACCAGGCTAAGAAGGAAGACCACCGGGAGCAGGACCATCCAGTGCCCGCGGAAGTACTCCGATTTCAGGTCGCCGAGCAGCAGGAACATCATCAGCCAGACGACGGGCGCTTTGATAAAGGCGGTGCACCAGAGCAACCGGCGGCGGTCGAAGCTGTCCACCACCGAGCCGATCATGGGATAAAAGAAGAACTGCGGGATCACGCCCGCGAGGGTGATGCCGGCGATCGCGGAACTGGGATCGGGGAAGGCCAGCATCACCGCCGCGATGGCGGCCATCTGGTAAAAGCGGTCGCCCAGCGTCGCCAGAAGCGAGCCCGAGAAGAGCCGCACGAAGCCGCCGTACGAAAAGACCCAGGCCCCCTCTTTAGCAGCGGGCTGGGCTGACTCGGGCACAGGCGCATCGGGCATAGGCGGTGGCACTTATCCTTGAAAACGGAATCTTCGCAAGCGACACGAATTCAAAAAGCCGTCCTTGACCTTAATGACAATGTGAGGTATCTTTCGTTGCACTAGGTGCGTTTTGCAATATTATGATATATATTAAGTTATGAAATGACGTGGGTGAGGAGACGGGGCAAGACAACTGGGGAGCAGGGCTTGCATGGGCACCGATTCGACGAGTGAGTCGCAGTTGATCGCGTTTGGCTATTTCGAGCGGATGCCGGACGGCCGTTGGGCCGTCGATCCCAAGCACCCCGAATGTTCCTGCGTGGAAGGCGCAGCGGCGCTGCAGGACCCCGCGCACTCGAAATCGCGCCTGCTGGCCAACTGCCAGGTCTGCGCCAACTGGAACCCGCGCGTCGGCTGCGCGCTCGGCCACAATCTTTCCTTCGACGAGACCAAGGGCCAGCGCGAACCGATCGACGTCGTCGTCGAACAGGCGCAGGCGTGGGTCGAGATCGGGCGCTTCGACCGCGCGATCATCCGCGTCGAGGCCTTCCTTCGCGGGAACGTCGAGAACGCCGAGGCCTACCGCGCGCTGGCCAGGGTCTACGACCATCCCAGCTACAAAGGGAAGGACAAGCGCCGCGCGATGGTGCTCTACAAGCGCTACCTGGACCTGAAGGGCGAGGCCGCGAAGAACGATCCCAAGTGCCAGGAAGCGGCCATGCGCATCATGGCGCTCAACCGCATCCCGCCCGAAGCCACCGACGCGAACGAGGCGGCCCCGCTGGCCACCTTCAACTGTTTCCACCGCCAGGGCGGGCTGACGCACTTCTTCCACGGCGTGCTGACGTACGACGTGCTGGTGCTCGCGTACATCGGCGACGCCGACCCCGAGACCGGCGTCACGTCCGTCGAGATGGGCCAGGGCTTCGAGAAGGCCACGCTGCTGTGGCGGCGCATCATGGGCGAGAAGGAACGCGACCACGAGAAGGAACTGACGCTGAAGGAATACCACCGCGTCGCGCGCCTCCCCCTGGTGCAGATGGTCCGCGACCATCGCAACAATTTCGCCATCGCGTTCGAGCAGGTCCGCAAGGTCTCGACCTTCGAAGACGCGCGCCGGTCTTCGCACAGCGTGGTGATCCAACTGGAAAAGAGCGAGCACGAACTCGTTTTTCCCTCGGCGAACGCGGGGCGCGCGCAGCAGGTGGCCGCGCTGGCCGAATACCTGGCCTCGCCCGCGGTGCGGAAGCATTTGAGCGGCGGCTCCCAAAAACCGCGTTCAAACGGCGCTGTGGCCTGACTTTCTCCCAATGATTATGCGCCATGTTCGTTAAGCCTGTGGAGCCACAGGCACGATGGGCAATTTTTTCATGGTGCTTTGAAGCATGCGGAGCCCCGCGAATGCTCTTGCTCTAGAGAAGGTCGCGCCGTAAAAGGGACTTCTCAAGGTGCAGATTCTGTAATTCGGGCAGTTGGGTCGTGTTCTATCGCTTTCGGGTGCGGCTATGGCAGGCGCTTACCAAATTGGTGAGTTCGTCCTCGAGTCGAAACTCGGCGAAGGCGGGATGGGTGTTGTTTTTCGAGCGCGCCAGGTGGCGCTGGACCGCTGGGTCGCGCTGAAGTTGCTCGCCAAGCCCGCGACGGGCGGCTCTACGTTTTACGAACGCTTTCATCGCGAAGCGCGCTCGGCCGCGCAGCTCGTCCACCCCAACATCATCCAGATTTATACGATCGGCGAACACAAGGGCGCGCCGTACTACGCCATGGAGTACGTCGAGGGCGAAGACCTGGCGCGCGTCCTGAAGAACACCGGCAGACTGAGCATCGACGAGACGGTGGAGGTGACGCGCGGCGTGGCCAAGGCCCTGGCGCTCGCCGGCGACGCGGGGATCGTCCACCGCGACGTGAAGCCCGCCAACGTGATGGTCACGGTCGGCGGCCTGGTGAAGGTGATGGACTTCGGCCTCGCCAAGGCGACGGCCAGCGAGCACACCCTCACCCAGGAAGGCCAGATCATGGGCACGCCCACCTACCTCTCGCCCGAACAGGGCATGAGCAAGGAAGTGGACGCGCGCTCCGACCTCTATTCGCTCGGTTGCGTCATGTACGAATGCCTGACGGGCAATCCGCCGTTCCAGGGCGACAACCTGCCTTCGCTGATCTTCAAGCACCTGTACGAACCGGTGAAGCCGATGCGCGAGGCCGATCCGAACATCCCCGAGGCGCTGGAACAGGTCTGCATGAAGCTCCTGGCCAAGAAAGCCGAGGAGCGCTACCAGTCCGGCATGGAACTGCTCGAAGCGCTGGCCATGGTGACCACCAACCAGGCCATGGCCGAGATCACGATGGCCAAGCGCGTGCGGCAGGTCAAGAGCGAACGCAACGCGGCGCAGCCCGCGCAGGACGCCGAAGCGGCCAAGATGGAAGCCACGGCCGCGGTCGAGGCGACCACCAATCCGCTGGCCCAGCCTCCGCCGGCCGAACCCAACATGAACCTGACGCCGCTCGAGGATTCGCCGCCCAAGACCAAGGTCCTGCCGCCGCGCGAAACGAAGAGCCACCTCGTCTTCGAGGCCGCGCCCCCGCCGCCCAGGGGGGCCGCGGCCGGCGTGCCGCCGCCGCCTCCTCCTCCGCCGCTTTCGGCGCTGGACGAGACCGCCCGGCCGCCCGGCGCGCGCTCCGGCAAGCGCCCGGTGGTCTTCGAGGTGCCCGAGCCCGCGCCGGAAACCGTGGAGCCGGAGACGCAGGAGATCGTGGTTCCGCGGAGCCCGGGGAGTTCGTCCAAGCTGCGCGCCGCCGACGTGCCGCCGCCGCCGCCTTCGGCGCGCATGCGCGCCGAGGACGCGCCGAGCGGCTTCACCGCGCGCCCGGCCAGCGGGGCCTTCATGCGGCCGGGCAGCGGCGCGCTGATCCGGCGCAGCAACGTCTCGACGTATTTCCTGAAGAACGCCGACGGGCGCTGGAGCTACGACACGGCGCAGGGGCACTGCAAGTACGCCGAAGGCATGGCCGCCGAGTCCCTGCCCGGCGGCGAACTTCAGGTCGGCAAGCTGGGCGACTGCCTGCTCTGTTCGAACTGGAACCGCCGCAGCGGCTGCGCGATCGCGACGGCGCAGTACATCGAATCGACCAGCCGCGCCAAGGGCGTGGACCTGCTGGAGGAAGTCGCCGCCGTCTGGTGCGTCACGGGCCGTTTCGACAAGGGCATCGCGCTCCTGGAAGAGCACATCCGCAGCCACCCCGAAGACCCCGACGGCTACCGCGCGCTCGCGCGCATTTACGAACGCCCCGATTACAGCGGCAAGGACAAGCCGCGTTCGCTGATCCTGTACGGGCGCTTCGTGGAACTGGCGTCCAGGCAGGGCGGCTACAGCAACATCGAGGTCGAGCGCGCGCAGGCCCGCCTGACCCAGCTCCAGGCCGCCGCGCAGCGCCCGCCCGAACCGCAGCGCGAGAAGGCCTTCTCGGGCACGATGCTGCACACCTTCCCCTGCTTCTACCGCTCGAACGGGACCGTCTTCTTCGGCCTTGGCGGCGTGAACCGCGACAGCGTCGTGGTCGCGCGCGCGGGCGAGGTGGATCCGGATACGGGCGTGAGCGCCTCGGAGATGGGCAATCCCTTCCTGCTGCGCGCGACGACGCTGATCCGCCGCATCAAGAGCGAGAAGGCCAAGGCCGAAGAACGCGAGCAGGTGAAGAAGGAGATCGAGCGCATCTCCAAGACGTCCGTGGACATGCTGCTGCGGGAATCGGGCAAGTGCCACACGATCCCGCTCTCGGAGATTCAGGCGATCGAGTATTCGAAGGACGAAAGCACCGACCAGCGCATGGTCAAGCTGCGCATGGGCCGCGACATGCACGAACTGATCTTCTCGGCCGCCGCCGACATGGAAGCGGACAGGTGCGCGCTGATGATCCGCCGGCTGACCGGCAAATAATCAATCCAGGTAGGGAATCGTCATCGGGCCCTCGGGCAGCACGGCGATCGCCGCGTCCCGCCCGATGCGGCGCAGTTCTTCGCCGATGCGCGCGCCGATGTCCGCCACGGGTTCCAGGTGCGCGCGCGCGACCTGATCGGCGGGAATCAGGCTGTGCAGCCCGACGCGGGCGTGCACGCAGATCATCGCCAGCAACTGCGCTTCCCATTGGTCGTACAGGCTGAAGCCCGGCGCGTTGATCGTCTTGAGAATCGCCTGCGGCGAGTCGTGATCGAAGAGCAGCGTGCGGAAGTTGCCGTGCTCGGGAAAGCCGTCGCAGCATTCGGACGCCGAGAGGATGAAGCCGCCTTCGGTGGCGATTTTTGCCGCGGCCGACATGCCCTTCACCGCCTGGTACAGGTTCTGGTCGAGCGGGTAGCCGCTGTTCGTCGTGATCACGATGGGAAAGGGCTTCTCGACCTTCGCCATCACGGTGCTCTTGGAATGCGCGCAGCCCTGGACGTGCGCTTCCATCGGATGCCCGCAGAAGAACTTCGTGATCTGGCGCTTCTTGTTCTGCGTCACGTTGATCAGGAAATCGATGGGAAGCGCCGAGCCCGCCTGGCGCACGATCGCCTGCGTCGGGTTGCCTTCCAGTTCGCCCCAGGTGCTGCGCGGATCGCCGACCACCATCGCGCCGTGGTAGCGCATGATCGAACCGATGTCCGCCACCGCCGGGAAGACGCCCTTGTATCCGCCGCTGAAGCCCGCGATGAAATGCGGTTCGATGAAGCCCATCACGATGCGTTTGTCGGCCTCGACGCAGGCCTTGTTCATCAGGATCGGCTGGCCGTCGGGCCACTGGCCGGCGCGCGCGAGCGTCTGCGGGTCGTGGCTGTTGTGGTTGACGACGCGGTACTTCGCGAGAATCTCCGCGCCGACCATCTGCTTCAGTTCGTCGGGCGTGTTGACGCGGTGCGAACCGGTCCCGTTGACGATGGTAAAGCGCTCGGCCGGCACGTGGTCCAGTTCGGCGAAGGTCCAGCGCAGCAGGCGTTCGGTGGGCAGCGGGCGCGTCAGGTCCGGGATCACGATGGCCACGCGGTCGTTCGCGCCGATCCGTTCGCGCAGAGGCTTGCAGCCGATGGGCGCGCGGACGGCCTCGCGGAAGCCGGCGGCCTCGTCGGCCAGGCCCTCGACGAAGCGGGGCGCCAGCACCGTCACGTTCGAACTGGGGAGTTCGACGGGCAGTTCGCCCTTGCCGTATTGCAGGTGGATGTTCATGCCCGCGTTTTAGCGCATCGCGGGGCGGCGTCCACGGCAGGAGCCGGTCAGGAGGCCACGCGGAACAGCGAAAGCGCCGCACCGGTCGCCAACGAACCGGCCATGCCGAGAAGCCAGAAGATCGGGGGCGCGTGCGCGTCGGGATCGTGGTCGGTGATGCCGTCGCGCTCGCGGCGGCGCTTGAACGCCACATGCCTGTAGACGACATACGCCCAGACGATGGCGGCCATGGGCGCCATGTACTCGATCTGCCCGAGGGTGGCGTGCCGGACGGCACCCTTGCTCGCGTACAGATTTACGAGCATCCCGCCCACCAGAAAATTCAGGAGCATGCCAGCCAGGAAAAAGGCCACGCGCACGAGCGGGGAGCCGGTCAGGAGGACGGCTGCTGCGCGCGCAGGTCGTTCAGCTTCTCGCGCAGTTCGGAGACGCGCTGGCGCATGTGCTTGACCTTGCGGATCTCTTCGTCGATCTCGCGGTCGCTGGCGCGCACCGAGGCCATCGGCGCGTCGTCCCACAGCCGCACGATCTTCTCGCCCAGGTCGGCGTAGGCGCCGCGCAGGGCCATCTTCTCGCGTTCCAGGTCGGCGGAGGTGAGCCCCATCTTTCCGTACTTCTCGACCTTGGAGATGCCGATCTTGCCCAGGCGCTTGGCTTCGGAGCCGAAATCGAGCAGCGCGTCGCCGAGCTGGTCCAGGAGACGGGTCTTGCTCTCGGTCGAGGCCGACGACGACGCGGAGGCCGACGCGTTGCCGCTCGCCGCGGGATCGGGGGCCGGCGCGGGATCGGGCGCGGGCGCGGACTCGGGCGCGGGCGCGGACTCGGGAACGGGGTCGTCCTTGGGCTCGGGGGCCTTCTTCTTTCGCGTGCTCTTGGAAGACTTGGCCATGGCGGAGCGCTCCTTTTACGTACCCCGTGCGTGATCGTTGCGCGTTACCCGTTGCTTCGCGTGCCGTTGGAAGGCCGGTTCAGCCTAGCAACTTCGCGCCTTCCGGCAAGACGGCGCGCGGAGCCCCGCCGTTGCCCCACCTTACGGGAAGGCGGTCCGTCCTTTCGGGAAAACCGGGCGCCGTTCGCTTTTGTGCCGTCCGCGCATCCCAATTTTCCAAATCTGCGGTAAGCTGCGGGCATGAACCCCATCGACCCGCGCTTCAAGACGATCATCGAGCCCTTCAAGCTCAAGATCGTCGAGCCCATTCCCTTCACGACGCGGGAGGAGCGCGAGACGCTGCTCAAAACCGCCGGCTACAACCTTTTCAACATCCCCGCCGACAAGGTGACCATCGACCTGCTCACCGACAGCGGCACCGGCGCGATGTCCGTCGAACAGTGGGCCGCCATGTTCCGCGGCGACGAATCCTACGCGGGCGCGACCAGTTATTACCGGCTCGAAAAGGTCGTGCGCGACCTGACCGGCTTCAAGCACGTCCTGCCCGTGCACCAGGGCCGCGCGGCCGAGAAACTGCTCTTCCAGGTCTTCGGCGCGCAGGGCCGGCGCATCCCCAACAACAGCCACTTCGACACCACGCGCGCGCACGTGGAATTCAGCGGCTCCGAGGCCGTCGATCTGCCCGCGCCGGAATCGAGCGACACGCAGGCGGAGCATCCGTTCAAGGGCAACATGGACCTGGCCGCGCTCGAGGAACTCCTCAAGCACGACGCCGCCCGCGTCCCGCTCGTCTGCCTGACGGTGACGAACAACTCCGCCGGCGGGCAGCCGGTGAGCATGGCCAACATCCGCGGCGTCCGGGCGCTTTGCGACAAGTACGGCAAGCCGTTCTTTCTCGACGCGGCGCGCTTTGCCGAGAACGCGTACTTCATCCGCACGCGCGAGCCCGGCTATGCGGAGCGTTCGGTGCGCTCGATCGCGGAAGAGATGTTCCGGCTGGCCGACGGCTGCTGGATCAGCGCCAAGAAGGACGGCCTGGTGAACATCGGCGGCCTGCTCGCCTTCAACGATACGGGCCTGCACGATCCGCTGCGCAACCTCCTGATCCTCCAGGAAGGCTTTCCCACCTACGGCGGGCTGGCCGGGCGCGACCTGGAAGCGCTCGCCGTCGGCCTGCAGGAGGTCACGCACGAGGACTACCTGCGCTACCGCGCGGCGACGGTGCAGTACCTGGGGAGCGGCTTCGAGAAGGCCGGGATTCCGGTGCTGAAGCCGTTCGGCGGGCACGCGGTGTACGTGGACGCGAAGCGTTTTCTGCCGCGGATGCCCCCGCAGCAGTTCCCCGCGCAGGCGCTGGCCGTCGCCCTGTACCTGGAAGGCGCGATCCGCTCGGTCGAGATCGGCACGCTGATGTTCGGGCGCAAGAATCCCGCCACCGGGCAGGACGAACCCGCGCCGCGCGAACTCGTGCGCCTGGCCCTGCCGCGCCGCGTCTACACGCAGGCCCACGTGGATTACTGCGTGGAGGTCGCGCAGGTGATCGCGCAAGGCAAGCACTTGGTCCGGCCGCTGAAGATCGTCTCCGAAGCGCCGATCCTGCGGCACTTCACCGCGCGCCTGGAACCGCTCGGTTCCTGAAATAAAGGATACAAAAGAGAAGGGCCGGCCGTTGCAGCGGTTGCGCCGCGGTTTAGGCTGCACCCGTTTTAAGGCGGAATCTAACCACGTGGCAAGCCTGGAATTCCAGCGAGTGCGTCTAAAAGGAATGGGAAAAAGCGCACAATATAAGAAGCTAGGACATCCTTGTTCGTATGATAGGGTAGGCGGCGATCTTGCGCTGGGAATCATGGGTAAACGTATGGTCTGCTGGCAGACATCGGCGCGACGGTTCGGCGTGATATGCGGGTTGTGCGCCTTCCTGCTTTTGGGCGGGATCGGCGCGCGCGTGCAGGCCCTCGCCGCGGCCGAGGAGCCCAAGAAGTCCGAAGAGACCGAAGAAGAAAAGAAGAAGAAAGAGAAGCCCAAGGAACCGCCGTTCAAGTACTCGGCGTGGTGCGCCTTCCGCGACTACGCCGACGTCCAGAAGCCTCCGCCGACCCCCAACGCCGATCCCATGCGCAACGACCAGTCGCGGCCGGGCTCGGGCCAGTGGGGCGGGTACGCGCGCCACGGCAAATGGATATCCCTCGTCGTGGAACTCCAGAACACGACCGAGAAGGAAGAATTCAACGGGACCATGCGCATCCGGCTCGACCCGACCCCGGAAAGCACCGAGACCGGCGAGAAGCCCTACACGACGCGCTACCGGCAGGAGTTCCAGCTCCCGCCGGTCACGACCAAGCGCTTCAACTTCAGCGTGCTCTGCCCCGAGTACATCTTCAGCCAGATTCAGATCGACATCACCACCAACGGGCGCACCTACACCCGCTACGTCTCGCTGAACGACCTCGACGCGAACCCCAAGCGCCCCGAGGAACTCGTGGTGGTCGTCTCCGAAGAATCCGGCGCGTTCAAGTTCCTACTCTCGAAGTCGCGCTCGAATCCCGACGGCACCGAGGAAGAATCGGGGATCAACCGCAACGTCGCCGTCGTGCGCCCCCTGGACCTGCCCGAACGCTGGCACGACCTGACGCTCGCGAACCTGATCATCATCGACAACCCGCCGCGCGAAGGATTTTCCGACGCGCAGCTCGAAGCCCTGGAAGCCTACTGCCAGGCCGGCGGGCACCTGCTGATCGGCGCGGGCAAGGATCCTTCGCGCCTGACGGCCCGCGAAGGCCAGAAGCGCAGCCTGGCCGATCTGGCCGGCGTGAAGGTGAACGGCACCGCCGCCGTCGCGCAGATCGACCTGCTCCAGCCGCCCTACCGAGGCGCGGGGCAGGACTGGACGATGCCGATCGTGGACGTCTCGCTGGCGCCGGGCGTCGAACACGCGTACGTCTCGAAGAACTCGGGCAAGGAAGGCTACATCGAACAGGTCCAGCGCGTCGTCGGCCTGGGTTCGGTCACGTTCCTGGCCTTCTCGCTCAGCGACGACCAGATTCAGGCGTGGGCCGGCCGGCAGCAGATTCCGCTCTACATCCTCGAAAACTTCGCCCACGCGCCGCTCTTCGGGCTCGAAGATCCCAACCTGGAATCGCGCATGGGCTCGAACGTGTGGGGCTGGCCCACCGAGGTGGAACCGACCGGGCCCGACCGCGGGACGCTCTTCAAGCTGCGCAAGGACGTGGACGAGAGCTACACGCGCGACACGCCGGTGGAGACGCAGAGCCGCCGGTTCGTGGCCTCGTTCCTGCTGCTCTTCCTGCTGGCGGCGGTGCCGGGCAACTACCTGATCTTCGGCTGGTTCAAGCGGCGCGAGATCGCGTGGCTGGCGGTGCCGCTGTGGGCGGTGGGCTTCAGCGTCGCGGCGTACTTCATCGGGTACTACGGGCGCGTCGGCAAGCTGACCGTGAACGAACTCTGCGTCGTCGAGGCCGGACCGGGGCAGCGTTTGGCGGTCGGGCGGACCTTCATGGGCATCTATTCGCCGCGGCGCGGGCAGTACCGGCTGGCTTTCGGCGACGAGAACGAGTCCGCCGAGAGCCTGCAGGCCGGGCCGGGGCACCTGATCCGCGACCTGCGCACGCGCGGCATCACCGACGTGCTGCCCGAACTCGACATCGTGGACGTGAACGGCAGCATGGTCATCGAGGACCTGCTGGTGCAGGCGCGCTCGACGCGCCGCCTGGAGATCAACCACCGCGTCGATTTGAACGACGGCATCCACGCGAAGATGGAAGCGAAAAAGGTCGCGGACGGCAAGACCATGTACGAACTGACCTACCGCAACGGCGCCACGCGGCAGCTTATCGGCGCCGCCCTGATCCACCACGCGCCCGACGGGCTGAAGGGCTTCCCGCTCGGCAGCCTGGACGCGCGGCAGCTCGAGCCCGTCGTGCGCGCCATACCGCTGACGAGCGACAAGGCCTGGATGGACATCAGCGAGGCCTTTTTCAAGGACGCGCCGAAGTTCCGCTACGCGCGCGGGCCCGACGCCACCGACCGCGGCCGCGCGATCCTGGAGTTCCTGCGCGCGCGCATCAACGTGTACGGGCAGACGGTGCTGGTGGGCTGGTTCGACGGCGGCATCCTGCCCGTGCAGGTGGACGGCGAGGAGCCGGGCAGTTCGCGCGGGATGACGCTGGTGATCGTGCCCTTCCCGGCCGAGATCGGCGCGACGGCCTCGCGCGCGGCGCGCGCCCGCCGCGTCACGTACTCGCCCGATTTCGACATCATTCCCGCCACCGAGACGTGGAAGAAACCCGTGCGCGGGCAGCCGATCAAACTGGCCGCGCGCGGCGTCGAGGAAGGCGTGATGTCCTTCCGCGTGGCGCTGAGCGACGACGACCTGAAATCGAGCGCCAAGCGCAAGCTGGTGGTGCGCTTCAACCTGGTGGTGCTCGACCGCCGTGTGCTCGGGCAGGACGACTCCTACTACGCGCAGTACAAGGGCAAGGCGATGCTGGAGGTGCTGGAACGCTCCGGCAACCAGCCGCGCTGGACGCCCCTGACCTGCCGTACGACGGCGGCGAACACGAGCGAGATCGACCTGTCGGTGGGCGAGCGCTCGGAGGTGCTCACCTTCGAGATTCCGTACACGCCGTCGATGGCCACCGGGCGCAACCTCACCTTTAAGGTGCGGATGAAGGACCTGAAGGCGCTGGGCGCCGGGGCCGAACTGGATTCCGAGTGGAACCTGGCCGTCGAGACCATCCAGATGGACCTGGAAGGTCCGGGCGGGATCAAGGCCGAGCAGGAATAGCGGACGGAGAGGTGGTGCAGCCGTGATCAAGATTCGCGGGTTTTCCAAGCGCTACGAAAGCTTCGTGGCCGTCGAAGGGCTCGACCTGGACATCGACCAGGGCGACGTCTTCGGCTTCATCGGGCCCAACGGCGCGGGCAAGACGACGACCATCCGCTTCCTCACCACGCTGCTCAAGCCGTCCACCGGGCAGGCCTGGATCAACGGGTTCTCGGTCACGCAGCAGGTGGACCAGGTGAAGCGCTCCATCGGCTTCATGCCCGACATGTTCGGCGTCTACGACGGGATGAAGGTCTGGGAATTCCTCGACTTCTTCGCCACGGCCTACGGGCTGCCGCGCGCCAAGCGCCGCGCGCTGATCGACGACGTGCTGGACCTCGTGGACCTGACCCACAAGCGCGACACGCTGGTGAACGGGCTCTCGCGCGGCATGCAGCAGCGCCTCTGCCTGGCCAAGACGCTCGTGCACGACCCGCCGGTGCTGATCCTGGACGAACCGGCCAGCGGCCTGGACCCGCGCGCGCGCGTGGAAATGAAGGCGCTGCTGCGCGAACTCCAGAAGATGGGCAAGACGATCCTGATCAGCTCGCACATCCTTCCGGAGCTGGCCGACTTCTGCAACAAGATCGGCATCATCGAACGCGGCAAGCTGCTCGCGGCGGGCCCGGTGAAGGACGTGATCCGTTCGATCCGCCAGAATCGCGTGATCAAGGTGCTGCTCGCGCAGCCCAGCGAGGCCTGCGAGGTGATGCTGGCGCACCATCCGCACGTCCGAAACCTTTCGTCGGCGGAGATGGAATTCAAATTCGAGTTCAGCGGCAACGACGAGGACGTGCAGAAGCTTCACAGGGACCTGATGGCCGCGAACCTGCCGGTCGTCTGGTTCGCCGAACAGGAAGCCGACCTGGAAGAAGCGTTCATGAAGATCACCAAGGGGCTGGTGGCGTAAGATGGCATTCGTTTAGGAAGCGCTGGATCGCATGGCTGAACCGACGGAAGTGATACCGATCGACGGGCCGGGCAACGCGGGCGGAAGCGCCGCGCAGGAGCCCGCGCACACGTCGTCGCAAGCCGTCACGCCCCCGGGCGCGACGCCCGCGCCCGCGCCGCCGTCGTCGCAGATCGTGCAGCCGATCGATTCGCCGCACACGTCCCACGCGCAGGCCGCCGCGCCAAGCACGCCGCCGCGGACCACCGCCACCGTGCCGCCCAAGGGCCCCGCGGCAGTGCCGGCATCGTCAGTCCCGGCCGGCCCGTCGGAACAGACGCAGCGCCGCCGCGCGGGCATCGCGCAGAAGGACGCGCTGGGCCTGGGCGACCGCATCTTCCTGGCCATCGACAATCCCGTGCTGCGCCGCGAACTCCTGACCGCGCTGCGGTCGCAGAAGGCGTTCGTGCTGCACTTCTTCTTCCTGCTGATCCTGGGGATGGTCATCTTCTTCGCCTGGCCCGAAGGCGAAGTGAGCATCCAGGACCTGCGCGCGCGCACGCTCTTCTTCATCTTCGGCGTCAGCCAGCTCATCATGATCTGCGTGCTCTCGCCGGCCTTCTCGGCAAGCTGCATCACGATCGAGAAAGAGCAGCGCTGCATCGATCTCTTGCTCACATCGCCCATCCATCCCAACACCATCCTGATGGGCAAATACCTCAGTTCGGTGCTCTACATCTTCCTGCTCGTCATCAGCACGGCGCCGGTCGCCAGCGTGATCGGGCTGTGGATGCCGGGCATCGACCCGTACCAGGTGGCCGGGCTGTACGTGCTCCTGATTTCCATCGCGGCCTGCTTCGGGATGGTCGGGCTGACGTGCTCCACCTTCTTCCACCGCACCCAGACCTCGCTCTCGATCACCTACCTGATCGTGCTGCCGATGGCGCTGGTCTTTCTGGTCATGTCGCGCACGTTCGACAACTTCTTCGCGCTCAACGTCTCGATCTGGCCCTCGGCGGTCCTGATGGTGGCGTCGGCGGTGATGTACCAGTCGAGCGCGCGGCGCCTGCGCCAGCCGTTCGACCCGGTCTTCAAGGCCGCGGAAGAAGAGGACATCTCGACGCAGACCGGCCTGGTGCTGGTGCGCGACCGCTTCCCCGACAACCTGCTCGCGCCGCCCAAGACCGACGAACTGCTGCCCGACGGCACCAACCCGATCTTCCAGAAGGAAATCCGCAGCGAGATTCTCGGCCGCGGCACGCTCTTCCTGCGCCTGATCATCCAGATCAGCATGTTCCTCTCGGTCGTCTTCCTCACCTTCCTGTACCTGCAGAAGGAACACGTCTTCGTAGATTACCTGGTGGTCTTCACCATGCTGGTCGCGCCGGCCTTCGCCAGCACCACCTTCACGCAGGAACGCGAGCGCGGGACGCTGGACCTGCTGATGACGACGCTGATCAAGCCGGGGCAGATCATCGTTGGCAAATTCCTCTCCTGCTGCCGGCTCTCGTTCTTCCTGACCGGACTGATCGGCATCACGCTCCTCTTTTACCTGCTCGTTGGATACAGCCAGGCGGGCGGAGGGGCGGGCTTTATCGAACGCTGCATGTACTTCGGCGTCTACATCCTGATCCTGGCCGTCACCATCGTGCTCGAGACCTCCCTGGGCATGTTCCTGTCCATGATCTCGCGTTCGACGATGCAGAGCATGATCCTCACGTACACCTCGGTGCTGCTGATCTTCGGCGCGCCGGTGGCCGCGCGCGCGCTGATGCTGCTCACCATGCCCGAGAACACCTTCAACCAGTACAAGAGCCAGGTCGATTGGGCCTGCTTCACCAGTCCCTTCCAGGCGGTGTACTCGGTGACGGTGAAGACCGTCGGCAGTTCGCAGGCGGTGGAGATGCAGTCGATGATCTGGCCCGCCTACGTCGCCTTCGCGGTGGGCCTCAGCGTCCTGCTGCTCGGGTACATCTACTTCTCCTTCGAAAGCTGGGCCACCGCGACGCAGAAGGCGCGGTAGGCGCGTGCGCGGGGAGATGAGCCCCTGGTTCCTCCTCCTCCCCGTGGCCTGGGTTTTCCTCGGCAACGTTCTCTTCCGCTGCCTGCACCGCCGCTACAACATGCCTCTGTACCACTCAATTCTCCTGCGTTGGGCGCGGCGCGAAGGGTTGGAAATCCTGGAAGCGCGTGAGGCGAAGTGGTGGGAAACCACGCCATTCCAAGGCAACAAGGTGTTTCCTTGCGTGCTCCACCTGAGCGTGCGGGACACCAAGGGATGGACGCGCACGGGCTGGGTTCGGGTCGGCCATTGGCTGTACGGCCCAAAGGTGGACGAGGTGGAAGCGAGTTGGGACCCTTCGCCTCTCCTTGATCCTGAATCGCGCTAGCGGCATGATCGGGCTCGTTCATGCGCAAAGGTCAGGAGGCCCGCCCGTGAATCTCAGCAAGCGCTTTCTCGTCAAGCCCGGCAAGAAGGTCCGCCTCAAGGACCGGGACCCGGAAGACTCCGCGGGGTATGGCAAGAAGGATCGCGCGAAGGTCGAGAAGCTGACCGAACAGAACATCCGCCGCCTCGACGAACTCCAGTACCTGCTCTACGCCGAAAACCGGCGCTCGCTCCTGATCGTCCTTCAGGCGATGGACGCCGCGGGCAAGGACGGCACCATCCGCCACGTCATCCGCGGCCTCAACCCGCAGGGCTGCACGGTCACTTCTTTCAAGAAACCCTCCGACGAGGAACTCGATCACGATTTCCTCTGGCGCATCCACAAGGCCGTCCCGAACAAGGGCGACATCGGCATCTTCAACCGCTCGCACTACGAGGACGTGCTGGTCGTGCGCGTGCACGAACTCGTGCCGAAGGACGTCTGGGCGGCGCGCTACGAACAGATCAACCGCTTCGAGGAACTCCTGGCCGAGAACAACGTCGTGATCGTGAAGTTCTTCCTGCACATCAGCAAGGACGAGCAGCTCGAGCGCTTTCAGGACCGCCTGAAGGACAAGGACAAGCACTGGAAGATCAGCCCCTCGGACTTCGGCGAACGGAAATACTGGAAGGAGTACCAGCGGGCCTACGAGGACGCGCTCGAAAAGTGCAGCACGAAGCACGCGCCCTGGTACGTGATCCCCTCGAACCGGAAGTGGTTCCGCAACCTCGCGGTCTCGCAGATTCTCGTCGAGACGCTCGAGTCGCTTCAGATGTCGTTTCCCAAGCCGGCGTTCGACATCTCCAAGATCAAGGTCGAATGAGCGCCATCCCGCTGGAGGATTTTCCCGTCGAGGTCGCCGCGGACCTGCCGCTGCGCTGCCCCGCGTTCGCGCTGGAAGGCCTGCGCGTGAAGGCGGCGGACGAGGCGCTGGCGCGCTCGATCGCGGAGCTTTCGAAGGAATTGCGCGAGAAGTACGCGGGCACGGAGATCGGGCAGGCGCCGGGCATCGCGGAGGTCCGCGCGAGCTACAGGGCGCTGGGCATCGACCCGACGAAGACGCGCCCGAGTTCGGAGGCGCTGCTGCGGCGCGTGCTGAAGGGCCAGGAACTCTACACGGTCAACACGCTCGTGGACGCGCTGAACCTGAGTTCGCTGCGCTTTCTGGTGCCGTTCGGGCTGTACGATCTCGAGAAGATCCGCCCGCCGGTCCGCGCGCGGCGCGGCCTGGAAGGCGAAGGCTACGAGGGCATCCGCAAGGACCGCGTGAACGTCGCCGGGCGCGCGTGCGTGGCCGACGCCGAAGGGCCCTTCGGGAATCCGACCTCCGACAGCGACCGCGCCAAGATCACGCTCGCGACCACGAAGGCCCTGGTCGTGCCGTTCCTGCCCAAGAGCCTGCCGGACGAGCGCGTGCGCGAGATCGTCGAGCGCACGGCGCTCTCGCTGCGCCTCTATTCGTCCTAGCGCTCAGCTCTTCATGATCTCTTCGATCGCGAACGGCGCGTCCGGGGTTTCCTTGTTGGCCTGCTCGATCTTCTCGCGGCTGCTGACGACGCAGACGCCGCCCTTCTCGAAGTTCTCTTCGAGGACCTTCAGCACCGCCGCCTTGACCTTCGCGGGCGTGACGGCCAGATACGCGGCGTGGCGCAGTTCGCGCAGTTCGCGCGTGTCGCCGTTGGCGTGGCGCCAGAGCGCCGTGGAGGTCGCCTCGCTGGGGCGGACGGGACGTTCGCCGTGCTTGGCGGTGCCGATGATCGCGCGGTCGATGTCGGCCTGGGACCACTTGGCCTTCTTCACGTGTTCGATCAACCCGCGGAAGGTGTTGTACGTGCGCGTGATCCACGGGTCGCGGTAGGAGTAGAACTGCCAGGTGCGGTCCACGCCGTTGTACGCGCTGCCGCCGCCGTACGCGCCGCCCTTGATGCGCACTTCCTCCCACATGTAGCCGAGGCTGAGCAGGCGGCTCGCGACGACCAGCGTGGGCGAGTCCGGATGGGAGACGTGCGGGGCCGGCAGCACCTGCGTGCAGTAGGCCACCTCCATCGGCGCGGCCAGGCCGGCGCGCCCGGGGGCCGAGACCGGAAAGGTGGGGCATCCGGCGGGCACGCTCTCGGCGCGCATCTGACCGGTCCAGGCCTCCAGGCTGCCGCGCACCTTGCGGTAGACGGCGTCGGAACCGGTAAAGCTGGCGGTGATGCGGCTGCGCGAACGCATGAAGTCGCGGATGCGCGTCAGGCTTTCCATCAGCGCCGGGTGCTGCGCCTCGAAATCCTCGCACAGGCGTTCGACAAGCTGCGTCTGCGGCAGGCCGCCGAGCTGTTCGGCGACCCAGGTCTCGCGGGTCAGGTGGCGCGCGGCGTGCCGGGCGGCCAGGTCCAGCGCCGACGAGACGATCATGCTGCGGTGCGCGGCCTTGGTCTGCAGGAGCACGTCCTTCAAGCGCGCGGCGTCGCGCGGGTCCATCTCCAGGAAGATGTCGCGGAAGATCGCGAGCGCCTCGTCGGCCTTGCCGTCGAGGAACTTGAGCGTGAAGCGCCCGTGCTGGACGCTGCGCGTGGGATCGGCGATGTGCGCGTTGACGTAGGCGAAAAAGCGCACGCCGCCGGTGTGCGACGCGGCCTGCCTGGAGATCGCCACCCAGTCGCGCCCCGCGGCGCCCATCTTGGCCACGGCGTCGCTGTACAGCGAGAGGCACGGGATCAGTTCGTCGGGCAGCCCGGCCAGATCGACGTCCAGGTGCAGGTAGCTCACCCCGTTGGCGAAGACGTCGTTGCGCAGCACTTCCACGCCGTTGGAGAGCGGTTCGACCGAAGTGGGAATGTGGCGCGGCTTGCGCGGCAGTTCGCTGGCCTTCAGCCGCGGCAGGGTCGCCAGGGCCCGCGGCGAGTTCGGCTTGCCCTGCAGCGCCTCCAGTTTCTCGGCTTCCTTGGCGATGCGCGCCAGGTCGCGGGACTTCAGGCGCGCCTTCAGCGCGCGCATGCGCCGGGCGAACTTGGCGTCCTTGCGCGCCTGCATCTTGCGGTCGGGGTACGCGACGAGGAAGACGCGGTGCGGGTTCTCGAGGAAGCGCTCCTTCAGAATCTTGCTGAAGTACGCCGGGTCCTGCTCGTAGCGCAGGCGGATCTCGTTCATCAGTTCGTCCGCGCGCAGGAAAGCCAGCGGGTCCGCGCCGTAAATCCAGGTGGCGTAGGAGCGGTCCATCTGCCAGAGCGGGAACATCGACTGAATCTCGAAGTACTTGTACGCGATCTGCTGAAAGGCGGTGTCCACGACCTCCCGCGGCAGGCCTTCCTCGGCCAGCTTGGCCAGCGTGCCCAGCACCAGCTTGCGGAACTTTTCCGCGCGCGAGGCCTCGCTGCCTTTCAGGCCGATGGAGTACGTGCATTCCAGCGTGCCGGCGGAGAACCCGCACTCGGTCAGGTCCTCGCCCAGCTTCGAATCGATCAGCGCCTTGCGCAGCGGCGCGGCGGCGTTGCCCAGCAGCGCGTAGTCGAGCACCGAGAGCGTGAGCACGTCCAGTGGGTTGGTCCCGTCGCCGACCAGCCAGTTCATGACCAGGTAGGTCTTGCTCCGGGTCGGCTCCTTGGCGCCGACGGGGTAGGGGCTCTTGATCCGCTTCTCGGCCTTGAAGCGCTTCTGGCGCGGGATCGAGGTGTCGATCGTGCGCTTCGAGAACAGGTCCAGCTCCTTCTTCAGGAACTTCAGATGGTCGAGCGTCGGGATGTCGCCGTAGAGGAAGATGAACGAGTTGCTCGGGTGGTACAGGTCCTTGTAGAAGCGTTTGAAATCCTTGTAGGTCAGGTCGGGAATCTTCTCGGGGTCGCCGCCGGAGTCCCTGCCGTAGGTCGTGGCGGGGAAGGTGTGCTTCTGCATCAGGTTGTCCACGTAGGCGTCGGCGTCGGAGTAGGCGCCTTTCATCTCGTTGTAGACGATGCCCTTCACGATCAGGTTGGCCTTGGCCGGGTCGGCGGGCTTGCCGTTTTTCTTTTCCAGCTCCAGGTGGTGCCCTTCCTGCTTGAAGGTCTCCTCGGTCAGGCGCGGGTGGAAGACGGCGTCGCAGTAGACGGTGGCCAGGTTGTAGAAGTCTTTGCGCACGTTGCTGGCGACGGGATAGATCGTCTTGTCCGAATACGTCATCGCGTTGATGAACGTGGCCATGCTCGCCTTGACCATCTCGACGAAGGGGTCCTTGACCGGGAACTTCTTGGAGCCGGCGAGGACGGAGTGTTCGAGGATGTGAGGGAGGCCGGTGTCGTCGCTGGGCGGCGTGCGGAACGCGATACAGAAAAGGTTTTCGGCGTCGGAGTTGTGGACGTGCAGGAGCCGCGCGCCGGTCTTGCGGTGTTCCAGTTCGTACGCGACGGAACGCAGGTTCTTGAGCGGCGTGACCTTATGCACGACAAAGCCGAGTTTTTCGTCGCCGGGCTGGAGCATGAGTGGAGGGAGCGCGTTCTGCATGCGGGGGTTCCTTGGAAGGCGCGGGCCTGGGCCGCGCGATTTTGATTGGTTTACCCGGCGCGAACATTCGCGCAAATGCACATGACGTACGCGGCGGCCCCGCGATAATCGGCATTCGCGCGTTTCGGCGCAGGGCGCTGGGAACCGGGCCAGGGTGCGGGCATGAAGCTGCAGGCCTTCCTCTTCGATTTCGACGGCGTGCTGGGCCGCAGCGAGGACCTGCACCACAAGGTCTACAACCGCGTCCTCAAGACGATGGGCTATACGCTCTCCATCGAGGACTACCAGGCCCGCTACATCCACCACGACGACCCGGGCCTCTTCCGCACGCTCAACCGCGACCGCCAGTTCGGCTGGTCGGAAGCCAA
Organism: Planctomycetota bacterium; assembly: GCA_026184295.1. GTDB lineage: Bacteria > Planctomycetota > SZUA-567 > H5-PLA8 > H5-PLA8 > JACQFI01. The sequence continues at coordinate 19,604 of JAHCJK010000058.1, forward strand.
GGTGCTGGAACTGAGCGAGCAGGCGCGCAAGTGGTTCCTCGACGAGATGGGTAATAAGGACATCCTCTATCCCGGGATGCGCGAACTGGTGATCAAGCTGAGCGCGCGCATGCCGCTGGGCATCGTGAGCATGGGCGACCGGCGCATGATCGAGAAGGCCCTGCAGAACGCGAACCTGACCGTGCTCTTCCAGGCCATCGTCTGCGCCGACGACGTGAAGTTCCCCAAGCCGCACCCGGAGCCGTACCGCCGCGGCCTCGAAATCCTGAACGAAGCCGGCGCGAAGATCGGCCTCGAGCCCGCCCGCCCCGAAAACTGCGCCGTCCTGGAGGACTCCGTCGGCGGCGTGCTCTCCGGCAAAGCCGCGGGCATGACCGTCTTCGCGTTGAAACACAACCAGTCGGCCAAGCTGCTTATGGAAGCGCGCGCCGACCACGTCCTCGATTCCATCGCGGCCCTGACCTCGTTCCTGGGCCTCGACGACTAGGGCAACTCTTTGTATGAACGGCGGTTGCGCGTAACCTGCTCCTTGACGAACCGATCCTGAAATCGTATCACAGATGGGACCGGCCCGGGGGCCGGTTCGGGTTGCTGGGCGAAAGGACGCATGGACAAGCCGCCCCATATCCTGGTGCTCGACCAGGACGCCAACACCCGCCGCCTGCTCAAAGCCGTCCTTCAGGACGTCGATTCCGCGGAGATCGAAGCCGTCGCCAGCCGCTCCGACGCCATCGCGGTGCTGAAGCGCGAAAACCCCGTCGATCTCGTGATCCTCGACCCCGCCAGCGTCACCTCGCGCGGCTGGAACCTGATCGCCGACATCCGCAAGGCCGCCCCCGAGACCCCCATCCTGGTGGTCTCGACCGTGCAGACCGAACAGAGCCTCGCGCGCGCGATGGAAGTCGGCGCCGACGACTACCTGCTCAAGCCCGCCGACATGGCCGAGTTCCGCAAGGCCGTCGCGCGCCTGCTGCAGGAACGCCGCGACCTGCTCGGCGGCGGCAAGGCCGTGAAGGCCCTGGCCTCCTCGCTGGTGGTCCGGTCCGAAGGCGACGGGATGCTGGTGGAAGTCGTCGCGCCCTCGGGCTCGATGCATCTGGCGCGCTTCGAACGCTTCGTCAACCGCCTGCTGGCCCTGGCGCTGACCATGGAAGAATGCCTCAAGCTGCGCCTCGCGCTGGAGGAAGTGATCACCAACGCCAAGGAATGGGGCAACCGCGGCGACGCGGCCAAGCTCGTCAAGGTCTCCTACTGCCTGCTCTCGGACCGCGTGACCTTTCGCGTCGAAGACCAGGGCGAAGGCTTCGATCCGGCCAAGGTGCCCGACCCGACCCTCGATCCGGTCTCGCACGTCCGCGACCGGCGCGCCAGCGGCAAGCGCGTGGGCGGCTGGGGCATCCTGCTGGCGCGGAAATCGATGGACGAAGTGACCTACAGCCGCAAGGGCAACGTCGTCTTCCTCACCAAGTACCTGCGCAGGCCCGGCGACAAGGTCGGCGCCGGCGCCGGGCAGCGCGCCCAACCCCGCGCGGACGCGGGGCCGTGATGCGCGCAGGCTTTCACGCAACCCACACGGAGCCCGGCGCGGCCGGCGCTCATCACCATCGTCAATCTCGGAGGCGCGCATGCCGGACGTAGTCGCGGTGGATCTGGGCGGGACCAACATTCGGGCCGCCCGCGTGAACGAACGCGGGGAGGTGCTGGCGCGCGACAAGACGGCCACGCTGGCCGAATCCGGCATGGGCGCCGTGGCCGCGCGCATGGCCGAACTGGTCAACAAGGTCCGCGGACCGGAGACCATCGGCATCGGCGTCGGGACGCCCGGCACGCCCGATCCCGATACCGGGGTGATGAAGTCGCGCGCCGTCAACATCCCCGACAGCCAGGGCTATCCGCTCTGCCCGGAACTGACCCGCATCACCGGCCTGCCCGCGGGCGCCGACAACGACGGCAACCTGGCGGCCCTGGGCGAATACTGGCTCGGCGCGGCCCGCGGCGAACACATCGTCCTGCTCTTCACGCTCGGCACGGGCATCGGCGGCGCGTGCGTGATCGACGGGCACGTCTACCACGGGCACTCGAACCTCGGCACGGAGTTCGGCCACGTGAGCATCGATTACAACGGCCGCCCGTGCCCCTGCGGCGTTCTCGGCTGCGTCGAACAGTACGGCTCCGCCGCCGCCGTGGGCCGCGACGCGCGCGAGGCCCTCGCCGCCGGCGGCAAGGACGCGCGGGCGAGCCTGCTCTGGAAACTCTGCGGCGGCGATCCGGCCAAGGCCGACGCGAAGCTCGTCTGCGACGCCGTGCGCGACGGCGATGCCTACGCCGGCGCGCTGCTCGACCGGAACTGCGACTACCTTGCGACGGGCATCGGCGCGCTGATGAACGCCTTCAACCCCAGTTGCGTGATCCTGGGCGGCGGGATGGCGCTGGCGGGCGAGATCGTCGTCGGGCGGGTCCGTACATTCCTGGGCAAGAACCGCGCCTACGCCCCGATCTTTAAAGATGCCCGGATTGTGGCGGCCACGCTGGGCGACGACGCGGGCCTGATCGGCGCGGCACGCATTGCGTTCGACAAGGCGGGGGTAAAGGTCTGACGCTCAAGAGCTAACAAAAGTAGTTTGAAATGTGCATTTCTGCGGTACCTTCAACCGTCAGTCACATACTCCATCTGGTGCAGGTGGCCTGACTCGGGGGGCCCCTATGAGCAGTATGATCGTCGTCTGTGCGGGGTGCGGGAAGAAGTACAAGGGCGCGCCCAGCGATAAGAAGTTCAAATGCGGGCAGTGCGGCAATCTCTACACGTTCCCCATGGGCGCCCAAAACGCCTCGGGAGCCAAACTGCTCTGTTCCTGCTGCTGGTCGCAGAATCCCTCGTCCTCGGGCATCATCCAGTGTTTCCAGTGTAAGCAAAAGGTCTCGCCCAGCGTCGGCGGCGGCCGCGCGCTCTGGATCGCCTCGCTCACCGCGGCCGAAGCCGAGGACGGTTCGGCGGGCGGGTCCAAGTCCAACGCGCCCAAGGTTTCCACGTCCGCCGCCAAGGCGGTCGGCAAGTTCTCTTCGTCGGGCCTGAAAAGCACGCCGGCGCTGAGCGGCGCGCGGACGCCCGCGGTGCAGATCGGCACGGGCACGCCCATCAAGCCGCTGGCCGGCGTCAGCACGCCCAAGGCTCCCGCCGCACCGCCCAAGGCCTCCTCGCCGGGCCTGATCGGCGCGCTCAGCGGCCCGCGCAAGACGGCCGTCGCGCTGCCCAAGCCGCCCGGGGCGTCCACTCCGGCCGCGCCTTCGGTCGCGAAAGGCCCCGGCGCGTCCAGCCCGGCCACGCCCTCGGTCGCGCCCAGCGCCTCCAGTGCGACCGCGCCGATCATCAAGCCGCGGGCCTCCAAGTCCTCCGCGAGCCTCAACATCTTCCCCGGCGGCCAGGCGCCGGCGGGGCAGGCCGCGTCGGGCTCGGGCCTGCGCGCCGCCACGCCGCCCAAGCCGGCCGTGCCGCTCAAGGAAGAAGCGATCACCTCCTTCTTCGACGACATGGACAAGGGCAAGGCGAGCATCTCGTCGGCCAAGAACAAGGACGTGGACGAATCGATCGACCCCGTCCTCGCCGCGGCGGTGCTCAAGGAAGAGATGAAGGCGGCCAAGTCCTCCGCCGCGCAGTCGGCCGTGGCCGTGCCCGTCGCTCCGGTCTCGCCCAAGGCGCCGGCCGCGAAGTCCTACAGCGGCGGCCTGCTCGGGCAGCTCTCCGCGCCTTCGACGACTTCCAACCGCGCCGCGGCGCCTTCGGCCGACATCGAAACGCGCCTGATGCACGAGATCAAGCACGCGGAACAGCTCTGGCGCGAACTGGAAGCCGCGCGCAAGGCCCTGCGCGAAAAGGGCGGCGACTCGGCCGCCGTCGCCGACCTTCAGGAAAAGCTGGCCGCCCGCGACCGCGACCTCGCCCAGGCCCGCAACGCCCTCGAAGAGAACCGCAAGAAGCTCTCCCAGGCCTCCAAGCTGGAAGCGCAGGCCACCGCCGAACGCCAGGCGCGCGAGGCCGCCGCCCAGGCCCAGGAAGAACTCGAGCAAGCCAAGCAGGCGCTCGAAGCGCGCGTCGCCGAACTCGAAGCGCAGGCCCCCGCGCCCGCGGCCGAACCCGATCCGCGAATCGCCGAAACCGCCGCGAAGGCCCAGGAGGATCTCCAGGCCGCGGAGTCGGAACTGAACGCCCGCGCCGCCCGGATTTCCGCGCTCGAAGAGGAACTCGCCGCCGACCGCCAGGCCCTCGACCTGGCGCTGAAGGATAAGGAACAGGCCGAGCAGGCGCGCTTCGACCTCGAAATGCGCGTCGCCGAGGCCGAGAAGCAACTCAAGGAAACCGCAGGTCAGGCCGCCGCCGCGGGCGAAGCCGGCGCCGCCGCGCAGCAGCTCGAAGCCGAACTGGCCGAAGCGCGCAAGGCGCTGGAAGAGCACGCCGCGGCGCTCGCGCAGGCCCAGCAGGACCAGGAAGCGGCCCAGCAAGCTCTGGCCGAAGCCCGGCAGCGGGTGCAGGACCTGGAAGCGGGCGCCTCCGAACTCCAGTTCGCCGGCGAGACCATCGCGCGGCTGGAGGGGGAACTCGCCGAGGCCCGCCAATCCGCCGAAGCGCAGGCCGGCGCCGCGACCCAGACCAGCCAGGAAGCCGAATCAGCCCGCAAGGACCTCGAGGCCGCGCAGCAGGCGCTCGCGGACGCGCAGCAGACCCTGCAGGACCGCGCCGCCTACGGCGAGGAACTCGAAAAACAGCTCGACGACGAACGCCGCGCCAAGGCCGGCGTCGAGATCGCGCTGAAGAACGCCGAGGAAGCCCGCGACGCGAAGGCGCAGGCCGGCAAGGAACTCGAGACCCGCGTCACCGAACTCGAACAGCAGCTCGCGTCGGCCCACGAGCACCAGGAGGCGATGAAGCGCGCCGCCGAGTCCTCGCAGGCCGCCTCCGTGGAACTCGAACGCGCACAGAAGGACCTGGAATCCTTCCAGGCCACCGTCGCGACGCTCACCGCGCAGCTCGAAGCCGAGAAGCAGGCCCGCGCCTCCGCCGAAAAGGCCAAGGCCGAGACCGACGGCGCGCGCCAGGAAGCCGAAGCCAAGCTCACCGAGACGCAGACCCGCCTCGACGAACTCCAGAAGCTGGACGCCGAACTGCAGCAGGCGCGCCAGGAGAAGGACGCCCTGCAGGCCAAGGCCGGCGAACTCGACCAGCGCCTGCAGCAGGAACTGAAGTCGGGCGAGACCTTCCGCCTCGAATGGAACAAGCAGTCGCAGATGCGCAAGGCCCAGGACGCGCGCATCGAGGAACTTCAGGAACAGCTCGGCGAAGAGAAGAAGGCCAAGGAAGACGCCGTCAACCAGCGCTACGAACTCGACGGCAAGGTCAAGCAGCTTGAGACCGACCTGAACGAACTGCAGGGCGCCTACGCCGAAGACCGCAAGACGCTCGAGGAACTCCAGCTCCAGCTCGACCAGTCGGCCTCGGGGCGTTCGGAACTGGAGCAGAAGTGCGCCCAGATCGAACAGGCGCTCGCCGACGCGCAGGCGCAGCAGGCGAACGCCGGCGAACAGGCCCAGAAGGATCTCCAGGCCAGGATCGACGAACTCACCGGCGAACTGGACGCCGCGCGCAAGGCCGCGGACGGTTCAAAGGGCGAGATCGAGCGCCTCAAGAAGTTCCGCGAGGGCCTGGAAGAACAGGTCAAGGAACTGCGCGCCCAGACGAAGAAGCTGGAATCCGACCTGGCCGAAGCGCGCGCCTCGGCCTCCAGCGCGCCCGCCGAAGCGCCCGCGTCCGGTTCCGCCGAGCTTGACGAACTGAAGAAGCAGATCGAGCACCACCAGGCCGAGGCCGTGCAGGCCAAGGGCCTGCTGGCCGCGAAGGAAGAAGAGATCGACCAGATCAAGAAGATGCTGGTCGAGGCCCTGGAGCCGCTGGTGCCCGCGTTCCGCGCGACGCTGGAAGTCGTGCGCGGCGAAGCCGAACAGCTCGTCGTCGTGGTCACCAAGGCGCGCCAGGCGCTGGACCTCGCGGCGGGCGGCAGCGGCGACCTGCAGGAGGCCGTGCATCAGGTGGTCGGCCTGGAGGAATACGCCGTCTCGCTGCAGGGCCGCGTGGCGCTGACCAACCGCCAGGTGATCGGGCAGCTCGCCAACATCATCGGCGTGCCTTCGGAAGAAGGCGAAGCCGAGGCCGCCGCCGCCGCTTCGTCCGAAGCCGCGCCGGACGCCGGCGTGTCCGAGGCCGCGGAAGCCGTCGAAGAAGCCGCGGCGCCGGAAGAAGCGCCCGCGGAGGAAGCCCCGGCGGAAGAGGCTCCGGCGGAAGCGCAGGCCGAAGAGGCCGCCGCCGAGGCCGCGCCCGAAGCGGAAGCCGCCGCCGAACCGGAAGCGCCCGCGGAGATCGAAGCCGAGGAAGCGGAGGGTGGGGCGCAGGCCGGCGAACCCGATCCGCCCAATACGCCGGCCGAAGTCGAGGCCGTGCAGGCCGAACTGGAAAGCGAGGAGGACGAGGACGACGAGCCGATCCGCCCCGCCGCCACGAAACCGATTCAGGGCAAAAAGCCCTCGGCCTTCACCAGCGCGCACCGCATGAAGATGCAGGCCAAGACCAAGCCCGCCGAACCGGCCCCGGAAGAAGCCCCCGCCGAAGAAGGCGAAGGCGACGACGGCCAGAAGAAGCAGGGCGGCTTCTTCAACCGCTTCTTCGGCGGGAAGAAGAAGTAGGCCGGACTAGAAGCACCGCACAAAAGCGTAAGTGCCCACCACAATCAGGATGATCGCGAACAGCGGCTTGGTCCGAGGCCGCAACGTTCCATCCGCATGGCAGAAAAAGGCATCCATTTCTGGATTGTGCCCCGGAAGGTGGCGCGACGAGTTGTTGGTATTGGGGTCTACGATCCATAGGGCGTAGCCGACGATCGCTGTCGAAGCCAGAACTAGGCCTTGAGGCGCATACTGTTGGAGCAACATGACCGGTTCCTCCGACGCGGGGATCCCCGCATGCGGATATTACGAGCCGCGCGACTTTGCTTTTGATCCGGAGGGGCACTTCCGACGCCGCCCTACTTCACCCCCAGTATCTCGTCCGGATTCTTGAGCATGATCTTTTCGGCCAGGGCCACGGCGGCTTCGACGGTCAGCGGTTCGGTCACGTCGCTCCCGGCGATGCGGCTCTCCTCGATCTTCTGCGAAAGCACCAGCGCCAACTGCAGGCGGAAGGTGTTGAACTTCGGCAGCACGAATTCCAGCGAGTAGCCGTCGCTGTGGAAGCCGATGAACTTGTTGCGCGGGAGCACGTCCAGGCGGCGGCGCACTTCGCGGCGGATGTCTTCAGGGTTGTTCGCGTACCACCAGTGCGAGAACGGATAGACGTTGTGGCGGATCCAGCCTTCCGTCACCAGTTCCAGCCCCGCCGTGTCGCTCACCACCATCATGGGAAAGCGCACCTGCGGATACTTGTTCAGCAGCCCGTCGTAGCCGCGCAGGTTGCCGTCGCAACTGAACAGGTCCTGGCCCGCGGGCACGCCGTGTTCGTACACGCCGCGGTCGGCGCCGGCCATGAGGCAGAAGGGCGCGTTCACGCGCGCGCACTGCTGCGCAAGCCGGTCCACCATGAAGCTCGCCCACGTGAACTTCTGTTCCCGGTCGAACTTCTTGCCGTCGGCGAGGCGCTTCAGCAGCTTCTCGGCGACCTTGGCCTTGACCGGTTCGACCGCAAAGCCCGGCGGCAGGCCCACGGCGGCGTAGCCCATCTTCCATTCGGCAAAGCGGTCGAACACCATCGTGAGCGCCTTGTCGAATTCCTTCAGGCTCTTGCCGGACTTCAGCTTCGTGCACGCGTCCAGGCGTTCGACCATCTTCGCGGTGGCGGCGTTGAAGACGAGGTCGTCGGTGCGCAGGCAGGGGACCAGGCGGCGGTCCTTCAGGCGCGAAAGGTCCTCGTCGAACTGGTTGGTCAGGTACACCTTCGTCACGTTGCTGCGTTCGAAGACGCGCTGCACGTACGAGCCGTCGCGGATGACCTTCTGCGCGCGCGAAACGATCTCGTGCTTGGGCTTCGACCACCAGTCGCCGCGCGGGATCTCGAAGAAGATCTCGCTGATGCCCATCATCCAGTCGAACTGCACGGTCCCGCGCAGCTTTGGCAGGTGCGGCCAGACGTAGTCGATGCGTTCGTCGGGATCGTCCGGCAATTTGACGGGCTCGCCGCGCGAACTGTTGGCCAGTTCGGTGTAATAGTGGTAGCCGAGCAGGTCGCCGAGATGCAGCGCGCAGGGCTTGTCCCACGGCACGTGGGTATGCGGATCGCAGATGGGCAGCTTGCGGAATTCGCGGAAAAGCGTGCTCACGAGGTCGTGATTCATGTCGGCGGCTCCCGTAGTCGAAAGGTGCGAGCGCTCGAAGATAGCGCAAGGGCGGGGCGGGGCAAGTCGCGCGGAACGAACGGCTCAGGCCATGTCGGCGTAGATCACCAGGCCCGTGTTGGCTTCGTCGTCGTACACGCGGGCCAGCGCGCGTTCGCCGTGCGTGAACTTCAGCCGCAGGCTCGCGCCGGGTTCGGGCAGGGTCCAACCGAAGAGCGCCAGGCCGTGGGCGTGCGTGGCGAGCGGCTTCAGATGCAGGCTCTGCCGGCCGTCTTGAAGTTCCAGGCGCGGGCCGAAGCGGCACGCGACGGACGGATCGTACTTGAGCACCGCGACCGAACGGCGCAGCGGTTCCAGGGCGGCGGGGCCTTCGCGCGCGCGGATCGCCAGCGGCGATTCCTTTACGCCCGCGCGCAGCATCGCGCCGACGGGGCTCGCGTGCTTCACGCCGTTGTCGCGGTGCAGGTGGTGGATCAGCCCGCGCGGCCCGTGGTGGAAATACCCGCGGTA
>JAHCJK010000059.1 GCA_026184295.1 Planctomycetota bacterium
GGTGTTCGTGACGCCGTAATTCACGTAGCCCGCTGCGAACGACGTATTGTTGATCGTGAAATTCTGATTCTTCTGACTCGTGATGTACGTCCCCGTCCCGCCCCCCGCCCCGCGGTCGAACCAGACGTGGTTGAACGAGACCGTCGAATTGTTCGCCAGCACCATCCCGCTCGCATTCAGGTTCTCGATCTTGACCCAATTCAGATCGAGGATGCTGCCGCTCTGGGTCGTGAAGCTGTAACGCGCCGAGGTGGTCGACCCGGTGAAGACCGCGGGGTTGCTCCACGAGGAACTGGCCGTGTTGCGCAGCGTGCCGTTCTGGATGTCCACGCCGCCGCCGTTGGCCAGCGTGATCGTGCGGTTCGCGGCGAGGTTCAGGATGCCGCTGTCGAGCGTCAGGATGCCGTTGAAGGTCGGATTGGCGGCGAACGAGAACGCCGCCGCGCCCGTCGAACCCTGCGCGTAACGCCCTGCGTACAGTTCGGCGACTTCCGCGTCGCTGATGCCGCGGTTGTAAATGCGCACGTCGTCGATCTGCCCGCGGAAGTAGTCGCCGTAGGGCGCGCCGAGGCGCTTGGCGCCGATGATCAGGTGGTCGTTGGTGGTCTGGATGTTCCCCGTCGCGTTGACGCTGCCGGCCAGCGCGCCGTCCACGAAAAGCTGCACGGTGCTCCCGTTGTAGCGGCCCACCAGGTGGTGCCAGTTGCCGGTGGAAGGCAGGGACGTGTTGACCGTCCGCGTCGCGCCGCCGGTGATGATCTCCCAGCGCAGGTTCGTGCCTTCCTTGGTGAGGCGGAACTGGTCGTCGTTAACGCCCTTCTGGACGATGCGCGGGTTGTCGAAGCCGCCCACGTTCCAGGCCGTCGGGTTGATCCAGGCCGAAACGGTGATGGCCGCGGTCGTGTTGAGGCTCGCGCTGCTGGGGACGGCCACGGCGTCGAGGCTGTCGTCCAGGTTGCCGCCGAAGGTCATCGCCTGCGGGTTGTCGAAGACGAGCGGCGCGACCGTGGCGTTCTGCCGGACCGGGCAGGTCAGGAAGCCGCCGTGGTTGCCGGTGCCGGAAAGGTCGCGCGCAACGCGCCCCAGACCTTCGTCGAACTTCCAGTGGCCGATCAGGCCGTTCTCGAGCGTGCTCTCGAGGCGCAGGCTGTTCATGGCCGGCAGGGTAAGGCTCTGGTTGGCCGGGTTGCGGATCACCACCGTGCCGTTGTTGTGGTTGAAGGTGCCGCCGGTCCGCGTGAAGGTTTCAACCGTCAGGCGGCTGGAGGTGGCGCGGAAGGTCCCGCCCGAGAGCGTGTACGCGCCGTTGACCACGATGCGGCTGTTGCCGCCGTTGAAGGTGCCCGCGGCCTGCGAGAAACCCTGCGTGCCGAGGAAGAGCTGCACGCCGTTGTTCTGGGTCACGGTGCCGGCGTAGGTGCTGCGGATCTCGATGCCGTTGGCCAGCGCGTCGGCGGTGATGGTGCAGTTGCCGGAGCCGCCGTTGGTGAAGATGGCGCGGTCGATGGCCCGGGGGGCGCGGGTGTTGTTCGCGCCGCCCGAGGTCGTGGACCAGCGCGCGTCGTTGTTGAAATTCCCGGCCGTGTTCCCGATCCAGAAGCGGTCTTCGCCGCTGGCGTAACGGTAGGTCGCGATGCAGGCATTCCAGTCGCGGGAGTTGCCGTTGGTGCCGAAGGCTTCGTACTGCCCCGCCGTCACGACCGACTGGAAAAGGTAGTTGATGGTCACGTTGGAGGTGTCGCTACCGCCGGTCGTCCCGTCCCGCAGCGCCGCCGGAGCCGCCCAGCCGTTGTAGCCGGCCGTGTTGAGGCTGGTGGTGAAGCTGTCGCTGCTCGGGCCTTCCACGCCGATGGCGCCGACCAGAAGTTCCTCGCCCTGGTTGGTGGTCGCCGTGGTTCCGGAGGCCATGTCCGTGCCGTTGCCGCCGTTGTCGGCGTCGCGGTCGAAAGCGCCGGTGGACTGGAGCAGGTCGAAGGCCGCGGCCGACATGGCCTTGGCCGTGCGGTTGGTGCTGAGCGAAATCGTGATCGTTCCGCCGGATGCCAGCGCGTTGACGTTGTGCGAGGAGAAGATGAACGTCTGGATGCCGCCGCTGTCGCGATGGGCATCCTGGCTGTAGGAATTGCCCGCCGAGTCCGAACAGGAGACCGTCAGCCCGCCCGTATCGTCCACCACCGCGCAGACCACGATGCTCTGCCCCGACGGTACCGCCGCCGTCGTGGTCATCGACAGGGAATTATTGTTGGTTTTGGAGCGGTTGGAACCGAGCAGGATTTCCGCGCTGTAGGCGCACGTACTCCAACTCCCCAGGACGACCACCGTTGCCGCGAGGAGCAACGATACCCGGAGGGGATCATGCGACATTATTCTCGATAAGGTTCGAGTTGTCTTCATCTCAACTACGAGCCGCAATGGCTCCTTTCTCCCGACCTAGGATGCACCTTCAAAGGTAAGTCGCGAAATGGTCCAACCCCACAGTTAAACTATAATGTGCATATCGAAATATTCAACCCCGATTGCAACGTAATGCCTCATATCGTCATGACTTGCACCGTGCATCATCCTTTTTTGCAACGATTGCACTTCCCTTGAGTTCATACCGCAAGATGCCTGCCATTGCCTTCGATTTTACGGGATAGGACATTTAGGCTCTTATTTGCTTAGGCTGTCCAGCCATGACAGGGCCGCTTCACGCCACGGCGTCTGACTCTTATAAAGGAGCGTATCCTGGGGCATTCCGCGTAGCGCTCCCGCCAGTTCAGCCGCCACTTCCGGCCGGTTTTGGAAGGCCGTCAGCGCGGTCAGGTACGTGCGGATCGTAAAGAGGATCGCGCGCGAGGCCGGCAGCCGCCTCAGCGTCTGGCGTTCGACGCGCAGCCACAGGCGTTCCCCCGCGTTGAGGGGCGTGATCGACGGATCGCGTTCCGTGCGCCCGGGCCCGGCGGGCTGAAAGAGCTCCGGGGTCTCGTGGATGTTCCAGTTCAGCCGCCAGACCGGCCGATCGGCGGCAAGGATCTCCATGAAACGATCGGCCTTCTCGCCCAATTCGCGGCCGTAAAACGGCACCGGCGCGTGAATGCCGCGCATCGGCTGCCCGAGTTTCTCGGCGATCTTCCAGCGCGATGGGAAGCAGACCGCGGCGGCGGTGAGGCGGTAGGGGCCGTCCGGGCCGGACTGCATCAGGCAGAGGTCTTCCTGGACCAGCCGCGCGGCCAGGTCGAGCGGGTGCAGCGCGGGGTCATCGCGAATACGTTCGCCGCTGAGCATCAGCCGCCAGCCGCCGTCTTCGCGCCGGTACCAGGGCGGGAAGACGGCCAGCAGGTGTTCCGCCAGCAGTTCCAGGCACTCCCGGCCGGCCGCTTCGGAACCCGGAAGCGCGGCGAAGACCTCGGCGTGCCGCCGGTCGAGCAACTCGCGCTTGAGCGCCCGGTCGGCCGCGAAGCGCTCGTCGATGCGAATCCAGTCGCGCGGATCGAGTTCCTGAAGGCCCATGGCCATGCGGAACGGGGCGTTCTTGAACGGATGGAATTCCGGCGGCGGGGGCGGGTCGGCGGGTTCCGGCAGAGCCATCGGGGTTGGGCGCCCTTCCTGAAACGGGAACGGCCGCGCGCTACTGGAGCCCGAGGCCTTTCAAGGCGGCGGTGGCGTCGGCGTTGCCCTTCCCCGCGGCCTTGCGGTACCAGTATACGGCGGTGGTCAGATTCTTCTCGACCGCCCAGCCGTTGTGGTACAGGACGCCCAGGTTGTACATGCCCAGGTCCGAGCCGCCGTCGGCCGCCTTCTGGAGCCATTCCGCGGCGCGCGCGTAGTTGCGGTCCACGCCGTTGCCGGTGGCGTACATGGTGCCCGCTTCGGCCATGGCGAGCGCGTGGTTTTTCTGGCCCGCCTTCACGAACCAGCCGAAGGCGGCCGAAGGGTCCCGGCGCACGCCCTGGCCGTTGTTGAGCATGATCGCGTAACTGTACATCGCCTCGGCGTTGCCGTGCTCGGCCGCCTTGCGGAAGTACTCGGCCGCCTTGGCGAGATTCTGCAGCGGGCCCGCGTTCACGTAGATCAGGGCCAGGTTGTAGCTGGCGGTGATGTCTCCGGATTTTTCGTACCAGTAGACCGCCTGGGCCTTGTCCTGCGCGACGCCTTCGCCCACGTCGTAAAAGTAACCCATGAAGAACATGGCGTTGGCGTTGCCCGCGTCGGCGGCCTTGCGGTACCAGTAGGCCGCCTGCGCCGGGTTCTTCGGGATGCCGTCGCCGGCCCGGTACATCTCGGCCAGGGCGGCGGCGGCCATGGGTTCTTCGCCCGCCGATTCGCGCAGCAGGCGTTCGGCCCTGGCGGGGTCGCGCGCCACGCCCCCGCCGGCCCGGTAGAGCAGCCCCAGCCGGTACTTCGAAAACCGGTCGCCCGCGTCGATGGCCTTCTGGAACCACTCCGCCGCGCGTTCCAGGTTCGCTTCGCACCCCCACCCGGCCTCGTAGCAGGCGCCCAGGTAGCGCATCGCGCACCCGTCGCCGAGTTCCGTCCCCTTCCTGATCCAGGTGAACCCTTCGCGCATATCCTGCGCCACGCCGGTCCCGTTCACCAGGCGCAGGCCGTAGATCGCCGCCGCGAGCCCGTCGTCCATCTGCGCCGCCTGGAGATACAGTTGCGAGGCGCGCCTGGGATCCTGGGGCTTGCCCTTGCCCTGGTCGTACAGGTCGGCGAGGCAGCGGTACCCGGCCGCGTTCCCCGCCTGGCCGCACTTCTCGTACCAGCGCGCGGCCTCGGCGAAGTCCTGCGCCACGCCGAGCCCGTAATGGTAGTGGATGCCCAGGCTGTTCATCGCGAAGGCCTCGCCCTGCTCGGCGGCCTTGCGCGCCCAGTCGAGCGCCTTCGCGTGGTCCTGCGCCGTACCCGACCCGATCCGGTACATGTACGAGAGGTTGGCCATGCCGCCGCTGTTGCCGCCCTCGGCCGAACGGCGGAAGAGGTCGAAGGCCTTCCCGGGATCCTTGGGCACGCCCTGCCCGTTCAGGTACAGGTTGCCCAGGTTGCGCGCCGCGACGGTCTCCCCCGCGTCGGCGGCTTTCCGGTACCACTCGATGCCCCGCGCCAGGTCCTTGGGCACGCCTTCGCCCGCCACCAGCGCATACCCGACAAAGGTCATGCTGGTCTCTTTGCCGGCCTCCGCGGCCTTCAGGAGCCAGCCGAAGGCGTCCGCGTATTCCTTGGCGCGGTAGAGCGACTTGCCCAGCATCTCCATGCCTTCGCGGCTGCCGAGACGGGCGGCCTTCTCGTACCATTCGCGCGCCTTCGCTTCGTCCTTCGGCACGCCCAGGCCGTTCTCGCTGGCGTATCCCAGCGCCCACATCGCGGTGGATTCGCCGGCCCTCGCGCTCTCTTCGAGCATGCCGAGGCCTTCCTTGGTGTCCGCGCCGGGCAGGCGGCCCTCCAGGATCAGCCCGCCGAGCAGCGACTGCGCGCGCGGATGGACCAAGGCACGCTTCAACCAGGCCGCGGCCTTGGCGTAGTCGGGCTGTTCGATAAACGGATACGCGAAGTACATGCCCGCCAGCATCGCCAGGCGCGGCGACTCTTCCGCCTGGGCCAGCAGCCCCTTTTCGAGCGCCTCCTTGCCTAGCGAAAGGGCCCGCTTCTCGTCCTTGGGCACGCCCTGGCCCGACCAGCGGCACTGCGCCGAACGGAAGAGCCCGGCCACATCCCCGGCCGCTCCGGCCTTGTCGAACCAGCGCACGGCCTCGGCCTCGTCCCGCGGGCGCCCGTAGCCGTACAGGTACAGTTCGCCCAGGTGGTGCATCGCGGGCACGTGGCCCGCGTCCACGGCCTTGCGGTACCACGCGCCGGCCTGGACGAAATCCCGCGCCACGCCCACCCCGAAAAAGTACGCCTCGCCCAGCGCGTTCAGCGCCTCCGCGTCCCCGTCGCCGGCGGCCTCGCGCAGAAGCTCCACGAGCCCCGCGCGGGCCTCGGGCTGGGCCGTAAAGAGCCCCTTCACCGCGGCCTTGCGCTCGGCCTTGCGCGCTTCGGCCAGCTTGCCCCGAATCTCCTGGAGCGCCGGGTCGCCCGGGCGCAGGTCCTCGGCGTCCTTCAGCGCCTGCTGCAGCGCGATGAAGTTCCCTTCCTCGAAGCGCTGCCGCGCCGCCTTGACGGCTTCGGCGCCCAGCCGTTCGGCCATCGCGGGCATCCCCGCGTAGGCCTCCGCGGCCTCCTCGTACAGCGCCTGCGCCTTCGCCCAGTCGCCGGCCCTGGCGGATGCCTCCGCGTTTTTCGCGGCCTCGTCGGCCTGGGTGAACGCGCCCTTCAGCGCCGCCTTGGCGGCCAGAGGTTCGGCGGCCGCGCGCGCCGGCGGCACCCGGTGCTTCGCGGCCAGGGCCAGGCGCGCGGCGCGCAGGGACGCTTCGAGCGCCCTGCCGCGTTCCAAGGCGGTGTCCCATTGATCGCCGTCCAGGGAGGCTTCCAAATCCTTGCCGGTCAGGAGCGCGGGCGCGAAAAAGGCGGCGTCCTCCTTCTGCGCGGCCTGCAATTCCTCGTGCAGCGGTTTCAGCGCGGCGAGCAGGGCCTCGGCCTTCTTGGCCAGGTCCAGCCCGGGGCGCGCGCCGGTCTCGGCCTGGGCAAAGCAGGCCTCGGCGCGCCCGTGTTCGCCCTCGGCCAGCAGCGCCTGCCCGAGCGTCGCGCTGCGCCGCAGGTCCGAGCGCTGCGCCTCGCCGAAATGCTTCGTCCCGTGGCGCTGCCAGACGCGTTCGCCCAGCGGGCCCGCTTCCCTGGAAAGCTGCTGCAAGCGGTCGCGCCCGCGGTCCCAGGATTCCAGCGCGGCCTCCGCTTCGACCTGGCGTTCGAGCGCCTTGGTGCGCGCCGCGGCGCGCTGCGCCTGCTGTTCCGACCAATGCTGCCAGCCGAAGAACCCGCCGCCGCCGAGCAGCGCCAGGAAGACGAGCGCGGCCGCCAGCCAGCCCGCCGATCCGCTCCTGGCCGGCGCGGGCGGCAGGGGCGTCGCGCCCGCAAAGGACGCGGGCACCGGCGTGTGCGCCGCGGGCACCGAAGACGCGGGCGGCCCGGAGACGCCCGAAGGCGGAACCGGCGTGCCCGGCGGCGCCGTGGGCGGCGTGGCGGAAGGACTCGACGGCGGCGTGTACGCGTGCATCGGCACGGGCGTCTGCGCGGGCGGCGGCACGGGGCTGGCACCCTGGTCGGCGCGCACGCGCATGGTCTCGGCGAGTTCGGCCGGGAAGGCGGTGCAGTTTTCCAGCGCGGTCAGGAGCGCCTGGCCGTCCACGTAGCGCTGCGAAGGGTCCTTGGCCAGGCAGCGCTGCAGCAGGGCCTCGGTGGTGGGCGTGACGTCGGGGCGCAGTTCGCGGATGGGGCGGTGCTGCTGCTGCGCCGTGTCCATCATGATCTTCATCACGCTGCTGCCGTGAAAGGGCGCGTGCCCCGCCAGCAGCGCGTACAGCGTCGCGCCCATGCTGAAGATGTCCGCCGGTTTCCCCGCGGTGCGCGCGTCCATGCCCTGTTCGGGCGCCATGAACCCCGGGGTGCCCATCGACGAGTAGCTGCCGGTCAGGCTCTTGTCCACGCCCTCGGTGCGCGCCAAGCCCAGGTCGCAGAGCTTGGCTTTGGAGAAATCGAAGCCGCCGTTCTTGCGCTGCGGGATCAGCACGTTGTCGGGCTTGATGTCGCGGTGGATCACGCCGGCCTCGTGCGCGGCGCAGAGCCCGTGCGTGGCGGCGGTCACGATCGTCAGCGCGTCGGCCTCGCTGATCGGCGGGCGCTTGGCCTCGCGGGCTTCGCGCACCAGGGTCCCGGCCGACTGCCCGCGGACGAATTCCATCACGATGTAGTACAGCGCGCCCTGCTGGTTGACGTCGGTGACGCCGACCAGGTGCGGGCTGCGCACCTGCGCGGCGACCTTGGCCTCGCGGAAGAAGCGTTCGACCAGGTCCGGATGGAGCCCGGCCAGGTGGAAGGGCAGCACCTTGACCGCGACCTCGATGTCCAGCCGCGGGTGGATGCCGTAATAGACCGCGCCCATCCCGCCCTGCCCGAGCTTGGCCAGGAGCGGAATGCCGCCCAGTTCCGGCACCGCGGTCGCGGCGTGCTGCGATTGCGTCCGCGGCGCGCCCGACAGCAGGTGGTCGCCGGAAAGGTCCTGCGGGGCGATGCGGTGGGGTTGGGCGCCCAGTCCGCCCGTCTGCGGCCCTTCCAGACCGGACGGCGGCGCCGGCGTTTGGTCGGAACTCATATCGGTGAATTTTTATGGCCCAAACCGGGCTCGAATACAATACGGAATACGCCTTCAAACCCGGCGCGCGGCGGCCTTCCCGGGCAGGCGAATCGGCCTTCGCGGCGGAAGGGCCTTTCCGGTATCGTGCGTTCTTCCCAGGGCGGAGTCATCGAATGAAGCTTCTCGTGACCGGCGCGGCCGGGTTTATCGGATCCAGTTTCGCGCGCATGAGCGTCGCGCGCGGGCACCAGACCGTCGTCCTCGACGCGCTCACCTACGCGGGCAACCTGGAAAACCTCGCGCCCGTCGCGAAGGCCCCGAACTTCCGCTTCGTCAAAGGCGACATCTGCGACACCGGCGTCTCCGCGCTGTTCGAAGAAGCGCGCCCGGACGCCGTCGTCAACTTCGCGGCCGAATCCCACGTCGATCGCTCGATCATCGACGCTTCGCCCTTCGTCCGCGCCAACATCGGCGGCGTGCAGAACCTTCTCGACGCGCTGCGCAAGGCGAAGCTCGACGCGCGCTTCCTGCAGGTCTCGACCGACGAAGTCTACGGCTCCGCCGACGACGGCCGGCCCTTCACCGAAACGAGCCCGCTCAAGCCGTCGAGCCCCTACGCCGCGAGCAAGACCTCCGGCGACCTGCTCGCGCTGGCCTACCACCATACTTTCGGGATGGACGTCGTCCTCACGCGCTGTTCGAACAACTACGGCCCGTACCAGTTCCCCGAAAAGCTGATCCCGCTCTTCACCACCAACCTGATGGAAGGGCGCACGGTCCCCGTCTACGGCGACGGCGGGAACATCCGCGACTGGATTTACTGCGACGACCACAGCCGCGGCGTCTTCGCGGCGCTCGAAAGAGGCAAGGCCGGACAGGTCTACAATCTCGGCGGCGGAAATCCGACGGCGAACCTGGACCTGACGCGCCGCCTGATTCACCTGACGGGGCGCGACGATTCGGCCATCACGTACGTGAAGGATGGCACGACCGCGCGTACCTGATCGATTTCTCAAAAGCTGCTCGCGAACTGTCCTGGAAGCCGGAAGTGGATTTCGCGTCCGGTCTTGCGGAAACCGTGGCTTGGTACCGCGAACATCGCGCGTGGTGGGATTCGATCAAGAGCGGCGCGTACCGGCAATACTATGAGTTGCAGTATGTAAAGCGGTGACGGCAGAAGTTTCCGAAACCCACCGATTCGTACTTCGATATCCAATATTGCCCCATTCGTTTTCCAAAAACCCGAACAGCTGATCGTGCAGCATTTGCCGAACCGATCACAGATGAAACGTCTTGGACGCACATCGTTTTTTAACGCGAATGCGTCTCGCATTTGCTATTTCAACCGTGGGGCGTTGGGGACGATCTCCGTATCGTATCCAACCATTGGGACGTACTATTCACCGCAACCTTTGGCGAGCGAGGCGCGCCCATGGCTGCCATACGTATTCTAAATCTGGAAGACTCCGAAGCCGACGCGATGCTGATCGAATCCGCATTGCGCAAGGACGGCTTGGAGCCGAAGTTCGTGCGCGTATGGACCCGCGAGTCCTACGAACAGGCCCTGTCCGGCAAGCACGAATTCGACCTGATCGTCAGCGACAACCGGCTGCCGGCCTACGACGGGCAGGCGGCGCTGGCCTTCGCGCGCGCCGTAGCGCCGGACCTGCCCTTCGTCTTCGTCTCCGGTTCGATGGGCGAGGAAGCGGCCGTCGAGTCGCTCAAGAACGGCGCGGTGGACTACATCCTTAAAGACCGACTCGGGCGCCTGCCTTCCGCCATTCGGCGCGCCATCAACGAAGCCAACGAGCGCCGCCTGCGCCGCCAGGCCGAGGCCTCGCTCCAGCGCGCGCAGAAGATGGAAGCCATCGGCCTGCTCGCCGGCGGCATCGCGCACGACTTCAACAACCTTCTTACGGTCATCAACGGGCGCAGCATGCTGATGATGTCCAAGCTGCCCGAGTTTTCGGAGATGCGCCGCGAGTTCGAGATGATCTACAAGACGGGCGAACGCGCCGCGGCGCTCACGCGCCAGCTTCTCGCCTTCAGCAGCAAGCAGGTGCTTCAGAACCGGCCCCTGAACCTGAACATCGTCGTCACCGACCTGCACCGCATGCTCAAGCGCCTGATCCGCGAAAACATCCACCTCGAGATGTCGCTGAGCCCGGAGATGCCCAACATTCTGGCCGACCCCGCGCAGATCGAACAGGTGATCATGAACCTGGTGGTCAACGCGCGCGACGCGTTGCCGGACGGCGGCACGGTCTACATCGAGACGCGGCGGTACGAGCAACCCGAGAACGGCGGCCTGGGCGATGTGGGCATGCCCGCCGGCACCTACGCGGCTCTGACCGTGCGCGATACCGGCGTGGGCATGGACGAAGCGACCCTCGCGCGCATCTTCGAGCCCTTCTTCACCACCAAGGCGGCCAACTGCGGCACCGGCCTGGGGCTCTCGACCGTCTACGGCATCGTGAACCAGTTGCGCGGCAATATCCGCGTCTGGAGCCAGCCGGGCCGCGGCGCCGAGTTCAACCTGGTTTTTCCGGTCACCGACCACGCCGCGGAAGTCGCGGTCCGCGAACACCCGGCGCTGGACGCCGCCGGCGGCAGCGAGACGATCCTCGTCGTCGAGGACGACGAGGGCATCCGCGGGATGGTCGGCGAGATTCTCGAGTCCGAAGGCTACCGCGTGCTTCTGGCCGAGAACGGCCGCCGGGCGCTCGAACTGGCCGCCCGGACCCGCGCGCCCATCGACCTGCTCATCAGCGACGTCATGATGCCCGAGATGGGCGGCATCGACCTGTTGCGCGCGATCCGCCCCGCCCGCCCGGAAATCCGCGCGCTTCTCGTCTCGGGCTATGCGCCGGAGAATTCGGGCCTGCAGGAAGCCGTCGCGAAGACCGAGGCCTTTCTCAAGAAGCCCTTCACGCCCGCCAGCCTGCTGCAGGCCGTGCGCAAGGCGCTGGCCCCTTGCCCGAACGCTCCGCCCCGGCACGCGCCTAATACGGCAGGCAGACCAGCGAATTGATCAGCGCGGCGATGGACGCGAAGAGGCCCAGTACCACGCCCAGGCCCATCCCCAGCCCCGCCACGATCACGTAGCGGTGGCTCTCGAACCAGTCCGTCCCTTTCCAGCGCCGTACCGCGATCGCGATCAGCCCGCCGACGAAGATCGCGAGCGTGAACGGCAGCGGAATCGCCATGCCCACGGCCACGCCGATCAGCGAGAGTTCCAGGCGCTTCACGAACCGCCCCAGCAGGTACAGCGCGCCGAAGGCCAGGAACGCCCCCGCCATCCAGTCGAAGCGGAAGACCTGCGCCACGATCTCCGCGCCCGAGGCGTCGCCGAAGCGCGCGCCTTCCACCGTCGTGGACATCCAGAAGCAGAGCTGCGTCGTCCAGACGGGCAGGATCGTCGCCGCGTACGGGTACGTGGACGACGGAATCGGCGCGACCGACCAGAAGACCGACATGAAGAAGAGGTTCGCGGCCATCCCCACCAGCATGCCCAGGATCGCGGCCTTGATGTAGCTCCGCGGCCGGCAGCGCACGATCTCGCAGACCTTGAAGTTTTCCACCCATTGCGCCGAACCCAGGGAGATCGGCCAGGGCGCGAACCAGACGCCGGGCGAGAGCGTGCGCCCGGTCTCCGCCTGCACCATGCTGTTGGTGCCGATGATCAGGCCTTCGCGGACGTACGGCGGATCGACGCGGAAGCCCGTCTCGCCCTTGGCGCGGATGTCGATCATCGAGAAGACGAACGACCAGAGCATCGCGAAGGGCGCGATGAAGTACCACGGAAAGTCCGGGATCAGAAATCGGAAGAGCAGCACCGCGCAGATCACCGAGCCGAAGAAGAGAAAGAGCAGCCAGCGCACCGAGACCGTGCGTTCGCCCGAGGCCGGCGCCCCGGCCATCGTGCGGCTCGACTTCATCAGGTTCGCGAAGGTGCCCAGCAGCGTGCGCGGCTGGAAGACCAGCGGCAGGATCGCCGCCGCCAGCATCCCGCCGATGAAGACCGGCATCCACACGAAAAGCTGCTGGAGCAGCGTCGTGCGGATCGACATGCCCTCCGCGAAGCGTTCGGCGAAGATCGGATGGTGCTTCGCCGCCCAGGCGTTGCCGACGACCTGGATCGCGAGCCCGCCGAGCAGCATCGAGACGATGACGCGGAAGCGCAGGATGAACCCGGCGGCGAACGACATCAGGTCCGTCCCCAGCCCCAGGATCGCGCCGGGCAGGATGGGATGCACGAGCTGGTTGAAGTCGGCCCACGGGATCGGCCAGTCGAGGATGCCCTTGCCCAGCAGCACCGGAAAATACACCAGCGCGCCCCACACGGCGCCGATCAGGCTCGTGAGCGTGAACGTGCGCCGCGATTCCTCGTCGCCGCCGGTCAGCGCCTCGCACGCCGCGGCCGTCGGCTTCGCGAACGGGAAGTCCAGCTTCTCCACCTTCAGGAACATCTCGCGCCCGAGGATGCCGAGCGAGAGGTCCGCGACGATGTGGAAGATCCACACCACCGCCGAGACCGCGATCGGCGCGATCCACGCCGAATGGAAGAACGAACGGCTCGCCGAGACCTCCGCCGGCGGCGCCCACCACGCCGGCGCCAGGTCGGCGAACGGCACGCCGTGCGCGTCTTTGAAGGTGTGCGCGACCTCCGCGACCCGGAAATACGCCGGATGCACCGCGTAGTTGTAGAAAAGCATCTGGCTCGCGGCCATCCCCGAGATCGCGTAAACGATAAAGGCTTCCGCGGGCGAGAGCGGCCGCCGCCCCAGCCGCGCGAGTTCCACCCACAGGATCAGCGCCACGAACGAGACCGCCCCGGTGAGCGAGGTGCCCGCCACGAGCATCAGGTACAGGTTCGCCGGCATGAGAATGAACGCGCCGTACAGAATGACCCAGAAGGTCCGCGCGTTCAGCCCGTCCTCGAGCTGTTCCGGCGCCGCCAGCGCCGGCGTGGCCTGCGCCTCGCTCATGCGGCCCCTCCCTTCGCCCCGGCCGCGGCGGCCTCGCCCGCGCGCACGTAGTCTTCGATCTGCGCCTCGTCGAGCGAGCGCCAGATCAGCATCTGCTTGCGCAGCCCGTCCACGAACGCGTGGTTCGATTTGCGCCAGAGGTAGTCCGGCCCGGAGTGCCGCCGGATGCACAGGTCGAAGCGGTAGCGCTCCTTGCCAGCCTCGTGCCGCGGCACGAGCGCGATCGTCTGGACCAGATGGCGCTCGAACGGCGAGAGCCAGACGCTGCACGCCAGCGCCGCCTCGCCGTCGCGTTCGTGCAGCGCGGGATCGTCCTCGGTCGCGAACGCGCCAGTGCGTTCGCCGCGGTGGTGGCCGAGGAACTCGCGCGCGAAGGCCAGCATCCCCAGGGCTTCGCGGCGGTCGTGCGCGACGAACGGCAGCGCGATCGTCCACGCGTCGCCCTGCGGCTCGCTCTCGATGCGCCAGATGCGCTCGAGCGACGGGTTGACCATCAGCGCCGCGATGCGCATCGGGTACAGCACCGAGAGCAGCGACGAACCCGTCGCCAGCGCCGCCGACCAGATCACCACTTTGCCGAAGTAGTTCGGATGGAAATCCGCCGGCAGCCACCCGGCGCGGCGGAAGAGATCGAGCAGGATGATGCCGAGGAAATAGCCCAGCACCGACGAGATGCCCGCGTAGACGAGCGCCTCGGCCAGGAACATCCCCGCCACGTGCTTGGGCGCCAGCCCCACCGAGGAGAAGACGTGAATCTCCTGACGGCGTTCGTACACGTTGCCGATCATGATCGCCAGCAGCATGAAAAACGCGATCAGGAACGGCAGAATCAGGAACGAACCCGATTGCAGCGAGACGCGCGCGAAGGCCGAGAGCAAGTCCACGCGGTCGCGGGCGCCTTCCGCCCACGGCGGCGCGGGTTCGGTCAGGTACACGTCCACGTTGTTGTGCTGCGCGGCCACTTCCTCGCCGATGCGCTTGAGCGTGCGGCGCTTCAGGTTGTATTCCGCAAGCTGCCGGTCCGACTGTGCGTTCGGATGCCCGGCCAGGCGCTCGGCCTCGCCGGGCGTCAGTTCGCCCTTCGCGAGCCGGCGCAGGCGGTCGGGCAGCGCGCCCAGGCGTTCGCCTTCGGCCTTCGCGCGCAGCGCGGCCAGTTCGTTCGCACGGCGAGCCACGGCCTCCTCGCCGGCCGCATTCGGCACGATCACGACCGAGAAGACCGGGAACGGCGCCGGGAACCCGCGCCGCACCAGCGCCCCGGGCACGAAGAGCGTCTCGCCCGCCATCAGCGCGTCCGGCGAATCGACGTTCAGCGCCTGCCGGTAGAACGCCTGCGGCGTGACCGGCTTCCCGCACACATCCACGATCTCGGCATCGACGCGGTTCGCGCGCAGCAGGCCCACCAGCGTCAGGTCCACGCCCAGAAAGCGCACCGTGTCGCCCACCGCCAGGCTTTGCCGAGCGGCGGTGTCCTCCGAGAGCAGACAGGCGTTCTCGTCGCCGGCCGTGAAGAACCGCCCCGCCGAGACCGCGCGGTCCAGCCCGGTGACCCGCGCCTCCTCCGGCTCGAGCGTGATCGCGCCGCGCACGGTAAAGCGCCGCGGCGCTTCGTTCGCGGGCAGTTTCTTCGGGAGCGCGTAGCACGCGATGCTCGCCTCGAACCCCGGGTTGAAGCAGCGCCGCTGCACGATCCGCGCTTCGTGCTCGTAGGTCGCCTGCAGCACCGCGACGCCGGCCTCGTTCATGCCGTGGGTGTGGTCGTGCGTGTTCATCACCTGCACGCCCTGGTACGGCACTTCGGGGAAGGCCTGCCGTTCGCGGTAGAACTGCGTGCTCGCGGCGGTGCTGGTCAGCAACACCAGCGAGAGCACCAGCAGCGTGATCGTCGCGAGCGTCAGGCCCGTGCGCAGCCGGCGGCGGCGCATGTTGCTGACCGCGAGGGAGAGCGCCGCGGAGAGCACGCCCCAGGTCTCGGCGTCGGCGCTGTGGCGCTTCTTGAACTTCGCGCCGGGCTCCATGAGCAGCGCCAGGCCCCGCCCGCCGATGATCAGCAGCGCCGGCAGCGTCAGGATCACGATCACGAACGTGACCACGGTGACGAAGACGTTCCCCGCCAGATGGAAGCCCGGATGGAAGAAATAGAGGAGCAGGCTGAAGAGCAGGAAGAGCCCCGCGGCCACCAGGCACGTGCGCACCAGCGTCGGCTGCGGGAAGAGGAGCCGCTCGGCCAGGTACCCGAACGGGAGCAGCAGCAGGAAGTAGAAGATCGTCGTCGTCACCACGTCCACGAGCAGCCGGTAGGTGCTGGCGTAGGCGCGCGACTGGTCGGACCACGCGAGCGTCTCGGTGGCGCGCGCGGCGGCTTCGCGCCCTTCGACGCGTTCGGCCTCGGCGCGGCGCGCAAGCGCGTCGGCGCGCGCCTGGAAGAGATCGGCCGACGGGCTGCGCACGTTCAGTTCGCCGTAGTCCGCCAGGCGCTTGCGCGTGATCGCGCCGAGTTGTTCGGCGGCGAAGCGCGCGGTGCCGGTCAGGCGGCGTTCCTCGCCCCGTTCGACGCGAAAGCCGACGTACTCGGGGTCGGGCAGCCCGGAGGTCACCTTCAGCGTCGCCATCCCGGAGGCGGCGCGGTCGAGTTCCGCGGCGGCGGCGCCCAGGGTCACGCCTTCCTTGCCGGCCTTCTCGGCCAGTTCCGCGCGCAGGCGCGGGTCGTCGTTGAAGAGCGCCTGCGTGCGGGTGAAATCGCCCGCGCGCACTTCGCAGCGCTGCCCGGCCTTCAGGAAGATCATCGCGGTCTCGCGGTACTGCACCCACGCGTACGCGTCGGCCGTCGTGTGCGTGCTCGCCTCGTTCACCGCGTGGACGCGCAGCCAGGGCGCCTCGCCGTCGTCCTGGTCGTTGCCCAGGCCCCACTGCATGCGGTACTCGTGTTCGACCTGGCTGCCGATGTTGACGCGGTGGTGATCCACCAGCCCCGCCGCCACCAGCGCGCCGCATTCGAACATCGGCACCTGAAAGAGCATGCGCTCCGCGTTGAAGCGCCGGTCGAGAAAGCGGAACTCCATGTCGCCGTGAAAGCCCTGGTCGAAGGCGTGCGTGATGCGCCCCTCGCCGTCCAGCGCGAAGGCCAGCGCGTTGTACGTCACCTGCGGAATCGGGCAGTAGACGTTGGGGAACGCCGCGCGCCCGTCCGCCCCGGCCTCGGCCATGTACACCGTCTGCAGGCACTGCAACTGGCGGTGCGTGTAGCGCGAAGGCGCGAGCGGGCGCGGCCAGAAGGCGTAGTTCCGCCCGCGCTGGAAGCGCGCGTCGGTCGGGACCAGCAGGGCGAAGGCGCGCGTGCCCTTCGGCGCGCCCTTGTCGTACCAGAGGATGCCGGGGTTCCAGCGCATCAACTGCACTTCGGCGAGGTTGTACCCGCCGTACTCGCGGTGCGGATCGGCCTCGTAGACGGGAAAACGCTTGGGATCGAGGTCCGCGATCGCGCCGACGAGCGCGAAAGAGAGCTCCAGTTGCGGCTTCAGGTTCTCGGCGTTGGGAAGCCAGGATTCCAGCGTGTCCTGCGCGGTGAAGTGGCGCTGCCGGTAGCCGCCGCAGGTGACCAGCGCGACGGACATCCCGCCGTTCTGGCTCATCATCTGGTTGGCCGTGGGGAAGCCAATGCTGTGCGAGAGCGGCGGCCACTGGTCCACCGGCGCGAGCCACAGGCTCCAGTTCGACCCGGGAATCGTCGGCCGCCCGCCCCAGAAGGCGTACTTCGAAGGCGCGCCGCCGCGGTCGATCACGGGTCGTTCGGACAGCGCCTCGAGCTGGTCGATCCACGCGGGCTCGTTGCGGTCCACGGTAAAGAGCAGCTTCTTCAGAAACCAGTATTGCGATCCGCGCACGGAGTCCGCGACGGTCTCGTCGGTCAGGATCAGCCCTTCGGCTTCCGGGTCCAGCGCCACGCCGATGGCCATCGCGATGCGCGGGCCCACGGCCTTCCGCACCGCGTACGCGTCCGCGCGCCCGGCCGCCTGCGCCTGCCAGTGGCCCGTGGTCAGCACGAACCGCAGCGAGAACGCCGGCGGATGCGCCGCGAAGTAATCGAAGAGCGCCAGCCACGCGCCGACGCCGAAGGCTTCCTGCCCGCCGAAGCTGAGCCCCGGCGCGACCGCGTGCGCGTCGGCGTGGGCCATCACCAGCAGTTCGCGGTCCGATTGCGTGCCCTGGATGCGCGCTTCCAGCACCGGCGCGTCCACGGTCTCCAGGCGCATGCCCGAAACCAGTTCGGCCTCCGCGCCGCGCTTGGCCGCCGCGCGCAAGGCCTGCGCGCCGCCGCCGGCGGTCTCGTCGCGCACGTACACGCGCGGCATGTTCAGCGGCACCAGCGCCAGGTACTTCTGGTCGGCCTGACGGACGCTCTCGCCGCCGCCGGGGGATTCCAGAAAGACCGCGCCGGCCGCCCCGGCCTCGTACGCTTTGCGCCAGGCGTCGTTGGAATCGAACTCGAAGACCGCGATCGCGCCCTTCAGGTCCCGGCCTTCCCAGTCGGCGTTCTCGCCGCGCCCCAGGTACGCGAGGCGCCCGCGCAGGCCGTCGGGCGGCGTCGCACAGGCCTGCACCGCATTAGGCAGGAGCGCGAACGCGGGGATTTCGGCCGGCGTTTCCCCCAGCACGCGCACGCGGCTGCCCGCGTCGCGCGGGGCCAGCACGGGAAAGTTCGTGACGCGCAGCGTCTTTTCCGGAGGCGGTTCGCCCAGGCCTTCGGCCTCGCCGTCCGCGCGCTTGTCCCAGCCCCGGCGCGCCAGTTCCTCCGCGACGAACGCGAGGGTTTTTCGCAGGCCCTCGGAGCCAGTCTCGCGCGAACCGAACGCCGCAACGGCCCGCGCGCGCCGCAGCACCTCCGCGTAGGCTTCCTTCGAACCGTACGCGAGCCGTTCGCGGGCCTTCTCGGAATTCAGCTTCACGACGCCGAAGTCCTGCGTGCGCCCGGGCGAGAAGGCCCAGCCGATCAGCGCGACTTCGGCGACGATGGCCAGCAGCGCCGCGCGCACCAGCTTCGCGCTGCCCGTCTTCCAGCCCAGCAGCACCACGGCCACCGGCGGCACGGCCATCCCCAGCGCCACCAGGCCGGCCAGGCCCGCGCCTTTGGGCGAATGCCCCGCCAGCAGCGCCACGAGCGTGACCGCCAGGCCCAGGTACGCGGGCGAGAGCGCCGCGTGCAGGTAGCGCCGGGGCGCGGCGGAGGCGTTCGCGGCCGGAGCCGCCGGAAGGTGCTCGGGCGCGTTCATGCTAGAGCGCGATCCCCCGCCCGAGCAGCATCGCCGAAAGGAAGAGGAAGAGCAGCATGCCCAGGGTCATGCCCATCAGCGCGTAGACGACCAGCGGCGTCACCTTTTCCTGGAAGAAGCGCACGCCGTACCAGCGGAAGAGCGCCCACTTCAGCAGCCACGCCACGCCGAAGGTGAACCAGAGGTTGTCGGTGCCCAGCACCGTGCGCCCGCCGTCGCATCCGGCGATCAGCAGGCCCATCGGTTCGATGGGAAAGCGCGCGTGTTCGCGGCGCAGGTACATGCACCCGCCCATCAGCAGCGCGCCGGCCACGACCCACCAGATCGAGACGTTGGTGAACATCCCCGGGTTCAGCTTCGTGTAGTAGCGCGAGGCTTTGTCGCTGGTCAGGAACATGCTGCCCCAGGAACCCGCCAGCGGCGTGTTGTCGTAGCCCACGTGGTACGCGGCGACGAGGTACAGCGGCATCCCGATCAGCAGCGCGAGAAAGACGCCCAGCGCCAGGCCTTTGAAGACGTCGCGCGGCCGCGCGCGCGTGCCTTCGCCCAGCGCGAACGCGTCCATGAACTGCATCCCCGGCCCGTACGACTGCCCGTACGCGCCGAACGTTTCCATCTGGTACAGCCCCAGGTAGCTCAGCGGCGCGTCGGGCCGGAAGATCGCGCTGCCTTGCGCCATCGGCACAGAATGCCGCAGGCCCCACCAGTGCCAGTTGAACCACCCGCCCGCGTGCAGGATGTGGTTGAATTCGACGTAGCTGAACCCGCCCACGCCGCGCATGCGCATGAACGGAAAATTGTAGACCAGGATCATCAGCAGCACGTAGCCGAGGAAGAAGCCCTGCGACCAGAGCGGCACGCCCGTGTGCCGCTGCCCCAGCAGCATCAGCGCTCCGAAGGCCCCCAGCGCCAGCACGAAGCCCGCCGAGAGTTCGCGCGGGCTCAGCGGTTCGCTCCCCCGCCCCGACGCGCGCGCCCACAGCCCCCGGATCAGGCGCAGCAGTTCCGCGCGCTGAAAGACCAGCGTGAAAAACGTGATGCCCCACATCCCGCCCGAACGCAGCACGTAGCCGCGCACGCCCAGGCGTTCGGTAATGCCGAAGAGGTCCAGCACCAGCGGCACGCCGAATTCGGCCAGCACGTACGCCATCACCACGGTAAAGAGCAGGTCGAGCGGGAAGAACATCAGCATCAACAGCGCGAAGGGCAGGACTTGCAGCCGCACCGTCACGCCGCGGACGATGTCGAGGCCCGTCAGGTCCAGGTCCAGCAGGGCGTTCATCGGCGGCACCGGCGCGCCGGTGGTCTCGCTGATCGAAAGCATCCCGCGCACGGCGAAGAGCAGTCCGCCGAAGAACGCGACGGTGAGCAGCGCGCGCGGGAACGAGTCCTGCCCGGGCTGCTCCCACGGCTGCGCCGGGTCCGGGCGCAGAATGCCTTCCGCCAGCTTCGCGCACGGGAACGGCAGGCGCTCCTGTTCGACCCAGCTTTCGCGGAAGGCCGTCAGCCCGAAGAGCTGCATCATCAGGAACGCGAGCATCGCGAAGAACCAGTACGCCACCGGCGCCGCCCACGCGCCCCACGGCACCGATTCCTTGCCCTGCCGGAAGCCGCGCACCGCGTCGGCGTTGGCCACGCACGCCGGCCCACGCGCCGCGGCTTCCGCGGCCCGTTCGGCCGCCCAGGCCAGGTAGGCCGCGCGAAGCGGCTCCGGGTTCCGGCCGCATTCTTCCAGCGCCTGCCGCGCCAGGCGTTCGGCGTCCTCGGCCTCGCGCAGCGTATCGATGATCTCGCGGCTGCGGCGGTAACGTTCCGCGGCTTCGCGCGTGGCCTCCAGCGATGCGCGGGCCGCGTCCGCCGCGCGCGCCGCCGCCAGCCGCGACGCCTCCACCGGAGGCGGTTCCTGCGCCGCGCGCCCCGGCGTCCCGTCCTCGCCTTCCGGCCACGCGACGTACGGGCAGCGCGCGTCGGGCGGATCGAGCTTCAGGACCAGGCCGAGGTGCGGGTTCGGCGCCCACAGGTCGGGCACGATGCCGCTGCGCCCGCCGTCCACGGTGTCGAGAAAGTGGTTGGTCACGGCCGATTCGAGCGCCATGCGGCCCATCGCGGCGGAGGGAATCCCCGCGAGCAGCAGCGCGAAGACGAAGGTCATCTCCGCCGGGTTCGGGCGCGCGCGTTCGGGCAGGAAGTCCGCGGCGTACTTGAGCGCGAAGAGCGAAAAGATCGCGCCCAGCCCCGCCACGAGAATCAGGTGCTGCTGGCTCAGCGTGTCGTTCGGCAGCATCCAGCTCACCAGCGCGATCCAGGCGAGCAGGCAGGGCAGCCCCAGCGCCAGGCTGCGGCGCGTCAGCGCCGGGCGGGACGAGCCCGGAGGCGGTTTCTCGGAGGGCGGTGGTTCCGCCGGGTTGGACACGTCGGCTCCCGATCCTTTCCGCGGATCGCGTTCAGACTTCGTAGCGCATGGCTTCGGCCGGGTCGATGCGCGCCGCGAGCGCCACCGGCACGACGGCCGCGACGAGCGAGATGCCCTGCGCCGCCAGCACCGAGATGCCCACCAGCGTCAGCGCGTCGCGCCAGCCGAAGACGAGCAGGAAATCCGGGCCAAGCTGCGCGCCGAAGAGCACCGCCAGCGCCGCGACGCCCAGCAGCCCGCCCAGCAGGCCCCCCAGCGTCCCCAGCAGCAGCGTCTCGAAGAGGAAGATTTCCACGATATGCAGCGAGCGCGCGCCCAGGCACTTCAGCGTGCCGATCTCTTTGACGCGCTCGGTCACCGACATCAGCACCGCGTTGGTGATGCCCGCCGTCGCGATCAGCAGCGCGACCACGATCCACCAGTTGCGAAAAGCCCCCGAACCGCCTTCGCCGTCCGCCGTCTCGCTCGTTTCGGCCGCGATGCGCTTGATGCCGTCCATCACCATCTGCGTGCCCACCAGCACGGTCAGAAACGCGATGGCGAAGGCGATGCCGAGCAGCACCACCGCCAGCCGGCCCATGCGCAGCTTGAGCGACTGGAAGACGAAGCACGTCAGCACTTCCCGCAGCGGCAACTGCGAGCGCCCGCGCTCCAGAGGATCCTCGGTACCGGGGACCGCGCTCACGCCTTCGGCCCTCCTTCGTCCTGAAAAGCCGCCTGCGCCTCGGCCGGGCGTTCGATCTTTTCGACGCGCCCGTCGCTGACCCAGACGATCCGGTCGCTGGCCTTGATGATCTTCTGGTCGTGGGTGTTGCAGAGCATCGTGACGCCGCGGCTCTTGTTCATTTCGATCATCATGTCGATGATGTGCAGGCCGGTCTTCAGGTCCAGGTTGCCGGTGGGTTCGTCGGCCAGCACGATCGCGGGGTTGTTCACGAACGCGCGCGCGATGGCCACGCGCTGCTGCTGCCCGCCCGACAGCTCCGTCGGCTTGTGATGCACGCGTTCGCCCAGGCCCACCAGCTTCAGCATCTCGTGCGCGCGGTCCTCGCGTTCGGTCCGGTCCACGCCGCCGAAGATCAGCGGAAGCATCACGTTCTGCAGCGCGCTCATGATCGGCACGAGGTTGAAGGTCTGGAAGACGTATCCGATCTTGCGGCAGCGCAGCCACGCCAGCTCGCTCGCGTCGAGCTTGCTGATGTCGGTGCGGTCGATGTAGACGGTGCCTTCGGTGGGCTTGGTCAGCCCGCCGACGATGTTGAAGAGCGTCGTCTTGCCCGAGCCCGACGGCCCCATGATCGAGACGTACTCACCCTTCTCGATGCGCAGGTCGATCCCGTCCACCGCGCGGACGGTCTCGCCGCCCATGTAATAGAACTTCTTCGCGCCCTCGACGAGCACCGACGGAGGCGCCGCCGCCCGCCCGCTGGCCGAACTCACCGCGTCCGCATTCGCTGTTTTCATAGAGGCATTTTTTCGCTGGAGATACCGTTGAGTACCCCGATGCCCGCGAAGTCACAAGGCCAAATCGGGCCGGCGCCGCGCACGAGGGAAGGTCAGGTTGCAAAAAGGCAAGGAACGCCAAGCCCGCGCCGAGCGCCACGAGCGTCCGCCAGGCCCGCCGCCCCCGGAGGCCCCTCCCCTGTTTGACAGGCAAGCGGTACCGACCACCAGCCGAAACGAGCGCAAGCAGCGTTCAAAGCCAACAAGCCAACAAGCGAACGAGCCAACGAGCCAACGAGCCAACGCGCGCACCAGCCAACGAGCGAATCAAACAACCAGCAAACCAGCGAACGAGCAAACGAGCGAACCAGCCAACCAGTCAACCAGCCAACCAGCCAACCAGCCAACTATGCCCCAAACGCAGTTGCCCAAGCCCCCGATGGGTTCTAGATTAATTTTGCGTTCGGTCCCCCGCGTCGGCACTTGACGCAGGAAACGCTGCCGTTAGAACGTGACGCTCACAAGTGAATACAGACAGAGCCATTCAGCAGTACATGCGGGCTCGTAGCTCAGTTGGTTTAGAGCGTCGGCTTGTCACGCCGAAGGTCGCGGGTTCGAGTCCCGTCGAGCCCGCCATCTCTTCCCCCTTAATTCATTGAACTTACAGCCCTTCCCCAGGTGAACCTGTCACTTCGTGTGCTGTTTATGTATGGGTAATGTCTGCCTAAGTGAGCACACCAGCAGCACACGCACACGCCTCGGATGTTAGGGTCCGAGGAAGGGTTAGGTACCTACCCGCACACGGGCCTCGGGAAATGGAAGGAAGTTGGAATTCCCTACGATTGATTCGTTGAGTTGCTTTTGTTGATGAAGTTGCGCTGTCGATGGCCTTTGCTACCAATGCATCCTCATCCCCATGGATCCTGTTTGCATGCCCGCTCGACGCTACGCTACTCGGCACAATGCCGCCGACCGGTTCCACTGTTTCTCCATAAACTCATTCCACTGGCGGCCGCTCTTGATCAGCAACCTGCGCAAGGCGTGGCTGGCTTCTGCCATGAACCACGCGTGCGCCGAACACCAGGTTCGGCTCGAAGCCTACAGCATGGTCCCCTGGGGCATCATGGTGCTTGTGCGACCCAAGCGCATCGAGACGGACCTGCGCCTATGGGCGGACGACGTGAAAGGGCGATTCACGGAAAGATGGATGGAGACACGGCCGCTCAAGCGCCGCGTCGAGCACCGCTCGTTCCATATTCATACGCCGGGCGGCTCAAAAGAATTCCGGTTATGGCAACCCTTTCTGAATCGCTACGCGTATGCCGATTCCCGCCGCTGCATCGATCGCTTGATCGACAAGTGTCACGCGGAATCTTCCAGCGTGGAAAGGTCCGGAATATGGACCAGCGTTCATTGGCAACGCTATTCCGAGGATTGGACGCGAGCATCTCTCGACGGCAACGATCGAGACCTTGCGGTTAAGAGACGAACGGGACGAACTGCGTAGACTCAATCCTGGCGGATCTTGAACCTGTAGCCTACGCCTGGCTCTGTCAGGAGGTACTTGGGCTTGGCAGGCTCGGGCTCCAGCTTTCGCCTGAGCTGGTTCATGTATACGCGAAGATACTGGTGCTCTTCTTCCGAATTTGGCCCCCATACCATGCGCAACAACTGCCCATGCGTGACGACCTTCCCCGCATGGCCGATCAAGGCCGTAAGAAGCCGGTATTCAATGGGGGTAAGATGAATTTCCTGGCCGGCCAGCCTTACGATACGCGCATGAAGATCGACCTCGAGTTCGCCCTCGCGAAAGACCGGTTCTTGTTCCTGGGTTTGTCGGCGCGCAGCGTGGCGCATGGCTACTCGGATTCTTGCAAGCAATTCTGCGTTTCCAAACGGCTTTGTAAGGTAATCGTCGGCTCCGGCGTCCAAGGCCGCAACCTTGTCCCGTTCCTGATCGCGTGCCGACAAGATCAAAATGGGCATGGAGGACCATTCGCGAAGCGTCCGGATGACCTCGACCCCGTCCATATCGGGAAGGCCCAGGTCGAGGATGATGAGATCCGGCAAGTTCGAAGCGGCAAGCCGGATCCCCTCCGCGCCATTCGCGGCGCCTTCCACTCGAAACCCTTGCTGGGTCAGCGAAATGTCGAGGAAGCGACGCAGCTTGGCATCGTCTTCCACGACGAGAATCCGTTCCTTTTCGCCAGTCATGGAGCATTCCTTGGAGCCCGCATCGGTCACACTTCCGGCGGCTTTCCCTCGCGTGGAATTGTAAACCGAAAGGAAGCTCCGCCACCAACGCGGTTTTCAACCCAAATACGGCCGCCGTGAAGCGCGACGATGCCTTTGCAGATGGTCAGGCCCAGGCCCACGCCGCCGCGCCGGGCGTCCGAATGGGCTCGATAAAACTTGTCGAAAATGCGCCCTTCCTCGCCGGGCTCGATGCCGGGCCCGCGGTCGGCCACTTCAAGCTCGACTTCCCCGGGCGCGTGGCGGACGTTCAGTTCGATGGGAGACTGGGGCGGCGTGTATTTGATCGCGTTTTCGATCAGGTTGAAGAGCACCTGCTGAATCAGCACCGCGTCCACCTTGACCATGGGGCAATCGCCGGGAATTCGGATGGTAAATTGCCGGCCTTTCAGGCGGGATTCCAGCAGGCCAGTCACGGAGCCGAAGACTTCCTCGAGCGGTTGCCATTCCTTGGTCACCGTCACGGCGCCTGCTTCCAGCCGCGTCATGCCCAGCAGGTTGCCGACCAGGCGATTGATGTACTCCGCTTCGTCGTGGATGCCTTGAATCAACTCGTTGCGCAATACCGGTTCCAGGTCGGGAGCGCCGTTCAACAGGCTGCTCGCGGCTTTGATCCCGGCGAGCGGCGTCCGAAGGTCGTGCGAAACGGAGCTAAGGAGGGCATTGCGCAGGCGCTCGGTCTCGACCTCGACTTTGGCCCGTCCCGATTGCGCGGCCAGGCGCTCGCGTTCCATCGCCTGCGCCGTCAGCACCAGGATGGTTTCCAGAAGCATCATCTGCGCCGGCGCCCATTCGGCATTGCTCCGGTTCGCGAGGAAACTCGCGACGCCCATCGTGCGATTCGCGGTGATGATCGGAACGTGGAGGCACTGCGATCCGGGAAGCGTGCTGGTGCCGGCTCCCGCGCGCGCCTGGTGATCGTAGGCCCATTGCGCCGTTCCCATTTCGGCTTCAGGAAGCCGCACGTCCCCGTGCGCGGCCAGCCGGCCCTTCGCGTCCGGCAGGAAGATCGCCACCTCGCTCTTGAAAAGATCGCGGAGATGCTCTTTCGCGACGCGAAGGATCGCGTCCAGGTCGCCGGCCGCGGCCAATTGCCGGCCGATGGCATACAGGGCCGAGGTGCGCCGCTCGCGCTCGACCGCCGCTTCCGCCTGATGCCGGACACGCGCCGCGAGGGTGCTGATCACCAGCGCGGAAAGGAGCATGACGACGAACGTGACCACATACTGCGTATCCGCGACCGCGAACGTCAAATAGGGCTCGACGTGAAAGAAGTCGAAGGACGCCACGCTCAAGATCGAAGCGAGCACCGAGGGCCCGCGCCCAAACTTCGTTGCAACGAATACTACGCCCGCGAGGTACACCATGACCAGATTGACGGCGCTGAAATGAAAGAAATAGAGCATCTGGCTCGCGAGGATCGCGCAGCAGGCCACGACCAGGAAGCTGTACACGTACGCGTTCACGGGGCCGGCTCGCCTGGACGCGGAAAAGACCTCCGCTTCGTCCTCGTCGCTTTCGCCCCGGATGACGAACACGTCCACGCCGCCGCTGCGGCGGACAAGCTGGTCCACCTGCGAGCCGTACACGACGTCCCGCCACGACCGCCACACGGGCTTTCCGATCACGATTCTGGTGGCGTTGCGCCGCCGCGCGTAGGCCGACAGCGTCTCCGGGAGATTCACCCCGGTCAGGGTCACCGATTCCGCGCCCAGTTGCTCCGCCAGATGAAGATGCTTCAGGACCCGCTCGCGGTCGCTCTCCGGCAATCGGGCCGTTTCCGGCGTTTCCACGTATACGGCCACCCAGTCCGCATGCAGGCGTTTGGCCAGCCGCTTGGCCGCGCGCACTACGCGACTGGACTGCGGACTGGGCCCCACGCACACCAGGATGCGTTCCGCGATGGGCCACGCTTCACGAATCGCCTGGACCTGCCGGTAGCGTTCCATCTGCGTGTCGACGCGATCGGCCGCGAAGCGGAGCGCCAATTGCCGCAGGGCAATCAAGTTCCCCTTCTTGAAGAATTTCTCCTTCGCCAGGTCCGCCTGCTCGGGCACATACACCCGGCCTTCTTTCATGCGCTGCAGCAGATCGTCGGGAGGAAGGTCCACTACCTCGATTTCATGCGCCCGTTCCAGCATCGAATCCGGCACCGTCTCCCGAACGACCACGCCCGTGATCTGCGCCACAACGTCGTTCTGGCTTTCGACGTGCTGCACGTTCATCGTCGTGTATACGTCGATGCCCGATTCCAGCAGTGCCTGGACGTCCTGCCAGCGCTTTGCGTGCAGGGAACCTGGCACGTTGGAATGCGCCAGTTCGTCCACGAGGACGATCGCGGGCCTGCGTTTCAACGCCTGTTCCAGGTCGAACTCCTGAACGCGGGCGCCCTGGTATTCGACGTATTTCAGAGGAAGGACCTCGAGCCCGTGCAGGAGGCTCTCGGTTTCCTTTCGTCCGTGCGTGACCACCACGCCGGCGACGAGATCGTACCCTTCCTTTTTTCGCAGTTGCGCGGCTTCCAGCATCGCGTACGTCTTGCCCACGCCGGCGCAAAAGCCGAAGAAGATCTTGAGCTTCCCCTTGCGGGTACGCGCCTCCTCTTCCTTTACGGATGCCAGCAGATCGTCGGGGTCGGGACGCGATTCATGCATGGTATTCGCGCGGGCAGCCCGCCTTTCTCGTCCCATGATATGCGAACCCAGGGCCGGCTTACAGGGGCCGGCATGCAACGTCGGGCCACCCGCGCACGTCCTCCTTTCGGGCGAAGCGCCGTTCCTTGGGCTTATCTTGCCCCAGGTTTGCGTGCGTCCAAGGCCAGGTTCAGCTTAAGCACATGGACCCGTGCTTCGCCCAGGCACCCGAACTGCCGGCCTTCCGTGCAGGAAGCCACCAGCGCACGCAATGCGTCTTCGTCCATGCCACGCGCTTGGGCGACCCGGTGGACCTGGAACTCGGCGGCCGCAGGGTTGATGTGCGGATCAAGCCCGCTGCCCGAAGCCGTCACCAGATCCACGGGAACGGGCCCGGCGCGTTCAGGATCGGCAGCGTGCAAGGCCTGCACGCGATCCGCGACGGTCTTCAGAAAGCCCGGATGGGTCGGCCCCAGGTTGCTGCCCGCGGACGCCCCCGCGTTGTATTCGAACGGCCCCGTGGCCGACGGGCGGCCCCAAAAATACCGGGGGTCTTTGAACGGCTGCCCGATCCATTCCGAACCGACGGGCTTCTCCCCATCCATCAGCAGGCTCCCGTTCGCTTGCCAGGGAAACAGGACCTGCGCCACGCCGGTGACGGCCATGGGGTAAAGCACTCCGGTCAGCACCGTCAGGACGATCAGGGCGCGGAGGGAGGGCAGGAACTGCGCCAGCGCTTCTCGAAACACGGAGGTTCCCCTTTCGGTTAGACCAGGTGCAGGGCGGCCAGGAGCATGTCGATGAGCTTGATGCCCGCGAACGGCACGATCAGGCCGCCCACCCCGTATATAAGAAGGTTATCGGTGAGCAGGCGATCGGCCGGCACCGCCCGGTATTTGACGCCCTTCAGCGCCAGCGGAATCAGGAAGACGATGATCAGCGCGTTGGAGATCACCGCCGACAGGATGGCGCTCTCGGGCGTGGCGAGATGCATGATGTTCAGCGCGTTGAGCGCCGGATAGGTGGTGGCAAACGCGGCCGGCACGATCGCGAAGTACTTGGCGACGTCGTTGGCGATGGAGAATGTCGTGAGGGCGCCGCGCGTGATGAGCAGCTGCTTGCCGATCTCCACGATGTCGATGAGCTTCGTCGGATCGGAGTCGAGGTCGACCATGTTGCCGGCCTCTTTGGCCGCCGACGTGCCAGTGTTCATCGCGACG
>JAHCJK010000006.1 GCA_026184295.1 Planctomycetota bacterium
AAGGCTATGGTGCTGGACCCGAAGATGTGTGTCGATGGACAAAGTGGCCATGGACGCTGGAGGCACGCGCGGGCGCTCAAAACGCGCCCGCGCGCTTCTTGTTGTTCATGTGGGACAGGCGTCCCGCCTGTCCGCACGAGCGATGGAGGAGCGGTGCTTGCCCGTGCCCGAACGCCGGCTGCGCAACGTAGCTCTGGAGCATCCCTCTCCTGCTTCCACGACCGCGGACAGGCGGGACGCCTGTCCCACATATCTACGCGGCCTACGCGGGTAGCAGGTGAAACGATCCGTTGGGTGCCACCCGTCTCGATGTTGAGACGGGTGAGGGGGCGCAGGGGGGGGACGCGCACCCGTCTCAAAAGCGAGACGGGTGGCCAACGTCGCGCAAAGCGTATTCGTGCCGATTGGTGGAGATTCGTGGACGAAGTTTACATCGCCTTCGCCTTCAGGCGCGCCTGGCGCGTGGTCTCGCGCTGCTGCCAGGGGAAGTGACGCGCGCGGCGGGCCGGTTTGGACGGCAGGCCGAAGACCATGATGTACGCGCGGCGGGGCAGGTCCGAACGGTTCGCACCGGCGTAGTGCAGCAAGTAACTGCGGTGAAAGCACGCGCCTCCGGCGGGCAGCGGGCAGGCGACGGCCTGCGCGGCGTAGCGTTCGGGCTCGTCCACTTCCAGGCCGTGCACGCGCGGATCGTGGCCGATGGGGTGGTGGGGAAGCACGTCCCAGGTGTGGCTGCGCGGGACGAACTGCATGCAGCCGTTCTCCACCGTCGCATCCTGGAGCGGCATCCAGACATTCACGTTGTCGTAGTCCTGCGCGGGATCGTGGTAGGCCTGGTCCTGGTGCCAGGGCGTCGCGGCGCCGGTGCGCGCGGGCTTGTAGATCATGTGTTCGCCGCGCGCGGAGGCGTCCGCGCCCAGCAGCTGCCGGGAGATCGCGGCGGCGTTGGCGGCGTAGAGCGTGTGTTCGAGTTCCGGGGCGTACTTGCGCGGGTTCAAGATCTGCGGAAGCACCGCCTCCTTGCCTTCTTCGTCGGTGCCGCCGAGGTCGAACTGGTTGCCGTCGTCGCGCCCGGCTTTGGACGAAAAGAGCCCGTCGTAGATTTCGCGCAGCCGCGCGAGTTCCTCGGGCGAGGTGATCGAAGGGATTGCGAGGTACCCTTCGCGGCGGAAGAAGGCCACCTGTTCGTCCGTGAGCGTGACGGTCGGCTGGATGGATGCGGCGGGCATGGGAGATCTCCTGAAGAGACGAAACTAGGAATCAGGAATTAGGATTCAGGATTCAGGGGAGGAGCGGCTTCGCCGCATCCAGGAAAGGCCGCGCGAAGCGCGGGTCCTTCCCTGATCCCTGTCCCCTGAATCCTGACCCCTGTTGTTCACACCGCCACCGGCACTTCGGGCGGCGGCGCGACCTGGTTCAGCTTCACGCGGTCTTCGCCGCGGATGACGATGACCTTGTGGCCTTCGTACAGTTTCTCGTGGTGGACCTTCACCTTCGGCACGGTCACGCGCACGGCCAAGCCGATGCGGCGCTTGTCGGACGTATTCTTGTTCGAATGGTGCAGCGTGCGTTCGTTGAAGAGGAAGAACTGGCCGGGCTTCAGAATCATGTTCACGGCCTTGCTCGTGTCGATGCCGGTCAGGTCCACCATCTCCTGAAAGGCCATGCCTTCGGGCGCCTTCACGTGCGGGATTTCCAGCTTGTGGGTGCCGGGCAGGATCTGCACGCAGGAATTCTCCGGCGTGCATTCGTCGATGGCGAGCCACGCGGAGATGTTGATGACGGGATCGATGGGCCAGTAGTTCCAGTCCTGGTGCCAGGGGATTTCTTTGTCGCCGGGATGCTTCACGAAAAAGTTCGAGCGCCACAGCACCAGGTCGGGGCCGAAGAGCGCGGCCATGCGTTCGACGATGGCGGGGTGCGCGCAGAGGTCGTAGACGACGCGGCAGTCGAGATGGCGCGACTGGTGGGCGAAGGTCTTGAAGGTGGTCGGGTTCCGCGTGAGCACTTCCTGAACGATCTGTTCGCGGATCCCGGCCATCTCTTCGGGCGAACAGAGCGTGTACGGTCCCAGGTAGCCGTTCTCGTCGAAAAAGGTCTTCTCTTGCGCGGTAAGGCCGATCGGGGCGGTCATCGTCGTTCTCCTTGTCGGGTCTGCGTGTCGCCGTGCGATATGCATACCTACCCGTTGACGGTGGACGCCGGAACGGGATGCCGGTAGATTGTCTCACTAATGAGACTACGCGACGCCGGCGGCGTGCCCGCCCTGAACCGTTCCCTGCAACTGCTGGCGCGGCTTGATCCTGCGGGCGCATCGGGGCTGAACGCGCGGCAGCTTCAAGCCGCGCTCGGCATCCCGCGGGCTTCGCTCTTTCGGCTGCTGAACACGCTGGCGCAGCGCGGCATGGTCGAACAGGACCTCCAGACCGGCCGCTACCGGCTGGGCAAGGGCCTGATGCGGCTCGGCTTCGCCGCGCGCCGCGCCTCGCCGCTCGTGGACCTCTCGCAGGAAATCCTGCGCGAACTGGCGCTGAAGACGCATCTGATGAGCGAACTCGCGACGTCCGTGGGCGCATGGACGCTCGCGATGCTCGACACGTGGCTCTCGGAAACCACGCAGCCCAAGGTCATGGCGCGCCCGGGGCTGACCTTCCAGCTCGACCACGGCGTCGCGCACGGGCTCTGCTACCTGACCTTCGACCACACGCAGGGGCTCGACCGGTATCTGCGCGCGCAACCGTACGGCGAAACGCCGGCCGCGCTGCCCGAGCAGGTCGCGCGCTGGCGTTCGGTCGGATACGCGTGGGCGCGGCAGAAGGACTTCGCGGCCAAGCGCGGCAACGCGCGCGTCGCGGTGCCGGTCTTCGATCCGCACGCAAAGCCGAGAAGGCTCGCGGGCACGCTGGGGCTGGTCTGCGACAACGCGGAGATCACCCCGCTGCGCGCGGCGCAGTGGGGGCAGCTCTTAAAGGAGCAGGCGCGGGCGCTTGAAAAGGCGCTGTGAGATTTCCATGATCGGGCGGTCGCGATCGGGTTACGTCGGCCGCTCAGAACCACCCCATAAGCTCATATAGTACTATTGGTTATACGTGCAATTTCGCATTTCAGGTACTTTTCGGGTACGAGGATTGCTTTAGTGCACAGTGCAATTAAGATAGGACCTTCTTTTAAACTGCCGGGAGCGGTACGGAGGACGTCCTTACATGGAAGAGATTATTGGCGGCAATGCGGGCAAGATTTGGAGCGTGCTGAGCAAGCAGGGTCCGCTCTCGGCGAGTGCGCTGGGGCGGGCGACGAGCCTGAAGGCCTCGGAACTCGACCGGGCCATCGGCTGGCTGGCGCGCGAAGGAAAACTTACGTTCTCGCCCGACGCCAAGGGCACGATTAAGATCGGACTCAAGCCCAGCGTCGTCTGACCCGCCGCCCCGCGGCGTTTCCCGGAGATCACCGCCGATGCGTGCGTACCTGTCTGCGCTCGTCCTCTCGCTTGCCGTCTGCGCCGCGCCGGCCGAAGAGGCGCCCAAGGCCGAGCCGAAGCCGAAGGCCGAACCCTTCCAGATCTATCCCGTCGCCGAACTGCTCGGGCAGGCCGAGACGATCGTGATCGCGGAGATCGGCGAGACGACGATCGACGGGACGATGCTGAAGGTCCAGCAGGCGCTCAAGGGCCCGCCCGACGAACTGCTCGGCACGCTGAACGCCAACGACCGCCAGCGCCGCGCCGAGGAACTGCTCAAGCGCGAAGCCGCCGAACGCGAAGCCGCGAAGAAGAACCCCAAGGCCGCGCCGGCGGCGGCGCAGGACCCCGTGGACGCGCTCCCGCAGATCGGCGTCGTCTGCGCCGACCGCGCGCGCCTGCCTGCCAAAGGCGAAGTGGCGCTCTTCATGCTGTGGGAACGCGAGAAGCCGACCAAGGAACTGCCGATCCGCTACAAGATCGCGCATCCGCAGTGCGTCTACGATCCCAAGGAAGTGGGCGCGCACGTCAAGGTCGCGCTCCTGCGCCGGCGCCCCGAAGACAGCACGCGCTACCTGCGCGCGTGGGACGCCGAGATGGCCGCGAAGCTGGCCCTGCGCCGCGGCGAGGACGCGCTGCGCCAGATGCCCGCCGGCAACCTGGAAAGCGGCCTGACGCTGAAAGTGCTCCGCCCGAAGGTGAGCATGAGCGGGGACCACAGCTTCAACGTCACGGCGCTCTTCGAGAACAGCCGCAGCTACGACCAGGCCTTTTACGACGGGCTGGTGAGCGGCTTCGGCGTGCGCCTGCGCCGCAAGGACGATCCGGCGGACAAGGCGATCATCATCCGCGCGTCCAACCGCCAGCTTACCGGGCCGGTGGACAGCGCGACGCTGAACCTCGTGGACGAAGGCGACTTCTCCACGATTCCGTCGAAGGCCAACTACTCGAAGGAGATTCGCTTCGACGCCAAGGACCTGCCCGAACTCGCGGGCCTGAACGGCGAATACGTGATCAACCTGTTCTACATCTCGACGCAGACCGGCAAGGGCCTGGAGAACCTCGAAGCGGCCCCCTGGACCGGCACCCTTATGAGCAACGACGCGGCGCTGGTATTCAAACCCAACACCGCCGCCGTGCCCGCCAAGCCCGAAAAGCAGCCGTAGCGCGACAACTGTACGAAGCGATTTACCGGTAGAACGCGCGCGGCCGTTTACGGCGCGGTCAGGCGGACGCGGTCGCCTTCTTTCAGGCCCGTCACGGCTGCGGTGGTGGCGTTTTCGGCCAGCACCTGAATTGCGGCGCGTTCCGCCGCGAACGCGCCCAGGCGCCAGACGCAGCGGCCGCCGGCGGGATGCGTAAAGAGCGCCGTGCGCGGCACCAGCAGCACGCCGTCCATCGCGCGCACGACGATCTCGGCTTCCACCATCTGCCCCGGCCGCGCGCTGGCGGGGTCGGTCTCGAGTTCGATGTCCACCTTGAAGACCTGGCGGTCGGCGCGCCCGATCAGGTCGCGCGTCTCTTCCATGTATTCCTCGAATTCGTCCTGCCCGTGCTCGGCCACGGCGGTCACCTTGCCGGGCATCGCCGGCGCGCTTCCGCGTCCCTGTCCGGCGAGCACGGACGCGCGCACGGTGGCGGCATGGCCGGGCGCGAGCATACCGACGCGCCCTTCGTCCACGAAGACGACGGCCTTCACGCGGCTCAGGTCGCTGAACTTCATGATCTCCCGCCCGCCCACCGAAAGGCCCGGGCCGTACTTCACGCCGCGGCGGCTGCCGATCAGCACGTACCCCGGCGCGGGCGCGAGCACCTTCGATTGGTCGATGTTCTCCTGAAGCTCCGCGCGGCGGTCCTCCGCGTCTTTCAGGCGCTTGGCGAAGGCGGCCTCGTTGCGCTGCATGCTGCGTTCGACGGTGGCGGCCTTGTCCTGCGCGGCCCGCAGGCCGTTCTTCGCGTCGTGAATCTTCTGGCGCTGCTCGGTGACGGCCACCACGTCCGCGCGCAGGAGTTTCTCCAGCGCGAGGCGCGCGGCCTCGACCTTGATCTTCTGTTCCTGCAAGTCCAGGCGTTTCTGTTCCAGCAGCGCCTTCGAAAACCGCGCCTCTTTGGCCAGCGACGACATCAGCGTCAGTTCGTCGGTCATCGAGCGGTGCAGGGTGCGCGCGTTCTCGAGCTTCACCTGCGCGTCGAGGCGTTCGCTCTCTTCGGGGCCGTCCTCGAGGTCCTTCAGCTTCAGTTGTTCGAGTTCCAGGCGCTCGGCGGTCTGCCGCACCTGGCCCTGCGCCGTGCGCAGGTCCTTCGCGAGCGCCTGGCGGTCCTTCATCTGTTCGGCGTAGATGCGCGCGAGCAGCGCTTCCTGTTCCGCGAGCTGTTCCTGAAAAGGCAGCGCGTCGATCTCGAGCAGCAGGCCGCCTTTTTCGACGCGCGCGCCGTCTTCGGCCACGCGCAGCAGCGTCCCGCGCACCTTCGACCGGATGCCCTGCGTCGCGAACGGCTGCAGCGAACCCCGGGCGCGCACGACGTCTTCGAATCGCCCGCGTTTCACCGTCGCGAACGGCAGTTCCACGGCGGGCCCGCGCCCGAACGCCAGCCAGCTCAGCGCGAGCGCCGACGCGCACACGGCCGCGGCGAGCGGGACCGGGCGGGCGAGGCGATGTAGAAGTGCGATGCGCATCCCATGATTGTCGGACGAGCCGGTTCAAAAGGTGCAAGAAATCCCAAGGTGCACGCAAAAAAAAGACGCCGCCCTCGCGGACGGCGCCTTTCTTAAATTTTATAAATCAAGCTCGCGCAGTTTGGTGATTTGCTTTACGGCTACGCGCTCACCCTCACTCGCATTTCTTAAGCACTGGGTTGCAAACGGTACGCTTAGCGCCGGGTTCGCCGCTCGCGGACACCCTCATCTCGGTCTCGCTTCGCTCGCTCGGTCTTCTCCCTTTAAGGGAGAAGGCTGGCGCAGCACTCCTGCCGTGGAGCCCTCTCCCTTCAAGGGAGAGGCCGACGTGAGTGCAACGAACGCGGGTGAGGGTGTGCGCAGCCTTAGGCCGAGCGCTGCGCGCATGCCTCGGGACCAACTTACGCGATGCGTACTTCGCGGCCGGTCGAGCCGGACTCGTAGATCGCGTCGAGGATCTTCTGCAGCTTGAGCGACTCCTCGGGCTTCACCAGCGGCGGGACGCCTTTCAGCACGCAATCGACGAAGTGGACCATGCGTTCTTCGGGGACGGGCAGCGTCTCGAGCACCGGCGCGGCGCTGGTGATCTCCTTGCCCTGGGCCTTGTGGATCATGGCGGGGAAGAGGCTCGCGCCGGCTTCCGTGCCGTAAATGTCCACGCCGTGGTCCTTGCCCTTTTCCGCGTGCAGCGCCCAGCTGACTTCCAGGATCGCCGACTTGCCGCCCTTCAGGCGCACCAGCGCGCCGGCAAAGTCTTCGACTTCGAACGGCTTGTTCGGATCGACTTCGCCCTTGCCCCACGAGCCGTCGCCCAGCCCGCGCGGGCCGAACTTCGCGTACGTCACGCCGCTCACGGCTTCGGCGTCGAAGTTGTCCATGATGTGGAGCAGGCAGTCGAGCAGGTGCACGCCGATGTCGTAGCAGCATCCGCCGCCGGCCATCTTCTTCTGCGTGAACCACGAGCCGATGCGCGGAATCCCCGAGCGGCGCAGCCAGTGCGCGCGCCCGTGGTAGATTTCGCCAAGTTCCCCAGCGGCGGCGGCGGCCTTGACCTTCTGCGTTTCGGGGTTGAAGCGGAAGTTCTGCCCGACCATGAAGACGACCTTCTTTTCCTTCCACGCGTCCACGATCT
This sequence comes from Planctomycetota bacterium, assembly GCA_026184295.1. Taxonomy (GTDB): domain Bacteria; phylum Planctomycetota; class SZUA-567; order H5-PLA8; family H5-PLA8; genus JACQFI01. The sequence continues at coordinate 7,267 of JAHCJK010000006.1, forward strand.
GCTGCGCCTCGCGCGCGTTCGTGGCCATGGGCTTGTCGAGCAGCACGTGCTTGCCGGCCTTGATCGCCTCGGTGGCCACCGGCGCGTGTAGCGCGTTGGGCAGCGCGACGGAGACGGCGTCGATCGTCTTGTCCTTCAGCAGTTCCTTGTAGTCCTCGACGCCCTTCGGCAGCGCATATTTGGCGACGGCTTCGGCGCGGCGTTCGGGGTTCACTTCCGCGACCGCGGCCACTTCGGCGTCGGGATGTTTTTGAAAACCCTGGATGTGGTGCAGGCCGATGGCGCCCGCCCCGATGACGGCACAACGCAGCTTCTTGCTCATCTTTCGTCCTCTCGGTGGTTGGAAAAAATCCGCGGTCAGCCCGCCTGCGCGGCGAGCCTCCGCGCCAATTCCTCGCGCAGCCGCGCCAGCACCTGGTCCTGGGAAAGGCTGCTGGAATCGATGTCGATGGCGTCGTCGGCCTTGCGCAGGGGCCCGACCTCGCGGCTCTCGTCGACCTTGTCGCGATACTCGATCTGCTTCTTCAGGCCTTCGACGTCGAAGGGTTCGCCCCGCGCGCGGAGTTCGTCGGCGCGGCGGCGGGTGCGTTCGTCCAGGTCGGCGTGCACGAAAAACTTGATGAACGCGTCGGGAAAGACCACGGTGCCGATGTCGCGGCCTTCCAGCACCACGCCGCGCGCGCCGGACGCCAGCACCTTGCGCGCCGCGGTCTGCATCTTGGCCACCAGGGCCGCGCGCACGTCGCCGTTGTTCACGACGGGCTTGAGCGTCAGCGTCAGCGCGGCGGTAAAGAGTTCCTCGGTGTGGTCGTTCAGCGGCTTGCCGGGCTTGGCGGCGATCAGAAAGCGCTGCTTGTCGTCCACGATGCGGTACTCGAACTGCATGTCGCGGGCGATCTCGGTGACGCGGTCGGGGGCTTCCTCCGCGTTGATGGCGCCCTGCAGGGCCAGAAAGGCCACCGCGCGGTACATCGCGCCGGTGTTCAGGTGCGCGTAGCCTTCGGCCTGGGCGAGCAGACGCGCGGCGGTGGACTTGCCGCTGCCCGCGGGCCCGTCGATCGCCACGATGATGCCCTGGGTCTTGCTCATGCGTTCCATGCCGCGTGCGCGCGGCGCAAAAAAAGAGGGGCAGTCGCCTGCCCCCGGTGCAGCGGGAGATGCTTCCGCGCGGCTACTGCAGTTGAATGACCGTCGTCTCGACGTCGGTGCTGCTCGAGGAGCGCCCGCCATCGCTCGTGCCGCCGCTCTTGGACTTCGAACCCGAGTTCGTGCCCGCGGCTTCGCGCTTCGATTCCTTCTTGCTCTCGCTGCCCGAATACTTCGAGCGCGCGATGTACTCGGCGCGCAGGCGCGCGTCTTCCTTCTCGCGGTTTTCCTTCATGCGCTGTTCTTCCTGGGCGTCCTTCGCCGCCTGGGCGGCCGCCTTCTTGCGCGTCTCCGCGATCATCTTGTCGAATTCCGCGTCGGACTTGTTCTTCTTCTTGGCTTCCATCTCGGCGAGTTCCTTGCGGACCGCTTCCTTCTCGGCGGCCCACTTGGCTTTCTCGGCTTCCCACTTGGCCTGTTCGGCGCGGAGCTTGTCCGCGGCCGTGGTCAGGCGGCCTTCGATCTCGTTGTCGTACAGGCGCTCGGCCTTGGGGGCGTCTTCGGCGCGCAGGCCGCTCATTCCGCCCAGCGCGAGAACCACCAGCAGGGGCCAGCACGAACCAAGCTGCCGCATAGCGCACCTCTTGAAAGGGTTTGACGAAAGCCCTTACAGGTTACGCAATTGGCGCATTCTTTCCAAGCGAAAATCGGGTAGACCGCCGAAGCTCGAACCTGAGGAATCTCAAGTGTGTATCGTAAAGGTCATATACAAGTCAGGGTCCGGCTGCTGGCGCGTAGTCGTCGGCCATGGTATGGGCTTGCTGGATGGCGGGGTCGAACAGGATTGGCCGGAAGCGTACGTGCCTGAGGAAGCGCGCCAACCCAACGCAGTTTTCTATGTTGTGAAGTATGTGGATGGCGTGCCGATTACGAAATTGCGCGAAGGGCCTTGAAGCGCCGATTCTATTCCTTCAGCTCCACGTCCCAGTAGGCTTCTTCCAGGAAGCGCTCCCAGCTTTCCTTGCGCTGGCGGCCGATCTTGTCGCCCACGCGCGTGGCCCAGGCGGGCTTGACCGGCTTGCGCAGCAGCCTCATGTGAGCCTCGTGCGGCAGCTTGTCGCCCTTGCGGATGTTGCAGTCGAGGCAAGCGAGGACGATGTTTTCCCACGTGCCGGTGCCGCCGCGCGAGCGCGGGACGATGTGGTCGAGCGTCAGTTCGCCGCGTTCGAACTTCTTGCCGCAGTACTGGCAGACGTTGGCGTCGCGTTCGAAAATGTTGCGGCGGGAGAACTTCACTTCCTTGGTAAAGCGCCCGTTGAAGCTCGTCAGCACGATCACTTCCGGCACCGCAATCGAGAAGGTCGCGGAGCGGATGCGCTTGCCGGACTTCGCGGCATGCGTGGCTTCGACCCAGCCGTCGAAATCGTACGTCGAGTAATCGTTGGGAGAGACGATGCGCGCGGCGTTTTGAAAAACGAGGGTGAGCGCCCGGCGGACGCTGGCAACGTTGATGGCGATCCACGAACGGTTGAGAACCAGTACTTTATCGGAGAGTACCATTTCCATGCGTGTTTGAAGCGCGGGTCTCGCGCCCCCTCGCCCCTCGCGATATGCAGGCCTAAAGCCTACGGTAGACTTTAGTGCATCGCAAGAATTTGTCAAGACCTGTAAAAGCCGACACTTATGAGAACGGCTCGCGCCGTTAGGCCCTTGCGAGAAGCGTCTGACTTTTGGATGAATCCGCGCGGCGCATAGCTCACCTACCATCTGGTCGGTTATGTTCGCCAAAGCATTGCCGCGGAAGGAGGACCAAGGTAAGGTGTCGGCTCCCGCGCGGAGGATTTTCCCCATGCGTATGCTCACCCTCGCCGCCGGCCTGCTTTCGCTGGCCGCGAACCTCGCCGCCGCCGAAGCGCCCGAGAAGGTCAAGGACGGCTTCGAACTCAACTACAAGGCCGCCGTCCAGGCCGTCACCGAGAAGGACTGGCCCACCGCCGAAGTGATGTTCGAAGCGGCGCTGAAGGCCCTCGGCGAGGCCGACCACCCGAACAAGCTCGCCGCGCAGACGCTCTTCGCCAAAGCGCAGGGCATCAACAAGAAGAACAAGGAGATCCGCGACACGCTCCGCGCCGCCGACGAGATGCTCAAGCTCAAGCAGTGGCCCGAAGCGAAGGAACTCTACGCGAAGGCCGGGGAACTCGGCGCGCCCCAGGAAGCCGTGCAAAAAGGGCTCGCGCTCGCCGAATCCGGCGCGAAAGGCGGCGACGCGAAGCCTCCCGCCGATCCCGCCAAGCCCGCGACGCCCGCCACCGAAGCCCCCGCGGCCGGGAAGTCGTACGACCAGTACGTGAAGGACGGCCTCGGCAAGCTCGAGAAGAAGGACTTTAGGGCCGCGAAGGACGACTTCGAGGCCGCGCTGAAGCTCAAGCCCGGCGACGCGGTGGCCGCCACGGGCCTGAAGGAAGCCGAGCGCGGCCTGGGCGTCACGTCCGCGCCCGCGCCGGAAAAGCCCGCCGCGCCCGAGACCCCCGCGGCCGCCGCGGCGATTCCGCTGCCGCAGCCGGTGGCGCTCGTGCGCGAAGAATGGGACCAGGGCGCCGGCTCGGCCACGCTCTGGGCCGGCGAACTCCTGCATCTCAACGAAGGCGACGAGAAGTTCCGCCGCGTGCTGAAAGGCGACTTTGCCGCCTCCGTGGCCATCGAAGCGCGCATGGACGAGCAGTCGATGATCTACCTCGACCTGCGCCCCGAAAAGAAGAGCGGGAAGAAGTACCCGATCCTGCACGGCTACGGCAGCAAGGCCGGCTCCGCGCCGTTCCTGCAGGTGGACAAGGAGACCGCCGGGAAGGGCGACGCGCAGCCGCGCAACAGACAGATCACGCTCTCGTTCCGGCGCACGGGCGGCCGGATCGAATTCTTCTGCGACGGGGTCAAGATCGCCGAAAGCGATGCGATTCCCGCCGACGTGCCCGTCTGGCTGTGGTGCTGCGGCAAAGGCGAGATGAACGGCGCGAAGGTGGAGGGCGGGAAGTAGGCTACGCCCCCGCCGTGCAGAGCCCGTAGATCGTGTAGACGGCGAAGCCCGTGTAGACGCACGTCGCCACGAGCATCATGACAATGCAGAACGGACCCGGGCGCGCGGACTTGGGCAGGTAGCGCAGGTTCATGTAGAGCATCAGCGGCACGTACACGGCCATCGCGATCCCGCCCATGAACGCGGCGTTGGTGAGGAACGCGAGCCCCGAGGTGCCCTTCCAGTGTTCCATCACGAAGGTGATGCCGACGCCGGCCACGATCCAGGCGCCGGCGATCACCGCGTACCACCAGGATAGCTCGCGCTTCTGCGCGCCGGCGAAGTTGGTGTAGACGATGTCCGCGATGGAGCGCGCCACGCCGTCCACCAGCGCCAGTTGGGTGCTGAAGAGCGTCGCGACGCCGACCATGAGAAAGATCACGCGCCCCGGCGCGCCCCAGACTTCGCCCAGCACCTGCGCCTCGTCCCAGATCAGCGAGCCCGCCCCGGGGACGATGCCCTTCGGGTGGAGCACTGCCAGCGAGCCGAAGATGAAGAGCATGATCGTCAGCGAGTTCAGGAACCAGAAGAAGAGCAACTGGTCCTGGACGATGTACTTGAACCAGCTTTTGAAGCGCGCGCCGTTTTCCGCGTTATCTTGGTAACGGAAGCCCGTCGAAGGGATCGTTTCGTGCCGTCCGCGCAGCAGGTTCGGCATCGCGGGGATGTGCGCGCCCATGCCGATGTTCTTGTCGCGCAGGTAAAAGGTATAGAACAGGTTCGCCGTGCCGCCCGCCCCGGCGAAGACGAGCAGGATGAAGAAATCCTTCGTCGCGACGCCTTCGGGCACGTTGGGGATGTTGACCAGCCCCGCGCCGAGTTCCTTCCAGACGCTTGACGTGCCGACGACCACCGCGACGGCGATCAGCCCCAGCGTGACGATCGCGACCATCACCTCGATGGAGATTTCGACCGACTTGTAGACGACCTTGGGGCCGAAGAGCAGCAGCGCGACCGCGCCGAAGGTGAGCGCCGTCCAGCAGGTGTCCGAGCCCCAGAAGGAATCCTTGGCGAACTCGGGCGAGAAGATCAGCGCTTTGAGCGCGTTGCCGCTGGCGCGGGCCCAGCCCGGCGCGATCCAGCCGAGGATCGTGAGCAGGATGAAGACCGGCGCGAAGCCGCGCCAGACGCGCGCGAAGCCGGTAAAGACCGTCTCGCCCGTGGCCACGGTCCAGCGTCCGACTTCGAAGTTGATCCAGAGCTGGAGGAAGACGCCGAGGACCGCGGCCCAGATCATGCCCGCGCCGTGCTCCGCGACCGAACGCGGCCAGATGATGATCTCGCCCGCGCCGATGGACAGACCGACCAGGATCGCGCCCGGGCCGGCCATCTTCCAGAAGCCCAGCGAACGCTCCGGGAGGTCGGCCTGTTTGAAATCGTTCAACGGCGCAAAAAGAGCCATACGCAGGCGGCCCCCGGGTTTCGATTGCCTTGGTCGTGTTGAAAATAGAGCAGGCAAGCACCCTAACGCATTCGAAGAAAAACTGCATTTTCGATTCTGGGTGAATGCTTCACCGCGGAGGCGCGGAGGACGCGGAGCACGGCCCGTATTGGGCACGGAGCTGCCACAATGAGCTTTTACAAGCTTGCTTGGACGGTGTTCTTCCAGGACACCGGCGCCCCCTCACCCTCAATCCCTCTCCCCCGCAACGGCGCGGGGGCGAGGGAGGACTGGGCAGGTGAGGGTCTGTTGGCGGCGCGGGGACGAGGGAGGACTGGCAGGTGAGAGTCTGTTGGCGGCGTGGTGGTGGTCGGCAAAAGGCGGCGAAGTCCACCTTCACAGTTCTGTTTCCTGCGTGCTGTCGCCAGGTCCCAGGTCCCAGGTCACTGTCCTCTGTCCTCCGATCCCTGTCCTCTGATCCCTGTCCCCTGATCCCTGTCCGTTCGCTCTTGGACTTGCGCGGCGCGCGGGTCTGACTATCCTTTTGCGCACTCCGGGCGAAGTGGGGGCGTGCCTCGTGGGAGGCCGGCGGTCCGGAGTCTCGTTGTTTTTGGCGTTTAGCAAGTGACGGAGATTGCATGATCCGCGTGGAAGCCCGTGCCGGCGAGTCGCTCGACAAGACGCTGCGCCGTTTCAAGAAGCAGTGTGAGAAGGAAGGTCTGACGAAGGAAATGAAGAAGACCTCCTATTTCGAGAAGCCCAGCGAACGCAAGCGCCGCAAGATGCGCGTGAGCGAGAAGAACAAGGAAAAGGCTGGGCGCACGAAGTGAGGTTTGTCGGGAAGCCGACAGACGTCAGTTCAAATTCTACCAATCCGGCCCAACGAACGCGTCCCAAGGGCGTCTAATTCGCCAAAGGCCGCGCGTATTCCCGTTCGATGCTTGCCGAAGTAAATCGACACGGTTATAGAGAGCGCCTTGTTTTGCCGCGCACACACGCGGTACGCGTGAAACGCGCGGGCTTCCGTGTTTTCCATATGACAGCCGGACGTTGCTAAATCCAGCCGCGGGGTGGCAGGGAGGGGACGGGCATGAGGGGTCGTTTGGGGGCCAACACCTGGATCTTCGCCGCGCTGGCCGCGGCCCTGTGCGGCCTGCCGCTGGGCGCGGCCGAAGCCGACGCGGCCTCCGCAACCGCCAAGGCCGGCGAACTCGCGCACACGCTCTTCTGGCTCGCGCCGGTCGGCGCCGTCTGCGCGCTCTTCTTCGCGTTCGTCTTCTACAAGAAGCTGATGGCCTGCGACGAAGGCAACGAGAAGATGAAGGAGATCGCGCAGGCCGTCCGCGAAGGCGCATACGCGTACCTGTACCGCCAATATAAGGTGGTCGGCGCGGTCTTTCTGGTGCTGGTGGTCATCTTTACCGTGCTGGCGCTGCTGGGCATCCAGAACCCGTTCGTGCCGGTCGCGTTCCTCACGGGCGGTTTCTTCAGCGGGCTGTGCGGCTACCTGGGGATGAAGACGGCCACGAGCGCCAACTCGCGCACGGCGCAGGGCGCGACGGTCAGCCTCAACCAGGGCCTGCAGGTCGCGTTCCGGTCGGGCGCGGTGATGGGCCTGGTGGTCGTCGGCTTCGGGCTGCTCGACATCGTCATCTGGTACATCCTGCTCAACCACATCTACGACAACAACATCTTCGGGCTCTCCCTGGGCCTGGCGCAGAAGGCCGGCATCGTGGCCGCGGGCGCCCCGTGGGACCCCGCGTTCGTCAAGGACCACTTCTTCCAGCACGCGAAGATGATCGAGATCACCACGACGATGATCACCTTCGGGATGGGCGCGTCCACGCAGGCGCTCTTCGCGCGCGTGGGCGGCGGCATCTACACCAAGGCGGCCGACGTCGGCGCCGACCTGGTGGGCAAGGTCGAAGCCGGCATCCCCGAAGACGACCCGCGCAACCCCGCGACCATCGCGGACAACGTGGGCGACAACGTCGGCGACGTCGCCGGCATGGGCGCCGACCTGTACGAATCCTACTGCGGCTCGATCCTGGCCACCGCGGCCCTGGGCGCGGCGATCATGGACACGCCGATCAAGGCCACCGGCGCCGACACCTTCGGCGTCTCGGCCGTCATCGCGCCGCTGATCATCGCCGGCATCGGCAACCTGCTCTCGATCATCGGCATCTTCGCCGTGCGCACGCAGGAAGGCGCCTCGCAGCGCAACCTGCTCTCGGCGCTGCTGCGCGGCACGCTGCTCAGCTCCGTTCTTATCCTGGCCGCCACGGCGGGCATCGCGGCCCTGGGCCTGATTCCGTGGGGCGTCGCGGGCGCGGTGGTGGTGGGCCTGCTGGCCGGCGTCATCATCGGGCAGGCGACCGAATACTACACTTCCGACGAATACACGCCGACCAAGGGCATCGCCTACCAGGCGCAGATGGGCCCGGCGACCACGATCATCGACGGCATCGGCACGGGCATGTACAGCACCGGGATCCCGGTGGTGACGATCGTCGTCGGCATCCTGCTGGCCTACGGGCTCTCGGGCGGGTTCGACGGCAGCGTGGACGCGATGTCCAAGGGCCTGTACGGCGTCAGCTTCGCCGCCGTCGGCATGCTGGCCACCCTCGGCATCACGCTCGCGACCGACGCCTACGGCCCCATCGCGGACAACGCCGGCGGCAACGCCGAGATGGCCCACCTGGGCGCGCACGTCCGCGAACGCACCGACGCCCTGGACAGCCTGGGCAACACGACGGCCGCGACGGGCAAGGGCTTCGCGATCGGTTCCGCGGCGCTGACGGCCATGGCGCTGCTCGCCGCGTACCTGGAAGAAGTGCGCCTGTGGCTCGGCAAGCTGGCCAACAACCCCAGCAAGCAGACCGCGGAGTACATCTACCAGATCAAGAACACGACCTACGCCTTCTTCGAAGGCAGCGCGCAGCACTTTGCGGCGCGCCCGAAGCTGGCGGAAGCGGTCGCGGCCTTCAAGCTCAAGCATCCCGAAGTGACGGTCATCGGCACGGCGGACGCGAAGATCGCGGACTTCGTGAAGGCCTTCGACATCTCCCTGATGAACCCGATGGTGATCTGCGGGCTCTTCCTGGGCGGCATGATGGCGTACGTCTTCTGCGCCATGGCGATGAAGGCCGTCGGCCGCGCCGCGGGCAAGATGGTGGAGGAAGTCCGCCGCCAGTTTAAGGAAAAGCCGGGCATCATGCAGGGCACCGAAAAGCCCGACTACGCGCGCTGCGTGGCCATCAGCACCGCCGGCGCCCAGCGCGAGATGATCCTGCCGTCGCTCCTGGCCATCATCGTGCCGGTCGTGGTCGGGATGGTGATGGGCGTCAACGGCGTGATGGGGCTGCTCGCCGGCGGCCTGACCTGCGGCTTCGTGCTCGCGGTCATGCTGAACAACTCCGGCGGCGCCTGGGACAACGCCAAGAAGCACATCGAACGCGGCAACTACGGCGGCAAGTACCTTAAGAACGCGAAGGGCGAATACGTCACGCCCGACGGCAACGTGGTGAGCGAAGAGAACCGCAGCAAGGCCAAGAACCCCGTGCACGGCGCGACCGTGATCGGCGACACCGTAGGCGATCCCTTCAAGGACACCGCGGGCCCGAGCCTGAACATCCTCATCAAGCTGATGACGATGGTCAGCGTGGTCTTTGCCGGGCTGATTGTGGCGTACTCGTTGAACATCGGCTAGGCTGCGCGCGCATGAAAGGCCTCGACATCGCCACCTTTGCCGCCCGTGAGGCGGACGACAAGAAGGGCGGCGACATCATCGTTTACGATCTGCGCGGGCTCTCCGACGTGACGGACTACCTCGTCCTGGTCACGGCGCAGTCCAAGCTGCAGATTCGCGCCATCCTGCATGCCATCGACAAGGGCATGAAGAGCCAGGGCGTGTACATGCTGGGCAACGAAGGCGACTCCAACAGCCAGTGGATGCTGCTCGACTACGCCGACTGCGTGATCCACGTCTTCTCCCCCGAACTGCGCCAGTACTACAACCTCGAATCGATGTGGGGCGACGCCCCGCGCGTCGAATGGCAGGCCGGCGAAGCCAGGCCCGCCGCCTCGCGCGGCTAAGCCTTACCTCTTTATCCCCCACGTCCGAACCCGTATGCTCGCGCCGCCCCGGCGCAGGAGAACCCGCATGTACGTGCCCAAGCATTTCGCCGAAGAAGACCCCGCCGTGCTCCACGCGCTCATGCGCGAAAACGCCTTCGCCACGCTCGTCACCGTCGAGAACGGCATGCCGTTCGCCACGCACCTGCCGGTGCTCTTCGATCCCCACGCCGGGCCGCGGGGCACGCTGCGCGGGCATATCGCGAAGGCCAATCCCCAGGCGCGGCACCTCGCGCGCGGCGAGGAAGCGCTGGTCCTCTTCCAGGGCCCGCACGCGTACGTCTCGCCGTCGTGGTACCGCCCCGGAGTCAGCGTGCCGACGTGGAACTACGAGGCCGTTCACGCCTACGGGCGCGTGACGCCGGTGCAGGACGAGGCCGAGCTGCTGGCCATGCTGCGCGACCTGGTGGCCGTCTACGAAGCGGGCTTCGAAACTCCGTGGGTCTATCCCGAGGACGAGCCGCGCCACCGCGCGCTGCTGGCGGGCATCGCCGGCTTCCGCATCGAATGCACGCGCCTGGAAGGCAAGCGCAAGCTGAACCAGAACCGTCCGGCCGAAGACCGCGCGGGCGTCGTGGCCGCCCTGCGCGCGCTCCCGGACCCGCTGGGCCAAAAAATCGCTGAATCCATGGCGAAGCTGCCGTAATCCCCGCGGACCGGCGGCGCGCTTTGCGCCGCCGCCGGGCCGTCGGTACAGTGCTGCGAGTCCCCCGGAAAGGAGCCTCGCATGCCTGCGCCGCGCGCGGTGGTGATCGGCTACGGATTCGCCGGCCGCTGCTTCCACACGTATTTGATCAAACTCACGCCGGGCCTGACGCTCCACGGCGTCGCCTCGCGCAGCGCCGAGACCCGCGCGCGCGTGACGAAGGACCTCGGCTGCAAGACCTACGAAGGCTTCGACGAGGTGCTCGCCGATCCCGAGGTGGACCTGGTGGTGCTCGCCACGCCCCACGACACGCATTGCGACCTCTCCGTGCGCGCGCTCCAGGCCGGGAAGCACGTCGTCACCGACAAGGTGATGTGCCTCGACCTGGCCGAATGCGACCGCATGATCGCCGCCGCGAAAACGTCGGGAAAGGTGCTGAACGTCTTCCACAACCGGCGCTTCGACGGCGACTACCTGACGGTGAAGAAGCTGATGGCCGAGGGCGAACTCGGGCGCGTGCACTGGACCGAGATGGCCTGGCAGGGCTTCGGCCCGCCCGGCGGCTGGCGCGGGACCGCGGAGGCCGGCGGCGGGCGCTTTTTCGACTTGGGCGCGCACATGGTCGATCAGACGGTGCAGATCTTTCCGCAAAAGATCGAGAGCGTCTACTGCCGCATGCACCACCACTTCGAAAAGTCCGACGTCGAGAGCCACGCGACGATCGTCATCGGCTTCGAAGGCGGCTGCACCGGCGTCGTGGACGCGGGGAGCATGGCCGGCGTGCGCAAGCCGCGCTTTTACGTGCTGGGCGACAAGGCCGGCTACGCGAAGTTCGGCGTCGATCCGCAGGAAGCCGCGATGATCAAAGGCGACATCGACGCCGCGCGCGAAGACGAGAAGCTCTTCGGCAAACTCGGCAACGGCAAGACCGAGCAGGTCGTCCCGACGCTCCCCGGCCGCTGGCGCAACTATTACGAGAACATCGCCGACGTGCTGACGAAGGGCGCGGCGCCGGCCGTCAGCCTAGCCAGCGTGCGCCGCGCGATGGCGGTGCTCGACGCGGCGAAGAAATCGGCCGCGAGTGGGGACGTGATTCGGAATCCGGAGTTCTAGAGGGCGGAGGCGAATCGTAAAACGTAATACGTAAAGCGTAATTCAACGGCCCAGGATCCGCAGCCTTTCGCCGTAATTACGTTTTACGCATTACGTTTTATTTCCCGCGAACCCCCAAGCCATGAACGCAAAACCCTGAACCGAGACCGCCCATGCGAATCCCGCTGACCGACGACCCCTTTATCGCGCGCACGCTCAAGCAGCCGTTCTGGCTGAAAGGCACCTGGCGGAGCCACTGGATCGGGTGCCGCTCGGCGGGCGAGACGCCCTTCGTGCTCGCCTTCCGCCGCGTCTTCACCATGAAGAAGAAGGCGACGGTGCGCGTGCACGTCAGCGCCGACGAACGCTACGAACTCTTTCTCGACGGCCAACGCATCGGGCGCGGTCCTGAACGCGGCGACACCAACCACTGGTACTACGAAAGCTACGCGCTGCCGCTGAGCGCCGGGGAACACGTGCTCGTCGCGCGCGTCTGGGCGCTGGGCGACGCGCACCCGGACCAGCCGGGCGACAAGCCCGAACACCTGGGCAGCTCGGTCATCGGAGCGCTCGCGCCGACTTCGCAGATGGGCTCGCGTCCGGGCTTCATCCTCGCGCCGGACGCCGGGCCGCACGAGAAACTGCTCGGCACCGGCCAGTCCGCCTGGGATGTCAAGAAGCTCGACGGCTACGCGTTCGTGCGCTTCCACCTCGGCGCGCAGCTCACCGGCGCCAAGCTGGACCTCGACGGCGCGCGCTACGACGCCCGCGCGATTCACGGCGGCGGAGACGGTTGGGAACCGGCGCAGACTCTGCATCCCGGCGTGGACGGTGCGCGCGGCAACGACCGCACGCCGCTCCACCAGCTCCTGCCCGCGCAGCTCCCGCCGCTGCATCACGCGCCCATTAAAGGTGGCACGGTGCGGCACGCGGCGGAGGTCTCCGCGCCCGACACGCGCGCGGTGGCGGTGCGCGCGAAGGACCACGACCGCCGCCAGGCCGCCGAATGGTCGCGCTGGCTGAAAGGCGGGCGCCTGACGATTCCGCCGCACACGCGCCGACGCGCGATCGTGGAACTGGACGACTATTACTGCGCCTACCACGGCGTGGAAACCTCCGGCGGCGCCGGCGCGCGCGTGCGGGTGCACTGGGCCGAAGCGCTTTTCGAAGACGCCCCGCCCAAGGATCAAGCGGAACTCGAGCGCTGGTGCCCGCGCTGGAAAGGCCGCCGCGGCGAGGTGGACGGCAAGCACTTCGTCGGCATGGGCGATACGTTCAGGCCCGGCGGCGGCGCGCGGCAGGTCCTCGAATCGCTGTGGTGGCACGCTGGGCGCTACCTGGAAATCTTCGTCGAGACCGCCGCGGAGCCGCTCACGCTGCACCGCCTGCGGCTCACCGAAACCCGTTATCCGCTCGAGGCAGACGCGCGCTTCGAGAGCAGCGACGCGAAGCTCCGCGCGATCGAACCGATGATGCTGCGCGCGATCCAGATGTCCGCGCACGAGACCTTCGTGGACTGCCCGTACTACGAGCAGCTCATGTACGCCGGCGACACGCGCCTGGAATGTCTGATCTCGTACGCGCTCAGCCCCGACGCGCGCCTGCCGCAAAAGGCCGTGCGCCTCTTCGAGGCCTCGCGCCTGACCAGCGGGCTCACGCAGTCGCGGTATCCGTGCCGCGTGCGCCAGGTCATCCCTACGTTCTCGCTCTGGTGGATCGCGATGGTGCGCGACGCGGCCTACTGGCGCGACGGCGTGCCGCTCGTGCGCGCGATGTTGCCCGGCGTGCGCGGCGTCATCGACTGCTTCGCCGCGATCCGGCGCAAGGACGGCCTCGTCGCCGGTCCCAACGGCTGGAACTACATGGACTGGGTGCCCGCGTGGAAGGACGGCATCCCGCCCGACGGCGAATACGGCGCGAGCGGCCTCATCAACTGGCTCTTCGTCCTGAACCTCGGCTACGCCGCGGACCTGGAAGAGATCGGCGGCGAGCGCGCGCTGGCCGTGCGCAACCGCCGTCTGCGCGACGACCTCGCCCGCGTGCTCCTTGCGCGCTACTGGAACGCGAAGCGCGGATTGCTCGCCGACGACCTCAAGCACGCGCACTTTTCCGAACACACGCAGTGCCTCGCGCTGCTCAGCGGCTGCGTGGACGCGGAGAAAAAGGCCGCGATCGCGAAGAACCTCTTCGCGGACAAAGACCTCGCGCGCACGACCATCTTCTTCACGCATTACCTCTTCGAGGCCTGCCGGCTGCTCGGGCGCATGGACGTCTTCCACCGCCGCCTGGGCCTCTGGCACGAACTGAAAAAGCTCGGCTTCAAGACCACGTTCGAATGCCCGGAGCCTTCGCGCAGCGACTGCCACGGCTGGGGCGCGCACCCGCTCTTCCACTACTATGCGTCGATTCTGGGCATCCGTCCGGCCGCGCCGGGTTTCGCGAAGGTGGAGATCGCCCCGCAGCTCGCGCACCTGACGCGCGCCGCCGGGCGCATGCCGCATCCCCGGGGCGAGATCGCCGTCGCGTTCCGCCGCAAGGGCCGGACGCTGACCGGCCACGTGACGCTCCCCAAGGGCGTCGCGGGCGTGCTGAAGGTGAACGGCGAGGCCGTTACGCTGAAGGACGGGAAGACGGTGTTTTGAACAGCCGTAAAACGTAATTTGTAACGCGTAAAGATGAGACGTAAGAGCCGCGCGTTGGCTTACGCTTTACGTATTTACGTTTTACGTTTTACGTTTTACGTTTTACGTCTTACTACTTCACCTCCACCACCACTTCGCCGACAAACGCCATGCTCAAATCCCGGCGTTCGTCGAGGTACTGCATCAGGAATTTTAGCGACGAGGCCGCGGGGCCTTCGTAGGCGGGTTTGCCGTCCACGACGATCTTGAGCGGCTTCTTGAAATCCACGAGGTTCGGGGAAAGGAAGACGCGGAACTTTTTCACGTTCTGCGACTTCACCTCCAGCGTGTTCGGCGCCGTCCAGCTCGCGTCCAGCGTGCCCATCTTGAGCTTGTGCTTCATGCGCGGCGTGCCGCCCTGGTCGAGGCCGTCCATCTCGAGCTGCGCGGGGCCGGTCTCGTCGATGGTCAGCCAGCGGTCGGGCGGCGAAGGCGCCACCGCGACCATGAAGTCCTTGGCGCGCGGGCTGGCGAAGACGATGCGCTTGGGATACGGATTGCGTTTCTGCTTCAGGAGCCACTCGACGGCGGCCTTGTCCTCGGCCGGCGGCACCATGAAGTGGTTGCAGTCCATCGCGCGGAACTCGTACTTGTAGTCGGGCCCCAGTTCCTTCAGGCAGGCGGCCGCGTTTTCGGCGTTGGGGAAGTCGGTGAAGTTCTTGCCGCGCATGTCCTGCTTGCCGTGCCAGATGTAGACGGGCGTGTTGAGCAGCGCGGCCCAGTAGACGCCCTTCCACGCGCCGCCGCCGGGGGCGATGGCCGCGTAGCGGTCGCACCCGCGCGGGCCGAGGTAGTACGTGCCGATCCCGCCCATCGAGTACCCCATCAAATAGACCTTGTCGTGATCGACGGGGAACTGCCGGCCCATTTCCTTCACGAGCAGGTCGAGCATCGCTTCGTTTTTCGGATTGCGCCAATAGAAGTTGTTGCCCAGGTCCACCGAGGTGGGACAGACGATGATCGCCGGCAGGCTGACCGCCGACATCATCGACTGCATGAACTCCTTGCCCGAACCCGAGCCGCTCCCGCCGCCGTGCAGGCCGATCACCAGCGGCCAGAGCTGATTCGGGGCGTAGCGCGACGGCACCGAGAGCGAGTATTCGCCGGGCTTGTCGCTCACCGAGGCCGGCAGGTCCAGCTTCAGTCCGTGCTGCACGCCGGGCTTCGCGGGCGGGTAGCCGGCCGGCTGGAGCAGCCGCAGAAACGGCTTCGGGTCGTCCGCGGGGGTCTCGCCCGCCTGCGCGAGCAGCGCCTTCTTCTTCTCGGGGTCTTTCTCGGCGAGGTACTTCTTGGCGAGTTCCACCGCCTGCGAGCCGTTCAGCGGCTTCGGCGCGTCCTCGGCGCGAAGCACGCCGGCCGCCGCCAGCACCACGATCATCGCGAGTCCCAGCCCGCACGTTCGTTTCATACCCACCTCCCGGTTCCGTAATGAGACGTATCGTAGACCGCGCCGGATGAATACAAGCGGAAGTAAAAAGATGCAAATTCTGCAACAGCCGCACGTCCTGTGTGAGCGCATGGTTGCCTGCGTGTGCGAACGCGTCCGGCTCGGCGCGCCCTACGGCGCGAGGTCGAGGACCGTCAACGAGACGGCGGGCAGGTCCAGGCTCAACGTGCCGCCTTCGATCGAGCATTCGCCCGCGCGCGTCCATGCGGGCTGCTTGTCTTCGGCGTCCTTGCCGCTGAACAGATGGCGCGATCCGGAGAGCTTCGCGGGGACGCCCTTCAGCGTCAGCGCGCAGGCATGCGCTTCCTTATCCTTATTAAGGAGAAAGACGCTCAGCGCCTGCGTCCCGGGCGTCCACGACGCGAACGCGCGCACGTGCTTGCCCGAAGTGGCGGCGACGAGCTGTTCCTTGAGGAACGCGCGCCAGATGGCCAGCACGCGGCCCGTGGGGAGGAGCCGGTTCTGCGCGTCCAGCGCGTCCCAGAGTTCCGGGTCCGTTTCGTTCTTCATCCAGCGCGTGTTCCAAAGGAGCTGCATGTCGGTGCGCGGGTGCTGCATGGCCGAGCCGAGCAGGTCGAAGAGCACCAGCGCGTGGCCCAGATTGTTGAGGTGCTTCCAGCCCTTCTGTTCGGGAAAGCCGAGCCAGTCGGCGGAATTGAGTTCGGTGACGCAGAGGCGCAGGCGCTTCGCATCTTCGGCGCGGGCGAACTTTTGGACGGCGTCCGTGGCGGTCTTTTCATCCTTGGCCAGATCGGGCGCATGCGCGGGGTAGTAGTCGTAGCTCTTCCATTCCCAGCACGGATACGAATGCACGGCCAGAAAGTCGATCGCGCCGGAGGCCTGCGGGAGGACCGCCTTCCACCAGTCGCCCGCTTCGCTGGGGCCGTTGGCGCCGATCTGGATGGTGGGATCGACTTTCTTCATCGCTTCGGAAAAGGCGCGCAGATCCTTCGCATAGTCTTCGGGCGTGGCGAAGCCGTTGTAGCCCTTCATGTAGGACTCGTTGCCGATCTCCCAGTACTTCAC
Organism: Planctomycetota bacterium; assembly: GCA_026184295.1. Taxonomy (GTDB): domain Bacteria; phylum Planctomycetota; class SZUA-567; order H5-PLA8; family H5-PLA8; genus JACQFI01. The sequence continues at coordinate 23,833 of JAHCJK010000006.1, forward strand.
GCCGTATTTCTTGGTCACGTTCGCGTAGCGCACCCACGCGACGGCGGTCTCGAGCAATTGTTCGCGGGTGGGCGCGGTGCCGCCGGGCACGGCGGGCAGGTACATCGAGTCGTAGCAGACGACGAGCACCGGTTCGGCGCCGGTGGCCTTGCAGAGGTCCATAAAGGCGTCGAAATCGAGCGGCGCGCGCTTGAAGGTCCGGCCGTCGGCTTCGAAGAGCGTGCGGTCGGACGAAGGCCACTGCGTCGGGCCGGTGCGCGCGAGCGTGGGCCGCGGCTGTTCGAAGGGCGGGACGGACCAGAGGTACGAGTCGGCCTTTTCGCCGCCGGGGTAGCGCAGCGCCTGCACGCCCAGTTCCTTCAGCGCCCCGGCAAGCGGGCGCGCGCCCGGCGGGCGGTTGCGGTCGTGGTCGAGCAGGTAATTGACGTTGATGCCCAGCTTGCAGGCGGCGGCCGCGCGGAGCGGCTTAGAGGCATCCACGTCGATGCGTTCGGTCTCGGCAGGCATGGCCGCTCCCATCGCCGCAAGGGCGAACACCGCGGCGCACAGCGGGCGCACGGTTCGCATGGGACGGGTTCTATTCCTGAGGGCGCTTGCGCGCGAGCGCATCCACGACGCGCCCGGGCAGCACGATGGTGCCGCCGGCGAACGACGCGGTGACATCCTTCTCGCCGATGGCGACGACGCTGACCGCGAAGCGGCTGCCTTGCCGCAGGGTCAGGAGCCATTCGTGCTTCTCGCCGCCCCCCGCCGCGGCGGCGGGCGGAAAGACCAGGTAGCGCGCCGTGGCGAGGTCGATGGGCCAGGCGCCGCCGCCGTCCTTGGGATCGACGACGAGTTCGTTGGTTTCGGCGTTCGCGCCCAGGATCTCGGCGTTGTCCATGCGCGGCATGCCCGCGGCGGGATTGTGCTCGGGGTCCTTCTTCTCCGGCTCGGGCTGCGGGGCCGCATCGTTCCGCGCGACCATCTTCTTCTTGAACTCGACGCCGGGCTTTTCGTCCGCGGCGACGCTCAGGGGCGCGGGCGCTTCGCCGGGCACTTCGGCCTCGGGATACAGATCGATCTTGCGCAGCACGCCGCGCGGGAGCTTCAGTTCCGCGCCGCCGGCCAGGTCGAAGACGACCTCGTCCTTGTCGAGCTTGACCAGGTGCGCGCGAAAGGCCTCGCCGTTCTGGAGCAGCACGTCCTGCGGCGGGCCGATGCGGCGGACGCGCCGGGGTTCCTTTTCTTCGCCTTCGCCCGGCTTCACGGCCAGGGCCTGTTCCAGCAGGTCGGGTACGCCGGGTTCCCAGCGGGTCAGGCCGGCGAGCGGGATCTCCCACGCGGGATCGCCCTGGGCGAGAAAGAGCGGGCGCACGGCCACGCGGTCTTTCGCGCCGCCGGGCACGGGAGCGGGGTGCCCGATCAGGCGGTCGCCACGCAGGGTCTCGGCCGCGCAGTAGCGTTCGTCGCGGTCGGCGGGTCCGACGCGGTCGAAGGCCAGGTCGTCGATGCGCAGCAGCGCCGGGCCGCCGGGCACCACGCGGTAGACGCGCAGGCGCACGATCGGGACGCTGGAACTCACGCCCAGAAAATCGGCCAGCTGCCGGCCCTGCGCCGGGTCGCCGGACTTGCGGTTGAGCACGCGCAGGAGCAGCCGCCCGTGTACGTCGTAGGCTTCGAGCCCGAGCTGACCTTCTTCGGCGGCGCCGATGGAGACGCCGGCGATGTGCACGCCGCCCGGACGGCCCGTGCGCGTCTTGGGATCGTAGCTCCCGCGCTGCACGAACGTGATCTCGATGCCCGCGCGCCCGCGCCCGTCTTCCGCGTCGGCCATCGCCGACATCCCCGGCGTCATCCCGGCCACCGGTTCGGCGTCGTCGGCGACGATACGGCTGCGCCCGCGCCCGGCCTCGGGCCTCAGCAGCGCGCCCCAGGCGGCGTACAGGTCTTCGACGGGGTCGTTGGCCTTCGGCTGGGTCTTGCGGTCGGCGCCTTTTTCGAAGCCGCACAGCGTGAGGCCGGCCAGCAGGTTCGGCGGGCCTTCGCGGCCCTGGATGATCGCGTCCAGGTCGGCGTCCTCGGGGCCGTAACGCTTCGCACCCGAACCGGGCGGTTCCGGCGGGGGCGCGACGCCCACCGTCGCCTTCGCGCCCTCCACGGCGGGCCCCAGGGATTGCGCCAGCGCCGCGGCCTCGGCGGCCGCGAGCACCTCGATGCGTTCCAGCGTGGACGCGGGCAGCACGAGCGGGCCCCAGCCGGTGCGCAGGTCCAGGGTCTCGAGTTCGACGCGCCCGGAAAACTTCGTGCCGTCGGCCTTCTCGATGGCATCGCCGCCGTCGTCGTTGCCTTTCGCGGCCATCTCGGCCAGCAGCATCCGCGCCTTGGTGGAAACTTCCGCGTCCGCCGCCTGCGTGGCCTCGCGCAGCGCGGGGGCGGCCGCCCAGCCCAGGCCGCGCAGGCGTTCCTCGGCCTTGGCGCGAACCTGGTAGACGTCGTTCAGCAGGTCCTTGACCGCGGCGCGCGCGTCCGCGTCGAGCTTGGGATCGACGCGTTCGGAGAGCTTGAGCGCGCGCAGGGCGCTCCAGGAAAGTTTTTCGGCGGGGCCTTCGCCCGTCTTGCAGGAGACGCCGGCGTCCTTGAGCAGGGCCATCAGCCGCGAACCGTCGCGCGTGGTGACGCGCACGGGCACCCAGCCTTCGGCCGCGGAGGCGGCGCAGGCGAGAAGCACGGCGAAGAGGGCGGCGGCGGTTATGGTCTTCATAGGCCTGACAGCATTTAGCCCCCGGGAGCGGGCGGGGTCAAGACCCGGAAGGTGCGCACATGACGCCCCAAGGCCTCGGTTCGAACGGGGTCTTCTGGTATGCTTACCGATCGGCCGCGACCTCTTTCAAGGAGTTCGGTGTGACGGGTGCGATTCTCGCCGGGGGGCGCTCCCGGCGCATGGAAGGCCTCGACAAGACCCGCCTGCGCCTGGGCGGCGTGCGCGTGCTCGAACGCCTGGCGGGCCTGCTGCGCGATGCCTGCGGCTCCTGCGTGCTGGTGGCGCGCGAGGAACAGCTCGGCGAACTGGAAGCGCTGGACCTCGGCGATGTCTACGGCGATCTCTTTCCCGAGCGCGGGCCGCTGGGCGGGCTGTACACGGTGCTGCAGGAGACCGGCGACGACGTCTTTCTGCTCGCCTGCGACCTCCCGTTTCTCGAAGCGCCGCTGCTCGAAAAGATTCTGCTCGCTTACCGTTCGGCCCCCAAGACGTTCGCGATGCTGCCGCGTTCGCCCGATCCGTCGCTCGCCGACGACCCCTGGCGCATGGAACCGCTCTGCGCGGTCTGGTCGCAGATGGCCAAGCGCCCCGCGTACCTGGCGCTGGAATCCCAGGAACTCTCGATGACCGCTTTCGCGCGGAGCCTGAACGCGCGCACGCTGGACCTGTTGCCCGAAGAGGCCCTGCATCTGCGCAACATCAACCATTTGAACGAGTTGGAAAAAGAAGGCCTCTCGATTTCGTAGCCGGTTTTTTCTGAAATGACCTGCCCGGCCGAGGCTTGCATAAGGTTGGATCGCCTCTACAGTTACATAAAGTCTCAAACGCAAGGGCCTGGGTGCGAATACGTGTAAAGGCGCGCACGTCTGGTCATGCAGCAGGACGCGCGGGTGCGGTGTCCATCTAGAACACGGAGCCCGTGCTCCAACGAATGTCGAAAAGACGGCAAGGCAGGGTGGGCCCGCGTTCTTGGGCGCGCCGCCGCGAAGCGCGGACGGTGCGGAACACGGGGGCTTTGCCGGCTGTGGATTGGCGAGGAGAGTGTCCATGAAGAGGAACGTGTGGGTGTGGGGGTTGGTGCTGGGGCTGTGCGTGCTCGCGGCGCCGGTGATGAAGGTCCGCGCCGAAGGCGAAGGCGACAAGAAGGAAGCCCGCAAGGCGCGCAAGGGCGGCGGCGGCTTCAACCTGATGCTCGTCGATACGATCCAGGAGAAGCTGGGCACCGGCGAAGGCATGGTCCTGACCGAAGATCAGAAGACCAAGATCAACGCGCTGCGCGAAGACCTGAAGAAGAAGTTCGACGAGAAAATGGCCGCCGGCAAGGAAAAGATCGACGGCGCGAAGACCCCCGAGGAACGCAAGGCCGCCTACAAGGAAGTGATGGGCGACTTCAAGGCCAACGAGGAATACAAGACGGGCCTGAAGGGCATCCTCAGCGAAGCCCAGTTCACGAAGCTCTTCGAAGGCGCCAAGGAAGAAAAGAAGGAAGAGAAGAAAGAGGACATGAAGGAAGAGAAGAAGGAATAGCTCCGCTTCTTTCCCCGCCGGACCCTCGGCGGTTCACGGAAACGTGGACCGCCGTTTCAATTATACATTGTTAGTAGCGGATACATTCTAATCATCAATACAATTTGGGTTAACAAGAATTCGACAAAAATTCGTTGGTGCAGAAAAATTTCCGCTTAGTGCATTTTATACCAAACTCATGAAACAAATGAGATACGTATTGCGTATTTTTATTGAATATTTCTATACGGCGATATGACCAATAACGTAATCCCTTGGAGCGATGATATTGCGCGAAGATAAGGGATGTATATTTAATACTGGAGACAGATCATGCGTAGTTTTTCCTGGACATTATTAATTCTAGCTATTGTTTGTACTGGTAGAATTCGGGCTGAAGATGCAACCCTAACGGAAGTTAAAGTTGTATTTCATACAACCGATGACGACAAGGACCATGATACAACTCTCTCAATGTGGATTAAGATTGATACCAAGACACTCGCCTACAGCGAAGGGTTTGCAAATAATACGCGATTTCCTGATAAGACTGATAGTTCGCCCTTCCCGCTTGGAGAAGTAGATAAGAAGATTTCCAAACAGGAAGTCGCTAAGGGAGTCAAGGCTCGGCTTAAAATGACAACAAATGGAGACGATAATTGGTGGTTTAAGTTTACAGTTACATTTAAGTTCTCGGACGATAGCACTATTGTAATGGAAATGACTGAAAATACGAAGTTTGATGACGATGAAACTACCGACAAGACGTGGGATCTAAAGCCAAAGTAGGGCGACTTTCGAGTTCAATACTAGAAACAAGTATAAGATTTGCGCGATCAAGTATTGCCTTGGTCGCGCATTCTTTCATGTACCTAAAATTGAGCGCGTTGAAGCGATAAAAAGATCGGCATGGTCATGTGCGAATTTTCCCCTCAGACTCCGGCCGGGACCTAACCTCGCTAGCTTTTCCGCTGCGCTAGAACTCCGCGTTGCCCGGCGTGCGCGGATACGGGATCGCGTCGCGGATGTTGCCGAGGCCCGTCGCGTAGATGATCGTGCGTTCGAAGCCGAGCCCGAAGCCCGCGTGCGGAACCGTCCCGTAGCGGCGCAGGTCGCGGTACCACCAGTAGTCCTTGGGGTTGAAGCCCAGTTCCACCAGGCGCTTGTCGAGCAGGTCCAGGCGTTCCTCGCGCTGCGAGCCGCCGATGATCTCGCCGATGCCCGGCGCGAGCACGTCCATGGCCGCGACGGTCTTGCCGTCCTCGTTCTGGCGCATGTAAAACGCCTTGATGTCCTTCGGGTAATTCATCACCACGACCGGCTTCTTGAAGTACTCCTCGGTCAGGTAGCGTTCGTGCTCCGACTGCATGTCCACGCCCCACTTGACGGGGAACTCGAACTTCTTCGGGGCTTTTTCCAGAATGGAAATCGCCTCGGTGTAGTCGATGCGCTCGAAGCTGCTCTTCACGAACTCCTCGAGCCGCGTGATGCAGCCCTTGTCCACGCGGTCGGCGAAGAACTTCAGGTCGTCGCCGCGTTCGTTCAGCAGCGCCTGGAAGATGTACTTGAGGAACGCTTCGGCCAGGTCGGCGTCGGCCTTGAGGTCGGCGAAGGCGACTTCGGGCTCGATCATCCAGAATTCGGCCAGGTGGCGCGCGGTGTTGCTGTTCTCGGCGCGGAAGGTGGGCCCGAAGGTGTAGACCTTGCTCAGCGCCATGCAGTACGTCTCGACGTTCAACTGCCCGCTCACCGTCAGGTAGGCCTGCTTGCCGAAAAAGTCCTGCGCGAAGTCGATCTTGCCGTCCTTCGTGCGCGGCGGGTTGTTCAGGTCCAGCGTGCTCACCTTGAACATCGCGCCCGCGCCTTCGCAGTCGCTGGCGGTGATGATGGGCGTGTGGATCCACAGGAAGCCGTTTTCGTGGAAGAAGCGGTGCACCGCCATGCTCAGGCAGTGCCGGATGCGCGAGACGGCCCCGAAGGTGTTCGTGCGCGAGCGCAGGTGAGCGACCTCGCGCAGGTATTCCAGGCTGCTCTTCTTGGGCTGGATGGGATAGGTGAGCGGGTCGTCCACGAAGCCGAGCACCTTTACCGCCGCGGCCTGGAGTTCCACGGCCTGCCCTTGGGCGGGACTGGGCGTCAATTCGCCGCTGCATTCCACCGAGCAGCCGCTGGTCAGGTGCTGGACCTCGTTCGCGTAATTCGGCAGCGTGTTCGGCGCGACGACCTGGATGGGATCGAAGCACGAGCCGTCGCTGACGTGGATAAAGCTCACGCCGGCCTTGCTGTCGCGGCGCGTGCGCACCCAGCCGCGCACGGCGATCTTCGTGCCGGGCGGAACTTTTCCGGAAAGGACGTCGGCGATGCGCGGCGCGGGCAGATCGGACATGGAGGCTCCCCTCTCGGATTGAACTCGGACCGGGCGTGAGACGTACGTATATCCCAAGCGCGGCGAATTTCGATCAATTGTCGTGCGCGATGCCCAGGTACATCGTGTCCACGGGCGCGTAATCGTCGGTCAGGACCGGCACGTCTTCCAGATCCTTCGCGGTCGGGCCGTCGCGGTACTGGTTGCGCGCGTGCCACTCGAAGACCTCCGGGTCGATCTTCACCACCGGATCGGCTCCCAGCGAAAGGAACCGCGCCTGCCGCACGATCTCCTCGTGCGCGCGCGCCTCGGGTTCGTCCGTGCAGATCACGATCACGTTGCGAATCTCGTGCGGCGAGGCGTAGACGCTCTCCCCCGGGAAGAGCCGCGGGAAGAGGTACAACTGCCGGAAGAGCGGCGCGCGGTCTTCCTCGGACGGTTGCGCGATCCGCAGGGCCTCGGCGCGGCTCGCGCGCAGGGTCTTTACCGCCGAAAAGAGGATGTCCGCCGGGCGCGGCTTCTCGGGGTCGTCGTTGTGCAGCGCCGCGCGGATGTTGCTCAGCACCACGCCGCCCGGGGCGAGGCGCGCCTTCACGTCCCGCAGGAACTCCCAGGTAAGCAGGTGGTAGGGAATCTGGCTCGCGGAGGCGTACGCGTCGAGCAGGATCAGGTCGTAGGCCCCTTCCAGGCGGTTCAGCGCCGTGCGCCCGTCGCCGACGTGGAAGACAACTTTGCTCCGCGGAATCTCCGGCTGGAAGAATTCCTGCGCCAGACGCACCACTACGTCGTCGATCTCGAGCACGTCCACGCGCTCGATGCTCGGATAATGGAGTTGGAACTCCGCCGGCACCACGGCCACGCCGGCGCCGACCACCAGCATGCGCCTGGGCTTGGGCACCCACGCAAGCGAGAGATGCACGAGCTGGCTGAAGGTCATCGCGTTGCTGTAGCGCCCGCGGTACGCGTAGGTGCCGCCCTGCATGATCTCGCGTTCCATGTCGAAGGTGAGCCAGCGGCGGATATTCGGCGGGTCGATCAGCACGTGGCCCTTCAGCGTAAGGACCTCCTCGATCACCGCGACTTCCTGGTAGCTCGATTCCTCGTAGCGGATCAGGCGGAAGCGTTCGGGCACGTACGGGCGGGGCGGAAAGAGCAGCCAGGCCTCCGCGCCGGCGAGCGCCAGCAGCCCCAGCGCCGCGGCCGCGTGGCGCGCGGATGCGCGAAGCGCCCCCGCCGCGCGCTCGAAACGCACGAATCCCCACAGCGCCAGCAGCACCGCCAGCAGCCCCAGGCCGCAGAGGATGTTCGCGACTTCGAACGCGGGGATCAGCACGAAGGTCGTCAGCAGCGTCCCGGCGATGGAACCGAAGGTCGAGAGCGCGTACAGGCGCCCGGCGACGCCGCCCACGCCCGTCAGGTTGCGCGCGGCGAGCTTGACCGCGAAGGGCGAGACCGTCGCGAGCAGGAAGCAGGGGGCGAAGAAGAGCGCCGCCGCCGCGAGCAGCGGGCCGAAGGTCCGGTGCGGCACGCGCGCGGCGATCTCGCGGCAGACCGGCCCGCCGAAGTACGGCACGGCAAAGACGAACGCGCCCGCGAGCGCCACGATCCAGGCCAGCAGGACGGGCCGGGGAAAACGGTCGGCCAGGCGCCCGCCGATCCAGTACCCCGCGGCCATGGCGCCCATCAGCAGGCCGATCAGCCCGCCCCAGACGAAGATCGAGTTGCCGAAGCTGGGCGCGAGCACCCGCGACCCGGCGATCTCGACGCCCATCATTACGCCGCCGCAGACCCCCGCGGTCCACGCCAGGGCGCGCCCGCCCGCCGGGCCCATGCCCGCGCCGATGGATGCCGCGCCCGCCGCATCTTTTCCGGCCGACTGGTTCACGCTCTGTTCCCGAGGACTGTGCGAAGAGCTTAGACGCGCGCCCGGCGCAAGCAACTTGTGGCGCAGACCTGCACGGGGCCGCCCGGCTTACTTGGCCTTGGTCGTCACCCGGCGGAAGGCCTCGGTGACGGCGCGGACGGCCTCCTTGAACTCGGGGCGTTCCTGCGCTTCGAGGGGCTTGATGCCCAGCGACGGGGGGATGCCGTCGCGGATGTCGTAGCCGATCTGTCCCGGCGCGTTGGTGAAGATCCACACGCGTTCGCCCAGGTAGACGGCCTCGGTGATGCTGTGCGTGATGCACAGGATCGTCGGATGGATGCGGTGCCACAGCGTCACGAGCAGTTCCTGCATCTCCAGGCGCGTGGGCTCGTCCAGCGCCGAGAACGGTTCGTCCATCAGCAGGATGCGCGGCTCGATGGCCAGCGAGCGCGCGATGGCCACGCGCTGCTGCTGCCCGCCCGAGAGCTGGTGCGGATACTTCTTCTCGTGCCCGTCCAGGCCGACGTGCCCAATCAGGGCCATCGCCTTCTCCCGCTGCTGCCCGGGCGAAAGCCCCATCTCGCGCGCGTTGATGCGCAGGCCGAAGAGCACGTTGTCGAGCACCGTCAGGTGCGGGAACGAACTGTACTGCTGGAAGATCATCCCGCGTTCGCGCCCCGGGCCTTCGATCGGCTTGCCGCGCACCAGCACGTCGCCGCTGGTGGGCTTCAGAAACCCCGCGATCAGGTTCAGCAGGGTGCTCTTGCCGCAGCCCGACGGGCCGACGACCGAGATGATCTCGCCCTTGTCCGGCGCGTCTTCGATGGTGAACGAGACGTCGTTCAGCGCGGTGAAGCCGCCGAAGCGCAGCACCACGTTGCGGAACTGCACGACCGGGGGCGGGCCGAGGTTGGGAAGCGGGTCGCTCACCGTTGCGTGCTCCGGTAGGGGAAGAGAAGCCGCCCCGCGTATTCCCACAGCAGGTCCGCGATCCACGCGGAGACCGAGATGATCAGGATGATCAGCCAGACGCGCCCGGGCTTGCCCAGGCGCTGCGCGTTGCCGACCATGTCGCCCAGGCCGCCGTCCTTCACCACCACTTCGGCCAGCACGAGGTACGTCCAGCCGACGCCGAAGGCCAGGCGCATGCCGTGCCAGATGTCCGGCAGCGCGACGGGCACCAGCACCTTGAAGATCGATTCCGTCCGCGAGGCCCCCAGCGTGTACGCGGTGCTCAGGTAGACGTTGGGCACGCCGTCGATGGCCTTCACGATCATGGGCAGCAGGTAGATCACGTAGGCGAGCGCCAGGAAGACGATCTTCTGTTCCTCGCCGGTCCCGAAGAGCGACATCGTCAGCGGCACCAGGGTCGCGATGGGGACGTAGCCGCTCACCGTGGCCAGCGGCAGGAAGATCGCGCGCACGCTCCCGAAGGCCCCCATCCCGACGCCCAGCGGCAGCGTAATGCCCAGCGCGATCAGGAAGCTGAACGCCACGCGCTTGAGGCTGATGTAAACGTGAGAGGGAAGCGCGCGGCCTTCGTTGTCGGGCTGGTCGATCATCGGGCGGAAACTGTCCACCACGTCGCTCGGGCTGGGCATGTTGAGCGCGCCGATGCGCCGCTCTTCGGGCTCGCCCTTGGTCATGTACCACCACAGGGCAAAGGTGATCAGGATCGGGATCAGCCCCAGCGCCACGGCGGCTTTCCTGGGGACTTTGCCGCGAATTTGAGTAAACCAGGACGGAAGCATTTCGGTACCTTACGCGATGTCCGGAAGGGCTGTCAATCGTGGGCCAACGCACGCGTGCAATGCCGCCGAAACTTGACCCCTGCCCGCGCCTGTTTTTGTCCCACCGCCAGGATCAGCGCACAACCTTATGGAATTTCATAGGTTGCGCGAATACAATTTTCCAATCGTAAGGCAAGTTACGGGAATATGTATGGATCTTTCGCGATTTAGTGGCGGGTCGGAAACGCCGTCCGCGGAGAAACCTCCGCGCGACGAGCGTGCCGAGATCGGGAGCCACATGCCGGCAGTGCAAGCACCAGCATTCGAGCGGACTGGCCTGCCGCTCGCACCGCCCCTTCTTGCCGCTTCCGGCAAGGAGGGGCCGGTTGCATTGCGACCCGCGCTCTCGGTCATTCTCCCGGTGCTGAACGACCGCGAGCTGCTGCCCGCGGCGCTGGAAAGCGTCTTCGCTTCGCCTGCCCGCGTCGAAGCGATCGTCGTGGACGGCGGCAGCACCGACGGTTCCGCCGAAACCGCGCGTGCCCTGGGCGCGCGCGTGATCCCAAGCCCGCGGGGCCGGGCGCGGCAGATGAACGCCGGCGCGGCCGAAGCCCGCGCGCGGGTGCTCCTCTTCCTGCATGCCGACACGCGCTTGCCGCGCAACTACGAAGCGCAGGTGCGCGAAGCCCTGGGCCGGCCGGCGGCGCTTGGCGGCGCGTTTCGCCTGCGGCTGGACGCGGCGGGCCTGCGGTACCGCGTGGCCGAACGCCTGGTCAACGCGCGCGCGCGGCTGCTCGGGCTGCCCTACGGCGACCAGGCGCTTTTCGTGCGCGCCGAGACCTTCCGCGCGATGGGCGGCTTTCCCGAACAATGCGTCATGGAGGACTACGAGTTCGTGCGGCGGTTGAAGGCCCGTGGGCCGCTGGCGCTGGCGCCGGTCTGCGCGGTCACCTCGGCGCGCGCGTGGCAGCGCCACGGCGTCCTGGGGTACGCGGCCTTGAATTGGACGTCGGTGGCGGCCTACCGGCTGGGCGTATCGCCCGGCCGGATCGCGGCTTGGAGAGGGGTCCGACCTTGAAAACAGGTGCGAGCGCCCTAACGTGGAATGCATCCTGGCGGGAAAACCGAGGGGTGCAAAAGACCACGGGTGGGACTATGGACGCGACGGCTTCAAAATCCTTATCGTCGCAGGACTTGCACAAGCGCCGCGCGGCCTTTGTAGAGGTCGCGATGCCGCTGGCCGAGATCCTGTACGCGACGGCCTACCGTATGACGGGGAATTCGGCCAAGGCCGAGGACCTGGTCCAGGAGACCTTCGTCCGCGCCTGGAAGAACTTCGACCGCTTCGAAGCGGGCACGAACTTCAAGGCCTGGATCTTCAAGATCATGATCTTCGTGAACCGGAACGACCGGCGCAACCCGCGGCAGCGCGAGGTCACCGTCGATTTCTCCGGCGAAGAGCATCCCGTCGAGGCCGCCGCGCCGGCCGAAGCGCCCGCCGCGGGCGTGAACTGGGAAGGCCTGTACGGCGAACTGGTGGAAGACGAATTCAAGCGCGCCCTCGACCGCCTGGACGAGGACCAGCGCACGGTGCTGATGCTGGTGACGCTGGGCGAGCTTTCGTACCAGGAAGTCGCCGAGTCGCTGGGGGTGCCGATCGGGACCGTGATGTCGCGGCTCTTCCGCGCGCGCAAGCGCCTGCAGGAAGACCTGTACGACTACGCGAAGGAGCGCGGACTGGTGAAGAACAAGGAGCCCCTGGCATGACGGACGGCAAGGCGCCCGACGCCTTCGACGCCTTCGACGCCTTCGTGCGGCGGGCCGGTTCGGCCGCGACGCCCCCGCCGGGGCTGCGCGACCGCATCCGCGCGCGCCTGGACGCCGCGGACCGCGAGGTCGCGTCGGACCTCGACCGCCAGGCGTTGCACGCGTTTCTGGACGGGCAACTGCCGCCCGGCGAAGCCTCCAAGGTTCGGGAACGCGCCGGCGAAGACCCGAACCGTTCGAAAGAAATGGAGGCGGAGCGAGCCTTCCTCGCGATGGTCAAGAAAGCCAGCGCGCGAACGGCCGCGCCGGAGGGCTTTCGCGAACGGCTTGCGGGTACGCTCGGGAAAGAGTACGCGCATCCGCCGGAAAAACCCGCCGCCGCCGAACCCGCTCCCGCCGTAGCTCCGGTTCCGCCCGCGAAAGAACCGCGCCGCGAGGCCGAGGCGCCCAAGGTCGTGCGCGGGCACTTCGGCCGGCGCGCCTTCCTCGGGGCGCTCGCCGCCTGCGTGCTCGCGGCGGCCGGCGTCTACATCTACCAGCAGGCGACGATGCAGTGCCCGTACATCCTCGGCTGCGTCGATCAGCACCGCGCGATCCTGGAAGGCAAGGAGAAGCTGGCGGTCGCCGGCGCCGACCCCGAAAAGATCGTGGAATTCGTCCGCGCCAACGCCGACCGCACGCTGGCCGCGCTGCCGGACCTGAGCGCCTTCGGGCTCGAACCGGTCGGGGCGGGCATCGCGCCGTTCTCGAACCTGCCCGCCGACTGGAAGGCCCCCCAGGGCGCCTACGTGGAACTGAAGGGCCCGCAGTCCGAGGTCGCCACGCTGATCGTCCATCCGTGGCTCGAAGAAGAACCGATGGACGTGAGCATGAAGATGATCGCCGGGCGCCGCTACTGGTTCGCCGACCACCACGGCTACCGCGCGGCCGGCTGGAAGCTGAAGAACGGCGTCCTGGTCATCCTGGTCAGCAAGCGCAGCATGGACGAGATCAAGAAGCTGGCCGTGAAGGCCTACGCCAGCATGGAACCCCAGTCCGCCGCCCTGGAATCCCCCGCGCGCCCGCCGCTGTAACACCGTCCTTAGTTTGAATCTGTCATCAGCATACGTATCATCTACCCTCTGCATGCCGCACTACGATCCGGTTCGGCGTTGTCACTTTTGGGTTTATCCGGGGTGGGTGTATCTCATGGCTTCCGGCGGCGCGCACATTCATCACGTCCTGCATACCCTGGCCCGGCGGGTCTCCGCCTGCACCGGCCTGCCCGACGAGAAGATTCTGGGCATGCTGCGCCCGCCGCCCAAGGCGGAAATGGGCGACTACGCCTTTCCCTGCTTCGAACTGGCCAAGGAAAAGAAGAAGGCCCCGCCGGTCCTGGCGAAGGAACTCGCCGAGGTCCTGATCCGCGACGTGGAACTCGCGCAGGTCGTCCACCGCGTCGAAGCCGAGGGCCCGTTCCTGAACTTCCACGCGCAGCGCGGGGTGCTCTGTTCCGCCGTCCTGCGCAAGGTCTGCGACCCGACGGCCCCGTACGCGCAGAGCGGCGAGGGCGCGGGCAAGACGATCGTCATCGACTACAGCGCGCCGAACATCGCCAAGCCCTTCCACGTCGGGCACCTGATGAGCACCGTGCTGGGCGCGTCGCTGGTGCGCATCCACCGGCTGCTGGGCTACAAGGTCGAAGGCGTGAACCACCTGGGCGACTGGGGCACGCAGTGCGGCTACCAGTTCCTGGCGTGGCAGCGCGCCGACCCCAAGGTCCGCGAGGAACAGCTCGCCGCGCGCGGCCTGGAGTACCTCGTGGAACTGTACGTCGGGATCAATCAGCCGGCCAAGACGATCAAGGGCCTGGAAGAGGAACTGCTCGACAAGAACATCGCCGTGCAGCCCGATATGCGCGCCAAGCTCGAGGCCCAGATCGCGGAGCGGAAGCCCGCCGCGGACGAGATCGACCGCGAAGCGCGCGCGCTCTTCAAGAAGCTCGAGGACGGCGACGCCGAACTGCGCGCGCTCTGGCTGCGCATGCGCGAGACCACGCTGGCCGTCCTGCAGAAATCGTACGACCGCCTGGGCGTCTCGTTCGAAAGCAGCGCGGGCGAGGGCTTTTACGAAGAGTACATGAAGAAGATGGTCAAGGAGCTGAAGGACGGCGGCAAGCTGACCTTCAGCGAGGGCGCGTGGGTGATCCCGCTTTCGGAAGAAGGCGCGAAGAAAAAGCGCCCGCCCTTCATCATCATCAAGAGCGACGGCGGCACGAAGTACGACACGCGCGACCTGGCCGCGGCGATCTACCGCAAGGAGACGTACGGTTTTTACAAGAACCTGTACGTGGTCAGCGTCCCCCAGTCGGCGCACTTCGAAGGCCTGTTCCTGGCGCTCGAGAAACTCGGGCACGCCTGGGCGAAAGACTGCGTGCACGTCAGCTTCGGGATCATGCAGATCAAGGAAGGCGACGAGACGCTGCCCATGAGCACGCGCAGCGGCCGCATGATCCCGCTCAACGAACTGCTCGACACGATGGTGGAGATCGTCCGCAAGATCGTCGAGGAGAAGAACCCCGAACTGCCCGCGGCGCAGAAGGCCGTGGTGGCCGAGGCCGTCGGCGTCGGCGCGATCGTCTTCTGGATCCAGTCTCGCCGGCGCACCAGCAACATCGTCTTCGACTGGAAAGGCGCGACGAGCCCCGAGGGCGACACGGGCCCGTACGTCCAGTACACCCACGCGCGCGCGTGCAGCATCCTGCGCAAGTTCGGCGCGAAGGTCCCGCTCCAGGCCGACCTGACGCTGCTCGTGGAAAACGAGGAACTGGCCGTCTGCAAGCAGCTCGAACGCTTCCCCGCCGTCGTGCAGGACGCCGCCGCCGGCTACGAACCGTCCCTGATCGCCACGTGGCTGCTGGAAACTTCGCGCGCCTTCAACGACTTCTACAACAAGCACCAGGTCCTGAAGGCCGAGCACCTGAACCTGATGCAGGCGCGCCTGGTCCTGGTGGACGCCACCCGCGCGATGCTCGCCAAGGGCCTGGGCCTGCTGGGGATCAGCGCCCCAGAAGAGATGTAAGGCTTTTCGAATCCTATCATTTGTAGTAGGATAAAGTGTGGGAGAAATGGAGTACTGAATATGCTTTTGCACTTGGGCCTTAAAAACTTTCGTTCTTTGAAACACGTAAATATAAAATTTACCTCGCCAATGAGTGTTATTATTGGCGCTAACAACACCGGAAAGAGTTCAATACTCCAAGCTATTAACATGTTGCATGCATTTTCTATCGGTCGCCTGAGTGAAGTATTTAGCGGCTTAAATGGAATAGATCTAATTAAGAGCATTGGATTAGACTCGCCAATCGAATTCTTCGTAATTCTTGAAGGTCATTCTCAAAATGGTTACGCAGTGCAATTTGAATATAGACTCGAAGTAACAATGCAAGACATAACTGGGTTAACTGTTCGTAGCGAAGAGCTCTTGCGCAGAATATCTGATGGCACCGTGGAGCAGTTGCTTAATCGCGCTCCTGGGCAATCTCACTGGACCTATCTTGATGAAGCGAGCCAAAAATCAGAGAGCTATCATGGTGATCCAACAACACATGCGCTTCCTCACCTTCAGGATCGTATAAAAAATAGACACATACAAGAGTTCAAGGCGCTCCTATCATCAGGCTGGGTGATGGATATTCAGCCTCGAAATATGCGCACTATTTCACCTGTTAGACCTAATACTATGATATCCTGGGACGGAAGTAATCTTGCAACAGTACTTGATGGACTTTTGGGTGAGCACCCAGAGGCGTTTTATCAATGGAAGAAGGATCTAGCCAGATTAGCTCCAGAAATTAAGGAGGTTTTGCTTCGCTCAACTGATGATGGGAAAAAGTACGTTGTATTCCGTGAAAATAATCTAACTGAACCAATTTCAATTTTTCAAGCCAGTGATGGCTTGTTACGAATAATGGCGATTCTTGCTGCGTTACATTCGTCTTGGAAGCCAAATCTCTTAGCTATAGAAGAACCAGAAAATGGCATTCATCCCCGTCGACTCGAACAAGTGGTTGACCTGCTAAGGTCATACTCTGAAGGGACAACGGATGGTATTCGACGACAGGTAATAATTACAACCCACTCTCCCTATTTAATCGATGAAGTACATCCTGACGAAATATTCTTAACTTCCAAAGACGAAACAGGAGTATCCATTCGACCAATCGAGGACAAGGCACTTCTTGAAAAGCTATTAGAAGACGCAACGCTTGGCGAAATTTGGCATAGAGGTTCTGTCGGAGGTGTTCCGACGTTATGAAGATTGGAATTTGGGTTGAGGGCTTTACGGACTCCGCATTTTTCCCTACAATTGCAAAGAGAATATTGGGGGAAGAACATGAACAAGTGATTCGAGATCGGCGTGGTGGCTGCATCCACCAAATGCACATTGGATTGCCCAAAGCAATTAAAGAATTTTCCATCCACAATTGCTCTCATATTCTAATATGTGCAGACAACCACAGAACTTCTCCTGGTCTTGCCGCGAAAAAGAAATCTGATGCCATAGCTATGACTATGGGCAAGCCAACTATTGTTGCAGTTGCTCTTGAAAGCTTGGAGGCCTGGATGCTGGCTGATTATGTTTGTCTAAGTCGGATTCTAAACATTCCAAACATTAACAAGCCCCCAAAGGTAGAAGGGATTAGCGATCCCAAGAACTATTTAAAAAGTGTTTGTGGAACCTATCCAACAAATCAACAAATAGTGGAAATTGCTAGTTCAATGTCCTTGGAAGTAAGAAGGGAAGTTCCAAGTTTTGACCTGTTTCTTCGTGACTTAGATGGATGGTTGTAGTGGTTTTCCCTGCCGTACGTCGAGGAGACACCATGCTGATCGTACTCAAGCCCGATGCCACCCACGCGCAGGTCGAGAAGGTCTGCGCGGAGGTCAAGAAGCAGGGCTTTCAGCCGCATCCCATGCCGGGCGCGGGGCGCACGGCCATCGGGATCACCGGCAACAAAGGCCCGGTCAACCCGCTGCCGTACGAGGCGTTGCCGGGCGTCGAGCAGTGCATCCCGGTCACCAAGGCGTACAAGCTGGTCCTGCGCGAGATGAAGCCCGAGGGCACGCGCTTCAAGATCAAGGGCACCGAAGTCGGCGGCGGGAAGAACTTCACCATCATCGCCGGGCCGTGCTCGGTCGAATCGGCCAAGCAGATGACGGCGGTCGCGAAGTTCCTCAAGGACCAGGGCGTTCACATCCTGCGCGGCGGCGCGTTCAAGCCCCGCACGAGCCCCTACAGCTTCCAGGGGCTGGAAGACGAAGGCCTGGCGATCCTGAAGGAAGTCGGCGAGAAGGAAAAGATCGCCACGATCACCGAGGTGATGGACACGGCCGCGGTCGAGGCCGTCGAGGCCAGCGCGGACGTGCTCCAGATCGGCGCGCGCAACATGCAGAACTTCTCGCTGCTCAAGCGCGTCGGCAAGGCCAAGGCCCCGGTCTTCCTCAAGCGCGGCATGTCCGCGACGCTCGAAGAGTTCCTGCTCGCGGCGGAGTACGTCCTGCACGGCGGCAACCATGGCGTGATTCTGTGCGAGCGCGGCGTGCGCACCTTCGCCGACCACACCCGCAACACCCTGGACCTCTCGGTCGTGCCGAGCGTGCAGAAGCTTTCGCACCTGCCGATCTTCGTCGATCCCAGCCACGCGATCGGCAAGCGCGAGTTCGTCGAACCGATGGCCAAGGCCGCGCTGGCCTGCGGCGCCGACGGCCTGATGGTCGAAGTGAGCGACGATCCCGACCACGCGCTCTCCGACGGCGCGCAGACGCTCAGTTTCAAGGGGTTCGAACGCTTGTTGCAGGAGTTGAAGCCGCTGGCCACGGCCTTGGGCAGAAAAATCAATTAGTAAGGATTGCGGAAAGGCACGTTGTGTCGTAAGCGTTATATTATAAGAAGCTGTCCGACCTTCTTAACTTGAAGCCACATCCATAGTAGCACGCAAATCGACGCCGGGGGGGCCTCCGAACATGCCGACTCTTGAAGCGGAACTTATTGGCGAAACCCTGTGGATCACGGGGAACGTGGACCGCTCCATGGAAAAAGATCTGACCACGGCGCTCGAAAAGTTCGTGCGCGAAGGGCGCATCGACCACGCCATCGTGGACATGTCGAACGTGAACTACTTCGCCAGCTCGGCGGCCAAGGTGCTGATCGGCGTCGCGCAGGACATCGAAGCCAAGGGCAACAAACTCAAGGTCCGCTCCTCGATGCCCGTCGTCCAGACGCTGAACCTGCTCGGCGCGCGGACCTGGCTCGAGATCGAACCCTGCCAGAAGCCCAACGCCAAGCCCGCGGGCGCGCCGGCGGCCAAGGAGAAGACCTCCGCGACCAGCATCGCGCCGGTCTCGCGCACGTCGTCCACGGGCATTCAGCCGGCGACCGCGCAGGCCAAGGGCGGCACGGGCACGTACACGCCCACGGTTCACCTCAAGCCTGCCGCGCCCGAACCTCCCAAGACGCCGACCGGCAACACGACGCAGGTGCTGAAGGCCCACGCCAGCGGCGTTCGGCAGGCCATCAGCGGTTCGGAAAAGGCCGAGGAGGCCGTCTCGACGGCCGCCGACCGGGCTGGCGCGCTCCTGATCGAAGACGAGATGGAACTCGACGAAGACTACGGCGTGCTGCGTGAACTGGTGGTAATGGCCACCTATACGTTCCGCTTCGCCAACGGCACCGACCTGACCGGCAAAGTGCTCGATCACATCAGCGGCCCGTGGATTCTGATCGATACGCGCGGCGCCAAGCGCATGGTCAACGTCGGCACCGTCTCGAGCATCGACATCCTGTAAGCGGCTCTACTCCAGCGACTGCAACTCCAACAAAAAACCCTCCCGGCTCGGGAGGGTTTTTTCATGCGTACGCCGAATGGTTTCTGCTTCAGTCCTTGGCGCTTACCGGCATCAGGACGTACAGGAAGTCGCTGCCTTCGCGAATCACGCCGGGGCGGGAGCTGTCCTTCATCTCCATGCGCAGCGTCTCTTCGTTCAGCACCTTGAGCGCGTCCTGCACGTACTGCGGATTGAAGGCGATGCCGATCTTGTCGCCGCCGAATTCGACTTCGACGGTGACGGCGGCCACGCCCTTGTCGGGGCTGCGCGCTTCGATCAGCAGCGTGCCGGGCGTGAAGGTAAGCGATACCGTGCGCGTGTCGTCGCTGGTCAGGTAGGCGGCCTTGCGCAGCGCCTGCAGGACGGCCTCGCGCTTGAACGTGGCCTCGCGGTCGCTGTCCTTGGGGATCACCTGCTGGTACTTGGGGAAGATGCCTTCGACGACCAGGCTGGAGAGCGTGGTCGCGGCGTCTTCCTTGCCGCCGCGCACGAGCACCGAGCGCCCGCGCACCGCGAGTTCGATGTTCTCGCCTTCGGCCATGCGCCCGCAGAGCTTGCGGATCTCCTGCATCATCTTGATGGGCACGATCACGCCTTCGTCGATGCCGCCGCCGGCCTTGAGCTTGCGCTTGCAGTAGGCCAGGCGCCGCCCGTCGGTGGCGACGAGTTCGAGCAGCTTGTCCTTGTACTGCACGAAGACGCCGTTGATCGCGTAGCGGCCCTGCTCGCGCGCCGCGGCGAAGACCGTGCGGTCGATCATCTGGCCCAGTTCGGAGGCCGGCACGCTGACGCTGGCGCCTTCGCCCAGTTCGGGGACTTCGGGGAAGTCGGAGGACTCCTGCCCGAGAATCTCGAAGCGGTCGCGCCCGATCTTCAGGATGCCCTTGCTGCCTTCGGTCTCGAGCGTCACGACGTCCTCGCTGCATTCCTTCAGCAGGCCGGCGAGCGTGCCGCAGGGCAGGCAGAGCGAGGCGGGGTCTTTGACCGATTCGGCTTTGAACTTGTAGCGCAAACCAACCTCCAGGTCGGTCGCGCGAATCTCAAGTTCGCCGTCTTTGCTCGCGACGAGCAGGGCGTTCTTCAGATTCGGGCGCACGCTGCGCAGCGGAACGACCGCGGCGGCGGCATCGAGCGCGGCGAGGAAGGGTTCGCGTTTAACCACCAGTTTCATGAATCACCTCTAAGCGTTGTTGGGCCGTACGATGTTGTATGGTATTTAAAAATCATCAACATCAACATCAGGACCGACGAAAGCTGTGAATAACTGCTCCGCGACGGGCTTAACTTCCGTCACACGGAATCGTTACCGCCGACAAACCGAGCGTGAGGCATCCGTGGAAAAGCGGTGTTATTCATCCCAGCATCGCCGTGGATGATCCGGATAACAGCCGCCGCTTCCTTTTCTAGGCGTAGGGCCGCCGCGCGGGCACAGGCACAAAGGGTCGAGTTCTGCTGGTCCATCTTAGGGTGCCTGGATGCGTTGGTCCGTTCGGAGGCCCTGTTGATCGCGGTGGAAAACAACGCGCCTCACGAAATCTTCATCGAATCCCAATTCAATGGTTAAGGGACCGTAAAACGACGGTTCTCCACACCTAATTCACACGTGCCCGGCGCAATTCGTTGGAGTCCGTGCGATTAAGCGCGGCAAAGTGGGCGGAGTCTATGCCATTTTTTGGGGTAGTCAAAGCCTTCTTACTACGTCTCTACCTAGGCGAACCCCACCAACCGTTAGGGTGGTTTCGATGCGCTAGATGCCGTCTGTAAAACGCTTTCAAGCATCGAACCTTTGTGTTAGATTCGGGTCCCTTGCGGCTCAGCAAGGTCCCAGCCTTTCGAGGAGGTCCCTGTGATGTTCAAGCGTCTGGCTTTGGTGGGTTGCGTATGCCTGTTGGGATGCGCCCTGTACGGACGGAACGCCCGCGCCGCGGAAATCCTCGACAACGCCAAGCTGCGCGACCTCCTCAAGGCCAAGATTTCGCTCGGCGTCATCGAGGAGATGATCAAGGCCTCCAACACCGACTTCCGCTGCGACACGAAAGAGGTCGTGGAGATTTCCAAGGCCGCCACCGAAGGCGGGATGCCGCAGAGCGACATCGACAAACTGCTCAAGATTCTGATCGCCGAATCGAACCGGAGCCAGACGCGCCTGCGCGACCTGGTCTCGCGCTTCATGAATATGTGCGTGAACGGCAACGAGCAGGAATACGCGGCGATGATGCGCACGCTGCTGCGCGAAGGCCCCGCGGCGGTCCCGTATCTCCTGGAAAAGATCGAGCAGGAGAACGAGCGCATGCGCGTCGGCCTGCTCGACGCCCTGGGCCAGATCGGCGACAAGTCCGACCGCGTGGTCCAGTCGGTCAAGCTGATGGTCAACGACCGCGAAAAGTCCGTGCGCGCGCAGGCGGCCAAGGCCGTCGCGCTGCTCGCCGGGCCCAAGACCTGCGCGGAACTGATCGAGGACCTGAACCCCAAGAAGCACGAGCACCTGGACGGCTACGCCCTGGCGCTCGGGCATCTGGGCGACAAGAACGCCGTGGTGCCGCTGGTCACGCTGCTCAAGGACACCACCGACGAAGACACGGCCGTCTGCGCCGCCTTTTCCCTCGGGCTGCTGCGCGCCAACGACGAACGCACCGTCGGCGCGCTGCTGGACAGCATCCTGAGCGACCGCTGGGAGATGCTGCGCTACACCAGCGCCAAGTCCCTGGCGCTCGTGGGCGAACCGCGCACGGTCAGCTACGTAATCCGCGCCTTCCAGCGCTACCGCGAAGGGCGCGCGCACCTGGTCTCGACGCTCTCCAAGTTCAAGTACTTCGAAGCGATCGAGTTTCTGGTCAACTGCACCAACGACGACAACAACAACGTCCGCAAGTCGGCCATGGAGACCCTCCAGGTCGTCACCGGCGAACGCTACGACAACTACGACGACTGGTATTCCTGGTGGAACATCAACAAGGTCCGCCCCGACTGGGAACGCATCGGCAAGGACGCCAAGGCGGGCATGAACCCGAAGGCCGCCGAGACCCTGGTCCAGCAGCCCGACACGGCCAAGTAACCCGCGGCCCGGCGCGCGCCGGCCTCCTCGAATCCGCATGAACCTGCCTGCCGTCTCCGAACGTCTTGCCCGGGCGCTGAAAGGCCTGCGCTTCGGCCCGCCGGTCACGCACGTCTACAACCCGCTCGAATACGCCCGCGCTCCGCACGAACGGTACCTCAAGACGTACGGTTCCGGCACGCGCGAGATCGTCCTCCTGGGCATGAACCCGGGGCCCTTCGGCATGGCGCAGACGGGCGTGCCCTTCGGCGAAGTGGGCCTCGTGCGCGACTGGCTGAAGCTGGAAGCGCCGGTCGGCAAACCCGCGAACGAGCATCCCAAGCGGCCCATCGAAGGCTTCGCCTGCCCGCGCAGCGAAGTGAGCGGCGCGCGGCTGTGGGGCTGGGCCAAGGAACGCTTCGGCGCGCCGGAACGGTTCTTCGCGCGCTTCTTCGTCGTGAACTACTGCCCGCTGGTCTTCATGGAATCCGGGGGCGCGAACCGCACGCCGGACAAGCTGCCCGAGGACGAACGCGCGCCGGTCTTCGCCGCATGCGACGAGGCCCTGCGCGCCACGGTCGACTGCCTGAAGCCGAAGCTGGTGGTCGGGGTGGGGGAGTTCGCCCGCGGCCGCGCCGAAGAGGCCTTGAAGGGTATGGACCTGCGGATCGGGCGCATCCTGCATCCCAGTCCCGCCAGCCCCGCGGCCAACCGAGGGTGGGCGCAGGCCGCCGAGAAGCAACTCCAGGAACTGGGCGTGGACCTTTAGGGCACGGCCGCGCGGGCCGCGCCGAGCGACAACCTACTTGGCTTCGTCTTCGACCTTGCCGCCGGTCTTCGCGGGATCTTGAGACTTCTCTTCGGTCTTGCCGCCCAGGCCGGGGATGCCGCCGACGGTATTGTCCTTCTTCTTCTTGTCTTCGTCGGCCTGCTTGGCCTCGTCTTCCTTCACGTACTTCTCGACGATCTTGGCGTTGGCGTCGCTGGCGCGCTGGCAGGCCTCGAGAAAGCTCTTCACCGTCGGGATGCCGCCCGCGCGGTCCCAGGCGTTCAGCGGCGCGCCTTCGCAGGTGAGCAGGAAGACGACGCCGGCGGTCTTGGCGCGCTGCATCATGTCCTTGGGCCACAGCGTGGAGGTGCTGTCGAGCTTGATGCAGGTGAAGCCCGCGAGGGTCTTCTCGACGTTGGGATCCATGAAGAGCGAGTTGTTGAAGAAGTTCAGCACCTGGTCGTCGCTCTTGGCCAGCTTGTCGTAGACGAACAGGACCACGGGCTTGCGCGCGGCTTTGCAGCCGAAGGCGTTCTTCTGGGTCCAGTCGATGCCGCCGGAGGCCGCGGCCCCGCCCATCCCGCCGCCGCCCATGGCTCCGCCGCCCGCGTTGCCTCCGTTGCCACCCGCGTTGCCGCCGGCCGGCCCGGCCGCGGGACCGCCGGCCTTGCGCGAGATCAGAATCCCTTCGCCGTCCGCGAAGGCCTTGGCGTTCATCGAAGCGGCCACGGCGTCGCACGCGGCGATAAAGTTGAGGCCTTCGATCTTGATCTTGGGGACGACCACCGCGTTCAGGTCGGCATCGGCGGTCACTTTGAGCACGTTGAACGAATTCAGGGTCTTGACCAAGTCCCCGCCCTTGGCGTTGATGAAGCCCAAATTCCAGTTGGAACCTGAGGCCTTCTCCTGAGCGGCGGGCGGCAGCTTGCCTTCCAGCGCGGCGGCCGAAGCGGCGAGCAGGCCCACGAAGGCGGCGAGCAGGCAGAGCGTACGCATGGCGGATCCTCCTAATACAATCACGGCGTAGACGATGGACGGATAGGGTTCTTCAGGCGCTGCCGATATTACCAAGTGCAGGGCAGGAACAAGGGGTCAGACCGGAATAGCACAAGGTGCAACGAGTATTTTTCGGGCGATAACCGCTGGCTTGAAAACGGGGGCTTCCCGTGGTATGACCTTTGCGGGTCTTCCGATGGGAAGACCTTTTATGTTTTTAGACGGCAGACCCGGCAGGAGAAGCGCAGAACGCTAGGCAGGCATCCCGTGGTTCCGTGATTTCGGCTTCGCCGCAACACGCACTGGCCGCACCCCTCTCGTTCGACCGCAACCCAACACCATGGCGCACGACCAGAGCAAACACCGCAACATTGCCATCATCGCGCACGTCGACCATGGCAAAACGACCCTCGTCGATCACCTTCTGCGCCAGGCCGGGACCTTCCGCGCCAACCAGGAAGTGACCGAATGCGTGATGGACAGCAACGACCTGGAGCGCGAACGCGGCATCACCATCCTGGCCAAGAACTGCGCGGTGAACTACCAGGGCACCAAGATCAACATCATCGACACGCCGGGCCACAGCGACTTCGGCGGCGAAGTGGAACGCGTGCTGAAGATGGCCGACGGCGCGATCCTGCTCGTCGACGCGGCCGAAGGCGTGCTTCCGCAGACCAAGTTCGTGCTGCGCAAGGCGTTCATGCACGGGCTGCGCCCGATCGTGGTGGTGAACAAGATCGACCGCCCCGACGCGCGCCCGCATGAAGTGCTCGACCAGGTCTTCGACCTCTTCGTCGAACTCGGCGCCAGCAACGAACAGCTCGCGTTCCCGCACCTCTTCGCCGCGGGCCGCCTGGGCTACGCCAAGAAGGAACTCGAGGACGACAGCAAGGACCTGCGCCCGCTCTTCGAGGTGATCCTGGCGCACGTCCCGCCGCCGCCCGGCGACGCGGACGCGCCGCTCAAGATTCAGATCAGCAACCTCGACTACAACGATTTCGTCGGGCGCATCGCGATCGGGCGCATCTTCCAGGGCGCCATCCGCCAGGGGCAGACGTACACCTGCATCGCGCAGGACGGCAAGCGCCGCAACGAGAAGGTGATCAAGCTCGAAGTCTTCGAAGGGCTGGCGCGGCGCGAAGTGACCGAGGCGGGCACGGGCGAGATCGTGGCGCTGTCGGGCTTCGAGGACATCTTCATCGGCGACACGCTGGTGGAAGGCGAAAACGCCGAGCCGCTGCCGCCGGTGCCGATCGACGAGCCGACGCTGAGCATGCTCTTCGTCGTCAACAACAGCCCGTTCTGCGGGCGCGAAGGCAAGTACGTCACCAGCCGCCAGCTCAAGGACCGCCTCGACCGCGAGCGCCTGAAGAACGTGGCCATGCGCATCGAAGCGCTGCCCGAGCCGGACAAGTTCATGGTCTTCGGGCGCGGCCTGCTGCACCTGGGCGTGCTGATCGAGACCATGCGCCGCGAAGGCTACGAACTGCAGATCGGCAAGCCGCACGTGATCACCAAGGAAGTGGACGGCGTGCTGAACGAGCCGTTCGAGTCCGTGATCGTGGACGTGCCCGAAGATTACATGGGCAAGGTGATCGAACTGCTCGGCTACCGCCGCTGCGTGATGGAGCACATGACCCAGCACGCGGGCCATTCGCACCTGGAATTCACCGGGCCCAGCCGCGGCCTGATCGGGCTGCGCAACAAGCTGCTCACCGCCACCAAGGGCGAGGCCGTGCTGCACCACTCGTTCCTGGAGTTCCGGCCCTGGGCGGGCGAACTGCCCAGCCGCACCAACGCCGTTCAGGTGGCCAGCGAGTCCGGCCGCGTGACGGCCTACGCGCTCCTGAACCTGCAGGACCGCGGCGAGTTCTTCGTCGAGCCGGGCGACGAGGTCTACGAAGGGCAGATGGTCGGCGACCTGGGCAAGGACAAGGACATCGCCGTCAACGTCTGCAAGGAAAAGCACCTCACCAACATCCGCGCGGCCAGCAAGGACGCGACGGTGAAGCTGAAGGCCAAGATCCTCTTCACGCTGGAAGAGGCGCTGGAGTACATCGAAGAGGACGAACTCGTCGAGGCGACGCCGACGTCCATCCGCATGCGCAAGAAGCAGCTCAAGGAACGCGACCGCATCAAGGGCCTGCGCGAGAAGCAGGCGCTCGAAGAAGCGCGCTGACGCTCAGGGCACGTTCCGGCGGAGCGCCGCGGCGGCCGCCGGCGGCACGAAGGCGTCCAGCGGCAGCGGCTCGAACTCCGTTTTTCCCGGCGGCTTCCACTGCAACTCGATGCCCGAAGCCCAGCTCCGGTCGATCAGCGTGAATTCCACGGGGTAGAGCCCGCCCTTCTGCAGCGGAATCGGCTTGCTCTCCACGCCCTTCTCGGTGCCCTTCGCCACCAGCGTCCTGGCCAGCTTCATCTCGCCGGCGTTGTTGGCACTGAACCTGAAGACGTAGACCCCGCTCGTCTCGATCTTCAGGAAGCCGGTCCACTTGGCGTTCCACCCGTTTTCGGGAATCTGGGGATCGGGCGAGCCCGACGTGCCGAAATAGTGGTTGAGCGCCGCTTCCATGCGCCGCACCGTGGCGCGCCCGGCGGCATATTCGGCCAGCAGGCCGTGATCGATCTTGCCGTAGTCCTTCTGGCCCGCCTTGCGCGCCCGGGGCTGTTCGGCGCGCACCCAGGTCTCGGGCATCGGCGCCGACTTCCAGCGGAACGAGAGGCGCGCGACCCAGTCGTAATCCTGGAACTCCAGCTTCACGAAGTAATGCTTGCCGCCGGTCAAATGCAGCGTGGGCGCTTCCTTGATCTCGCCGTTCGCGCAGAGTTTGTCGAAGAGCACCACGTCGTCGATGCTCAGGCGCGCGCCCGCGTCGGCATCGACGAGAAACGTGTAGTCGCAGTCGGCCGGCGGAGTCACCCAGCCGGTCCAGCGCCCGCAGAATTTGTCGTTCTTGATGCCGGGCGCGGGCGAGGCGTGCAGCCAGTCGGCGCCCGCGCGGTCTTCGATGCGCGTGACGGCCGGCTTCTCGTCGCCCATGTTCCAGTACTCGGCCAGAAATCCGATCGGCGGCAGTTCGCCCGTGGGCGCGGCGTCGGGCAGCGCGGCGCGCACGAGGACTTCCGCTTCGCCGCCGAAGGACCAGTACAGGCGGCAGAAGGCGACCCAGTCGAATTCCACCATTTCGACGCGCACGAGGTACGTCTTGCACTCTTCCAGGGGCACGGGATTGGAACGGACGCGCTGCTTGGTTCCGCCCGTGGTGTCGAGGATCGCCAGGTCGTTGACGCAGACCCGCGCGCCCGCGTCGGCGTCGAGTGTGAAGACGTACTCGCCGGACTTCGGCGCGGTCACCAGCCCGCTCCAGGTGGCCCAGAACTGGTCGTGGGGCGCCTCGGGGCTGGGCGGCCCGTTGCCGAAGTCGGCGTTGACCGCGATCTCGTTGCGCGTGCCCAGGATTTCCTCGGAACCGAGCTTCCCGCAGGCGAATTTCCAGCCGCCCTTCCAGTCGGCGCGCGGCGGGGCCTGTTCGGCGGTCTCGGGCAGCATCCCTTCCAGCGGCGCGGCCGGCCCGGAACCCGCGCGCCAGCGGACCTCGAAGACGAAGGGCACGGACTTGTCGGTGTAGCAGGCCTGAAACCGGTACTTCTTCCCGACCTCAAGGTCGATCGGCAGCGACTCGCGGTCTTTCTCGTGGCCGTACAGCGTGGAGAAGATCTCGATGCCGTTCATCCGCAGCGTGATGGCGCCCCGGCCTTCCACCACGAACGTGTACGTGCCCGAGGCCGGCGGGACCAGAAAGCCCTGGAAGCGGCACGCGACGCCTTCCTTGCCGCTCACGCCCGGCACCCCCTGCGCGGGCCAGGCCAGGCGCGCCGCCGGTTCCACCGAAGCGCGCGCGGGCGCTCCGGCGAAGGACTGCCCGTTGAAGAGTTCGCACGCGAACCCGCTGCCCGGCCGGGGCGGCGCGATCGCGGCCTCCACCGGCGCCTTTGCCGGCGCTTCGGCCGGCGGAACCGCCCGGGCCTCGCCGGCCGGCGGGTCCTGCGGGGTCTTCGCGGCGGCGGGGGCTTCACCGGGCGGCTTGAGTTCGTCGAGCATCACGCGCGCGCGCGCCGCCTGGAGCGAGCCGCCGAACTCGCGCAGAAAGTCTTCCAGCGCCGCGGCCTTGCCCGCACGGTCGTCGTCCTTCAGGCCCTCGAACCGCAGCACCTTCTCGAAGGCCTCGGCCGCGGGGTCCTTCGGGGCCGGCTCGGCGGAGTCCGGTTCGGGCTCGGGGACCGTGCGGACGGCCTCGCGGCGCGGCGCGGGCCGGGCGGGCGGTTCGGGCGCGCGCGTCGTGGCCGGCGCGGGCACCGGTTCGGCGGATTCGGCCGCGGGCGCATGTACCACGGGCTTTTCGCCGCCGCCGGCCAGCATCAGCAGCGCGACCGCCGCGACGGCCAGGCCCGCGGCCAGCCCGATCAGCACGGCTTTCGTGTTCCGGGGTTCCGGCGCAAGGCGGGCCTCGCGCGTCTCGCGCGGGCTCGCGACGGGGATCGCGTGCGCGCTGGTGCTCCGCTTGCGCGGATGGGAAGCGGACGCCTCGTTCGCCTTGCGGCCGGGCAGATCGCCCAGCGCTTGCAGTTCCTTGGTCAGCACGCCTTTGGCGCACTGGCTGCAGTAGACGCCGTTGAGCTTCTTGTCGCGGGCCTTGCCCTCTTCGAGGTCCTTTTCGGTGATGCGTTTGCCGCAGGATTCGCAGAAGAAGAACTTCATAACGGTTTCCGGGGCAGCGGGAAGATACGTGCCTGTATTTATATTCTCCAGGTGGGGCGTAATCGAGGTTTAGATTGCTGCAAGACGATCTTTTTCAGGCTTCTTGCACGAGTGCCCGGAAGGAATCCGGCGCGCAGCGCTATTTGAACAGGTCCTGCACCTGCGCCTTGGCCCACGCGGTGCCCACGTAGCCCAGGTGCCCGCCGCGCGGCAGCAGGAGCAGTTGCCCCGGCTTCGCGGCCGACTTCAGTTCGTCGAGTTCCTTCGGATCGTTGAGCGGGTCGTCCACGGCCAGGAAGGCGCGCACGCCTTCGGGCATTTTGGGCAGGAGCTGGCGCAGGTCGCCCATCGCGGCCAGGTCGGCGGGCGATTTCAGCGCGCCCTGCTTCGTCCAATAGGGGACGACCAGTTCCTCGTAGTACCGCGAGAAGACCCGCCCGCCCAGCGGATCGGTGAACTTGCCCGCCGGCCCCATCCCGACGCTCTGCGGTTCCATCCGGCAGTCGTAGACCTCGCTCGCGCAGAGAATCGCTTCCTCCAGGTCCTCGCGGAAGACGTACGCGATGCCCGCGCGCATCAGCGAGGCCTCGAAGGGCACGGGCGCGCCCTCGGGCGTGGGCTTCTGGCCTTTTAAGCGCGCGAGCTGCAGGAGCGCGAACTGCGAACGGTCTTCGTCGAAGTAGCGGTCGAGCAGCGCCGCGGCCGTGCGCATGCTCACCGGCGACGAAAAGATGCGCGCGCGCTCGGGCTTGAGCTTCGTCTTGCCGTCCTGCGCCAGCCGCATGACGTTGAGCGCCAGCATTCCGCCGTAGCTCGCGCCGAGCAGCCCCACCTTGGTCACGCGCCCCTGCACGTCCGGGTGCGCGGCAAAGGCTTCGACCACCTGCGCGACCGCCAGGGCTTCGGCCTCGAGGTACCCCGGCAGGCCGTGGCGCGAGCGTTCGTTGAAGGACCGCCGGAAGACCGAGTCGAACGCGAGCACGTGAAAGCCGGCCTCGTAGGCCTGCTGCTGCCAGAGCCGCGCGAGCGGGTCTTTGCTCTGCGTGGCCAGCCCGAGCAGGATCACGGCCAGCGGCGCGGGCTTGTCCTGAAGCAGCGCGCGCACCGAGACCGACATCTTGAAGCCGGGCAGGTCCTTGAGCTTGATGACCTTCTCGCCCTTGATCTTGGGGGCCTCGAAGCTGTCCATCGCGGTGACGGTGGCGAAGAGCCCGTCGGCGACGGGGTATTCGAAGCCCGCCGGCGCGGGAACGCGTTCCGCCGCGCGGAGGCTGTGAAGGCTTGGAAAGAGTGCGAGCAGAACGGCGGCCGCCAGCGCGGCACGCGCGTGGGTCATTCGAAGATCTTCTGGATGCGCGCCTTGGCCCAGCGGGTGCCCAGGAAGCCCATGTGGCCGCCGTTGGGCAGCACCTTCAGGACGCCGGCGGGCGTGGCGCTTTGAAGCTGCGTGAGTTCGGAGGGATCGTTGAGCGGGTCGTCGGCGGCGATGACGACGTGAACGTTGTCGGCGCACTGCGGGAGGATCTGGCGGAGGTCGCCGGCGTCCCAGAGCTGGTCGATGCTGTGGACGTTCCCGTTCTTGTGCCAGTACGGATACGTCATCTGCTCGATGAACTTGGTGAAGGTCCAGGTCTCGGCCCAGTCGCGGCGGTACTGGTCGTCGTTGGCCGATTCCTTGGGGAGCAGGCCCAGCTTGTAGAAGCTGTCGTTGTGGTTCACCACTTCCTTCAGGTCCAGGCGGAAGACGGCCGCGAGGCCCGCGCGCATCTCTTCGTCGCTGAAGGGAATCGGTTCGCCCGGCGCGACGGGCTTGTGCCCGGCCAGGTCGGAGTAGAGATCGCTGAGCTTGTAGTTCCAGCGGTCCTCGGCCCACCACTTGTCGAGGCGCGCGGCGGCGGTGCGCATGTTCACCGGCGGGGAGATGGCCAGCACCGAGGCGACCCGGAGCTGAACCTTGTGTTCCTTGGAGAGCTTGGCGATGTTGAGCGCCAGCGTCCCGCCGTAGCTCGCGCCGACCAGCCCGACCTTGGTGACCAGGCCCTTCGCCTGCGAACTGCGGGCGGCGGCCTCGACGATGTTCGCGCAGAGCGTGGCCTCGGCTTCCAGGTTGCCCGCGACGCCGTGGCGGCTGCGGTCGGAGAAGGCCGGCAGGAACGGCGAATCGAAGGTGATGACGTGGTACCCGGCGTTGTAAAGGTAGGACATGTACACGCGCGCCATCAGCGAACGGCTGCGCGAGCCCAGGCCCAGCAGCACGGCCACCAGCGGCGCGGGTTCGCGGTGGAAGGCCGCGCGGACTTCGATGTCCTTCTTGAAGCCGGGGATCTTGGAGACCTTGAGCTTGCCGTCGTCGAAATCCTTGGGATCTTCGAGGGCGTTCAGCGCCGTGATGGTGGCGTAGAGCCCGTTGCCGATCTGGTAATCGTACGGCGGCAGTTCGTCGTCGATCTTGACGGTGTTGCCGAGCTTGTTCTTTTCGTAGCTGACCGAGCTGAGTTCGCCTTTGGACTCGTCGCTGGCGCTGCTGCGCGCGCAAAAGACGAGCGCCAGCGCGAAGAAGGCCGCCGCGAGCAACGGCGAGCGGCGGAAGAGGGGCCGTGCGAACATGGTTACTGCTCCTGGCATTGCTGCCGTGTATGCGTTCTTTGGGTGTTTGGCTGAGCCTTGAGTAAAGCTACCGGCTTCTCCGGCAAACCAATCATAGCGTCGAAGCCTTTTAATTAACATCCGTGGATGCTCCACACAACCAGAATTGTGGCCGTACCTTCGGAATTTCAACCCGTCTCGAGGACCTTCTTTTCAAAGGGGCATACCGACGCCAGCGGGCAGCCCGTGCAGCGCGGTTTGGGGGCCTTACAGTAGGCGCGCCCGTGTGCAATCATGCGGTGCCCGAACGCCACCCAATCTTCTTGGGGTATTAGGGGCATCAGGTCGTGCTCGACCTTAACGGGGTCCTTATGGCGGGTGAGTCCGAGCCTAACCGAGAGCCGGCCGACGTGCGTATCGACGACCATCCCGGGAATCCCGAAGGCATTGCCGAGGACCACGTTCGCGGTCTTGCGCCCGACCCCGCGCAGGGCCGTCAGTGCTTCCAGGTTGTCGGGCACCTGCCCGCCGTGCTTGGCGACGATGTCGCGGCACGCCGACTGAATGGAGAGCGCCTTGTTGCGGTAGAAGCCCGTGGACTGGATCATTTTTTCCAGTTCGCGCAGGCTCGCCTGGGCCAAGGCCGCGGCGTCGGGATACTTCGCGAAGAGGGCGGGCGTGACCATGTTCACCCGGGCGTCGGTGCACTGCGCCGAAAGGATCGTCGCGACCAGCAACTGCAGCGGGCTCGCGTGCGTAAGCCAGCAGTGAGCGTCGGGATAGGCCCGTGCGAGCGCCTGGTTCACCCGGCGGCCCTGCTCGATGCGTTGCGGCGAGGGCGCGCGTTTGCGCGCGGCACGGTTCGGATTCGAGGGCATGCCCGCGTTGTAGCGCCTGGCCTCCGATACTCAAGACGTGTTGGCGCGCGCGGACCTTAGCGGGCGATTCGCGGCCGTGGAAGCGTTGACCTGGACCCGCCGAAGCGATACGATGCGGCCAGCTTCGTAATTGAAGGGAGGCTCCGCATGATTACGCGTAAGATGCGTATCGAAGATATGAACTGCAACGGCTGCGCCGCGCGCGTGGTGTCCACGCTTATGAACCTGAAGGGCGTCGTGAAGGTGATCACCGACCTCGACGATCAGGAAGCCGAAGTGACCTTCGACGAACGCGCCCTGATGGAAGCCGACTTGCGCGAAGCCCTGCGCACCGCGGGCTTCGGTTCGGCAAGCAAAGAGTTCTGCGAGAACGCCAAGGTCAACTAGACCTTTCGTGCCTAAAACCGACGCGAGGACGCGCCAGGCCAGCCGGCAGATCCTGCCGCACATGTGCCGCCGCGCCTTTGCACCCCAAGCCCTGGGGTTCCGGCCTCTTTCACGCTGTTCCTCTGCCGCTCGTCTGGAATTGATCCAACAACCAGGCGCATGCTTCGTTGGTACATCGGCGGAGGCTGAGCGAGGTGAGTTATGTCGGTGCTTTCCATCCCACCCCATCAGCTCGGATTGGTAGGATTCGCCAGCCTGGGCGAAAAGGACCGCGCGCTCCTGGGCCGCGTCTATGAACTGGCCAAACGCAGTTGGGCCCGGGGACAGAAGGTATGCACCCCGCGCGAAGCCGAAGCCTATGCGCGGTGGCTGAACGAAATGGTTCCGAGTTCCTTTATCGAAGAATTGCAGGGGCTTGGGGTGGAAAGCGTCGCCCGCAACCGTGACCTGACCGCGTACTTTCATTCGATCAAGGCCGACCGGCTGACCCTTTTCGTCGGACGGATCGGCATGCTCCAGCTCCGGCCCAGCGCGCTCGAGCGCGTCTATGCCTGCGCCCACGCCGGCCGCGAACTGGCCGAACGCATCCACGGGCTCACCCTCGGCATCGAAACCTTCCCGCCTCAAACGAGCGCCCACGCCGGTTCGGCGTAGGCGCTCGGCCCGCGCCGGACCAAATCCGCCGGCCCAATCTGCCCTTTCATCCCCGGCGAATGCGGGTACGCCGTTGCGTATCGAGCGCATTTCCTGGTGAAAATTTCAGCGAGGAGGGATTCCATGGGTTTGGGTTACGAAGACACGCCGCTCCTGCCGGGCGGGAAGTGGACGGTTCACGACGGGCGCCGGCCGCAGCCGCCGGTCGTCGATCCGGGCACGTCGTCGACGCAGGAAGCCGCCGGGCGGCCGCCGTCGGACGCGACGATTCTCTTCGACGGCAAGGACGCCTCGAAGTGGGTCGACCGCGACGGCAACCCGGCGAAGTGGAAGGTCGAGAACGGCTGCTGGGAAGTCGTCCCCAAGACCGGCGACATCCAGACGAAGGAACACTTCGGCGACTGCCAGCTCCACGTGGAACTCGCGTCGCCCACGGTGGTGAAGGGCGAGGGCCAGGGACGCGGCAACAGCGGCGTCTTCCTGATGGGGCGCTACGAGATTCAGGTGCTCGACTGCTACCAGAACCAGACGTATCCCGACGGCACGTCCTGCGCGATGTACGGGCAGTACCCGCCGCTGGTGAACGCCTGCCGCAAGCCCGGCGAATGGCAGACGTACGACGTGATGTTCGTCGCGCCGCGCTTCGAAGGCACGCGCCTGCTCACGCCCGCCTTCATCACCGTGATCCACAACGGCGTGGTCGTGCAGTACCACCGCCAGCTCCAGGGCCCGACGCAGCACAAGCGCCTGGCCTGCTACGATCCGCACGACGCCAAGGGCCCGATCAAGCTCCAGGATCACGGCGACCTGGTGCGCTACCGCAACATCTGGATCCGCCCGCTGGATTATTACGTGAACGCCTGACCGTACGTCCGGACCACGCACGAAGAACCTGGAGCCGCGCGAGCGCTCCGGGTTTTTTCGTGCCTGAGGATCGGGGAAGCGAAGGCCTTACGGCTGCATCAGGATTTTGAGCGCGCCGGCAGGACCTCTGCGTTCGGAAAGCGCGGCGAGGAGTTCGGGGCCCTGCGCGAGAGGGAGCTTGTGCGTGACGACTTCGGGCGCGCGCACCTTGCCCGCGCGCAGCAGGTTCACGGCGTCGGCGTAGCTCGAACCGCCGCCCACCGCGCCGACGATCATGCGTTCGCCCGCGATGAGCAGGTCGGGGTTGATGCGCGGGTGGTGTTCGCCGAAGCAGCCGACGACGGAGACGCGCCCGAGCCGCGCGAGCGCCAGAGGCAGGTGTTCGAAAACGGCGGCCGCGCCCGCGCATTCCAGCGCGACGTCGAAGCCTTCGCCCGCGGTGACGGCCTTGGCGCGTTCGGGCAGTTCGGCCGGCGAGAAGGCGCTCGCGTCGAGGACTTCGTCGGCGCCGAGCTTCTTCGCCAGGGCCAGGCGCGCGGGGTCGCGGTCGAGCACCGTCACGGACTGCGCGCCGCAGGCGCGCGCGCATTGCAGCGAGAGCAGCCCGATGGGCCCCGCGCCGATCACCAGCACGCGGTCGGGGTAGGCGACGTTCACTTTGCGGCAACCGTTCAGCGTCACGGCGGTCGGTTCGGCCAGCGCGGCGTGGGCCGGGTCGAGGCCTTCGGCCTTGCGCAGGTTCGAGGCCGGGATGCAGGCGAACTGCGCGAAGCCGCCGTTCTGGTTGATGATCCCGACTTCGCGGCGGTCGGGGCAGACGTTGTAGTGCCCCGAACGGCAGAAGCGGCAGGCCCCGCAGCCGAGCGCGACTTCCGCGATCACCGGATCGCCGGCTTTCACGTTGGTCACTTCGCGCCCGGTGGCGACGACGGTGCCGGTCCATTCGTGCCCGGGGACGATGGGCAGCCGTGCGTAGCCCATTTTGTAGTGCAGCAGGTGTTCGTTGACGAAGAGTTCCACGTCGGTGCCGCAGATGCCGGCGAAGGCGACCTGCACGACCGCTTCGTGCGGCGCGGGGGCCGGATCGGGCACGGTCTCGAGCGACATAGCGCGCGGGCCGGTGAGCACCAGGGCTTTCATGCCCGGTGGTTATAGCGGGCGCCCGCGCCGCTGCCAGTGACGCACGCCGCCTCCTTTATTGGTGGGACAGGCGTCCCGCCGGTCCGCGCCCAAGGAGGTGAGCGCGGTGCTTGCAGAGATCTCGCGGTTCGTGCGATGGCCTGGAAATCCTGTTTACGTTTGCGGGCCAGCGCATATGACTACGCGCCATGAGCGACCCCGAACGAATCGGCATCGTCGTGGCTTTGCGCGAAGAAGACGCCGCGGTGCGCGCGGCGATCGACGCGCTGCCGGAGGCGCAGCGCGTGCGGGTCAAGCTCGCGCGCGGCGGCATGGGCTGGAAGGCCGCCGAAGCCGCCGCCACGCAGCTCGCGGCGGTGCCCGGCGTCCGGCTGCTGTGCAGCAGCGGGTTCAGCGGGGCGCTGCAGGACGGGCTGGAAGCCGGATCGCTGGTGCTGGCCGAACGCGTCGTCGCGCTGCCGCCGACCACGGCGTCCTTCGCGTCGAACAAGATCGAGAAGCCCGTGCCGGTGCACGAGAACGCGCTGGCCGAGGCCGCGCGCGCGCTGATGGCCGCGGGCCTGGCGTACCGCGGCGGGCAACTGGCCACCGCGCGCGAGCCGGTGCTGAAGAGCCAGGACAAGCGCATGCTGGGGCTGGGCCTGCAGGCGGTGGCGGTGGACATGGAATGCGCGGCGGTGGCCTACGCGGCGCGCAACCGCAGCCTGGGCACGTTCGCGCTGCGCGCGATCAGCGACACGGTCAACGACGACCTGCCGCCGGAAGTCGCGACCTTTCTCGACGAGAACGGCCAGGTGAAGATGGGCAACGTCGCGAAGTTCGCGATGAAGGGCCCCAGCAACGTCGGGACGCTGATGAAGCTGAAGTCCAACGCCGAAAAAGCTTCGGCGGCGCTCGCCGCGGGCTGGAAGGCGGTGCTCCCCGCGCTGCTGGAACTCTCGCTGGGCTGAGCCGCTACTTCGAGACGGCTTTGTAGTAGTCTTCGACGGGCTTCCGGTATTCGGGCGCGACCTTGGCCTGCCCCTGTTCGATCAGGCGGCGCAGGCTGTCTTCCTGCAACTCGCCCGGGCGGCTCTGCACCGACTTCAAGTCCTGCGCCTTCTCCGAAAGATTCGAGCGCACGCGCCCTTCGGCTTCCTTGCGGGCGGGTTCCTCGGCGCGCGGCGGCGCGGGGCCTTCGGCCTCCGGCGCGGGCGTCTTCTCGATCTTGTCCTTCAGCGCCGTGCGTTCCTTCTCGTCGAACTTCCGCACCGAACTGTTCAGGCTCTCGACGGCTTCGCGCAGCAGCGCGGTGGTGTCCTGCCCCAGGTCACCCTTGCGCATGCGCGTGGCCGCCTCGGTCATGCGGTCGCGGATCGGGCGCAGGTCGCCGCTGGTGGCCGGATCGGCCTCGGTCTTCTTCGTCGCCGGGTCGCTCAGTTCTCTCGGCGCCTTGTCGGGCCCCGTTTCCCCGCTCCCGCCGCCGCCGTGCCCGGGCTTCCCACTGCCGCCCTTCCCGTTCGTGCCCTTCGAATTGGACGGAGTTCCTTGGCCCTGGCCTTGTCCCTGGCCTTGGCCTTGTCCCTGGCCTTGGCCTTGTCCCTGGCCTTGGCCTTGTCCCTGGCCCTGACCTTGTCCCTGGCCCTGACCTTGGCCTTGCCCCTGACCTTGTCCCTGGCCCTGACCTTGTCCCTGGCCCTGACCTTGGCCTTGTCCCTGTCCTTGTCCCTGCCCTTGGCCCTGTCCCTGCCCTTCGCCTTGCCCCTGACCTTGTCCCTGTCCTTCGCCCTGGCCCTGGCCTTCGCCCTCTCCTTCGCCCTGGCCGCTCTTGCCTTTTCCGGATTGGCCTTGTTCGCCTTCTCCTTCGCCCAGGCGGGGTTTCTTGCCTTCGCTGTCGCCGCTCTGGCCTTTGGGTCCTTCCGGACCGGGCTGTTCGCCTTGACCCTGCTCGCCCTGCGGGCCTTTCGCGCCGCCTTCTTCCTTCTCGCTGCCCTGGCCCTTGGGACCGTTCTGGCCCTGTTCGCCGCCGGACTGAGCGTTCTGCCCCTGCTCGCCGTTCTGTGCACCGTTGGGACCCTGCGGGCCCTTCGGGCCGTCCTGTCCGGGCTGCCCGGTCCTGCTCGGGCCTTCCGGACCTTTCTTCTCCGTCTGGTTCTGCGGGCCCTGCGGGTCCTGGCCGGACTCGTTCTGGTTCGCGGCGTTATCCTGAGCTTTGGGTTCGTTCTTGCCGTTCGCGCCGTCCGAGTTTTCCTTCGGGAGGTCCTCGTAGCCTTTTTCCTTCTCCTTATGGTTCTGGGCGTCGGCGAGCTGCTTCTCCTCCTGCGCCTTCCGTTCGATCAGCTCGTTGAGCCGTTCGACCAAACGCTGCTGTTCCTCGGCAAGTTCCTCAAGCTTCTTGCGGTCGCCGCTCTCCTGCGCTTCGCGTTCGAGTTTGCGCAGCAGCTCTTCCTGGTCCTTGCGCAGCTTCGCGAGTTCCTCCTCGGTGCGCGGATCGTCGCGCGCCTCGTCCTTCTTGCCGTCCTTGGACGGTTCGGTCTTCTCCTGCTTGTCGGCGGTCAGGCGTTCGACCTCGTCCTTGGGGCCCGGGTCGAGCTTCTTCCGTTCGGCCTCCTGGAGCTTGCGCAGCATCTCCTGGAACGGATCGCGTCGCTCCAGGTTGCGGCGGGCCTGCTCGGCGTCGGGCTTGCGGCCGGCCTCGCCCGCGATGGGGATGCGCACGTCCTTGCTGGTCACGCGGTTGGGGCTGGGGCAGACGTCTTCGAGCGTCAGGCGCGCGACGAGCGTCATGCCCGGCCGGGCGTGGACGCGCGCAAGGTCGATGGAGACGGTCGCGTTGAGCGCCGGGGCGGCGAGTTCGGGCGTGCATTCGGCGAGCAGGACGCGGCGGCCGTCGAGTTCGAAGGCGACGCTGGCGTGGCGCAGGCCCAGGTCGTCGCGGCCGGTGGCGCGGAGCACGACCACGGCGTCGGGCGCGGCGGGTTCTTCGGCCTTGGCGTCCTCGCGGGTCAGGCCGGCCTCGGGCGGAGCGTCGGGCAAGGCCTTGGCCTGGTAGACGACGCCGGGCGGGCTCTGGTAGCCGCTGCCGCTGGTGTAGGCGATGCGGTACGAGGCGTCGCGGTCGAGGACGAACTGCGCCGAGAGCGTCTGTCCGTTGACGGCCATGGGCAGCTTGCCGCCGCGGATTTCCATCCAGGCGGGCACCTGGCCCAGGGCGAGCTTGTCCGCCGGGGGCGGCGGCTGGTTGACGGAGGCGTGCACTTCGATGCGGCTGCCGGCGACGGCCTGCACGTGGCCGCCGGAGACTTCGCGCGTGGGCCCGTTGGGCGCGTAGATGGGCGGGAGGACGCGCAGGTTCACGGCCGTCACCAGCGGGCGGTCGATGGGCGTGAGCGTGAAGGGACCCTTTTCGGCGTCGTTGCAGATCACGCGGTAGGTCACCGCGCGCGTGAAGCCGGGGAGTTCCAGCGCGTAGCGGCCGAGGCCCGTCTGCGCCAGCGCCGCCTCGGACTCGTCGGCGTCGCCCTCGATGCGGTAGCGCAGCAGCGCGGTCTTGGGGAGCTTGCCGTTCGCGCGGATTTCGAACGTGACGGGTTCGCCGGCCACGACGGCGCCGTCGCCGGGCTGGACTTCCTGAATGGTGGTGTCGCGGGGCGGCGCGATCTCCTGCCAGGGCTGGAGCGTGCGCTTGAGCGTCGTCCAGAAACTGGAGCCGCACCAGACGCCAAAGAGGAGCAGCACCGCGGCCAGCACGCCCACGGCGCGCCCGCCCCAGGTCAGCGAGCGCAGGTCCACGACGCGGTCGGCGTCGAGGCCGTTCATGCGTTCGACAGCGCGGCCGGCGAGCAGTTCGGCGGCTTCGCGTTCGTCGCGACCGAGTTCCTTGCGGCGGCGCAGGTCGATGTAGGTGATCAGCGCGTCGTCGCTCAGCCCCATGCTGCGGTCGATCGCGCGTGCGTAGCGCAGGGGGTTGCGCGCGCGGAAGAGCACCAGCGCGCCGAAGAGCAGGCCGCTGAGCGCCACCGATCCGGCGGCGAGGTGCAGGTTGCCGATGCGCGTGTTGCTGGTGAATTCCCAGATGCGGTCGGCGAGCATCGCGCCCAGGAGCAGCAGGATCGCGAGGGCGCAGCAGCCGAGCAGCACGGCGAGGAGGTGGTACAGGCGTTCGCGGCTGCGGATCGAGTTCAGCGTGCGGACGACGGGGTCCTTCGTCCACGGCAGGTTGACGATCTCGGGGCGCGGGACCCAGGCGCCCGCGGGGCGGCTTGGCGCGTTCGACCGAACCTCGGTGTCGTGCATGCCCGCCCCCCGCAACCGCGCGAACGTCCGTCCTTGTATGACGAATGGACGGGCGGCGCGTTTCCACTAATTGAAAGATTATCGCGACGCGGTTTCATCACACAAACTTATATTAGCCAAGGAGATCGAACGGCTTGGCCGGACTTAGCCGCCCATCAGCGAGAGCCGGCGGCGGACCATGCGCCAGGCGAGTTCGCAGAAGACCAGCAGCGCGACCGTCCAGGCGAGCTGGAGCAGGAGTTCCGAGCGCATCTGTTCGGGGTTCCAGCGGCCCAGGTAGACCATCATCGGCGTGTACGAGATGCCCTTGAACGGCAGGATCGCAAAGGCGTCGCGCACGATCGGATACGGGTTGAACATCTCCAGCGGCAGCAACTGCCCGGAGAGGAACTGGATGAGCATGAACTTGGCCCAGAGGAAACCCTGGAGCTTCTCGGTAAAGATCGCGCAGAGCCCGGTGAGAAAGTTGATCGCGAAGAAGAGGTGGAAGGCGAGGATCACCGAGGCGCAGAAGAGCAATCCGTGCAGCAGCGAGGCCGGCGGGACGAGCTGGAAGCAGACCACGATCAGCACGCCGACAGGGAGGCTCATGAAGAGGGCGCGGAAGAGCAGTTCGCCCAGGGCCGTGCCGTAGAACTGGAGCAGCATGGAGGTCGGGCGCAGCAGGTCGCTGGTGATCTCGCCCTTGTTGATGCGCGCGGCGAGCACGTTGTCGCTGTTCGAGAAGTAGGTCGCGCGCACGATCCAGTTCACGCAGACGTAGGTGCGCATCTGTTCGAGCGTCCAGCCGGCCACGGTATCGTGCCCGTGAAAGACGGCCGTCCAGAGGTACCAGGCCACCGCCGCGTAGACGAAGTAGTTGACGACCCCGATCACGTAGCGCAGCCGGTGCGCGAGCATGATCAGGAAGCTCGAGCGGGCGAAGGCGAACGTGAGCGCGGCCGAGGACATGCGCGGAGTTTAGCGGGCACGCGCGCCCGCGCACGTCGCGTTTGGCCGGCTTACGCCCCGCTGCCGGCCGTGACCTTCTCGCGCGGCGCCTGAGCCGCGTGGAAGCCGAGAAACGCCTCGGCGCCCTCGGGGCCCATGTAGCGCCGGAGGATGGACGGCTCAGTGCGGGTCAGGTCCACCAGCACCAGGCAGTCGAGCACCCACGAGAATTCCGGATCGAGGTTGAAGCCGAGCACCCGCCCGCCCAGCCGCAGGTACTGCCGCAGCAGCACGGGAATGCCCTTGCCGTCGGGTTCCAGGTCGCTCACCAGCGAGGAAAGGTCTTCAAGGCTCGAGGGTCCCCCGCCGAGCATACGCGGGTCCTGGTCGGTCGGGCGCATCGAGCGGAAGGTCCGGCGCGGGCGGACGAACTTGGCCCACTCGCTCATGAAATCGAGCCGGCTGAGGAAATCGACCATCACCCCGCGCGAGTAGTTCGGGTACGCGTTGCTGATGCTCACGGGCCCGAAGAGGTAGCGGAACTGCGGGTTGCGCACCAGGTACCGGCCGATGCCCTTCCACAGCAGCATCAGCGCCGGCGAATGCTGGTATTCCGGGCGCACGAACGATCGCCCCAGTTCCAGCGCCGGGCGCATGTGCTTGAAGAGTTCCGGGCGGAAGCGGAAGAGCGTGCTGGTGTAGAGCCCCAGTTCGCCGCGCGCGCGCACCAGGTCGTCCACGTGCCCGACCCGGTACGCCCCCGCCACCTGCTGCTTGGCCTTCTGCCAGACGAAAAGGTGCAGGTACTCGTCGTCGAAGCGGTCGAGGTCGCGTTCCTTGCCGCTGCCTTCGCCGGCCTCGCGGAAGGAGACCTCGCGCAGCCGTCCGATCTCGAGCAGCAGGCGCGGGATCTGCCGCGAACGCGCCGTCCAGATCTCGTATTCGCCTTCGGCGTGAACGCGCTGCTCGCGGGGCAGCTCGCGGATTTCCTGGTCGAGCACCTCGCTGGGTTCCCGGGGCGCGACGGGCACGTCCGAAGGAGCGGTCAGGCGGTGCGCGTCGGGTTCGCCGCGGTGGCGCAGCGCGTAGGTGCGCTGACGCAGGTACGCGATGCAGGTCCCGTCGTCGGGGAAGACCGCCAGGCGCGCGTGGGGCACCGGCTTGCCGGCGCGGATTTCCAGGCGCGTCCCGCGGTGGCGCAGGAACTCCCGCGGCAGCAGCGCGGTGCGCAGGCGCGGATGCACCAGCCCCGCGGCGTGAAAGAGCGCGCTGTTCCCGCCGTTCACGAAGACGGGCAGGACGTCGGCCCGGCCCGCCAGCGCCAGCCGCGCGATCCCCGGTTCCCACGCGCCGTCGGTGACGGCCGCGTTGCGCCACTGGTAGTGCGAGACGCTGCCGGCGGGAAAGACCACCACCATGCCCCCCGCGCGCAGGAAGCGCAGCGCGTCCTTCATCGGGGTGACGTTGCGCCCGGCTGCGCCTTCGCCGCCCATGGGATCGACGAAGATGCATTCCTCGCGGAATTCAGGGATCGCGCCGAGCAGGTAGTTGGCCAGGAACTTGTAGTCCGGACGGATCGACCGCAGCAGGCTCAGCAGCGCCAGGCATTCGACGCCGCCGGTCGGGTGGTTGGCGACCAGCACCACCGGCCCCGTGGCGGGAATGCGCGCGCGGTCCCCCGCGGAAATGTTGTACGCCGCGCCCAGGCTGTCGAGCAGGCGGTCGGCAAAGGGCCGGGCCGGGTCGAGCTTGCCCGCGGCGGCGTGGAGTGCGTTCAACTGGCGGAAGCAGCAGAGCCATTCGAGGCCGCCGAGGGCGAGCCTGGTCAGCCCCGGGTGCTGGCTGCCGGGCGGCACGTCCAAATGGAAGGTGGGGCGCGCAGCAGGAATATCCATGACTTGATCCCCCGCGTACAGTTCCCCAGCATCGAAGGGTCGGAGAATTCTGTTTGGGGCGCGTGGGGAAAAAATAAGGCCTGCGATAAATGCGGGCTTGCGGGCGGTAAGAACAGGGCAAGCCGCAGGTTCAAGCCCGGACCCGGGTTGCATGAGACAAGACAACAGGCTCCGATTTCCTCTTTACTTACCCGCGCCGCGTTGGAATATGGCGGGCTGACAACCGAAGAGCGTGGGCACTAGGGGTGGCCGGACGCCGGAAGCGCGGCGTCTGCCTGAGAAACGACCCTAGAACCTGATCCAGGTAATGCTGGCGGAGGAAAGTGCCCGAGCTGTGCGCGATGCGTCCCTTCGCGCCCACTGCCCGGCCTCTCGTCTTCCCCCAACCATCGTTCACGCCGCACGAACCGAATCTCCGCGCGCGCCGCCGTTGCCGCGCGGACCCAGGAGGGCACCGCCATGTCGAACAAATCCGCCGCCGTCGCCGAACGCGAAGCCGTCGAGAAGCAGCGCCGCAAGGCCGACGCCACCCCCAGCAGCGAAGTGCTCCGCCGTTCCATGGGCCCGCTGCCGGGTTCGAAGAAGTTCTACGTGAACGGCCCGTCGCAGGCCGGCGTGCGCGTGCCGATGCGCGAGATCGCGCTCACCCCGACCAAGTCGCACTTTCCCGGGCAGCCCGACAGCCCCAACGCGCCCGTCGTCGTCTACGATACTTCGGGCCCCTACACCGATCCCGCCGTCCAGATCGACGTCTACAAGGGCCTCGACCCGATCCGCGCCCCGTGGATCGACGCGCGCGCCGACAGCGAGCCGCTGAACAAGCTCAGCAGCGCCTACGGCCGCGAACGCCTGGCCGACACGGGGCTCGACAAGCTGCGCTTCCAGCACCTGCGCATGCCGCGCAAGGCCAAGCCCGGCGCGAACGTCAGCCAGATGCATTACGCGCGCAAAGGCATCGTCACCCCCGAGATGGAATACATCGCCTTGCGCGAGAACCTGCACCGCGCCCAGCGCCCGGAACTGCTCGAACAGCTCGGCTACGGCCGCCGCAAGCAGCACCCGGGCTTCGGCTGGGGCGCGAAGATTCCGCAGGAGATCACCGGGGAGTTCGTCCGCCAGGAAGTCGCCGCCGGGCGCGCGATCATTCCCGCCAACATCAACCACCCGGAACTGGAGCCCATGATCATCGGGCGCAACTTCCTGGTGAAGATCAACGCCAACATCGGCAACAGCGCCATCGCCAGCAGCATCGAGGAAGAAGTCGAGAAGATGGTCTGGGGCATCCGCTGGGGCGCCGACACGGTGATGGACCTTTCCACCGGCAAGAACATCCACGAAACGCGCGAATGGATCCTGCGCAACAGCCCCGTGCCCATCGGCACCGTCCCGATTTATCAGGCGCTGGAAAAGGTCGGCGGCAAGGCCGAGGAACTGACCTGGGAGATCTACCGCGACACGCTGGTCGAACAGGCCGAACAGGGCGTCGATTACTTTACCGTGCACGCCGGCGTGCGGCTGGCCTACGTGCCGCTTACCGCCGGACGCATGTGCGGGATCGTCAGCCGCGGCGGCAGCATCATGGCCAAGTGGTGCCTCGCGCATCACGCCGAAAGTTTCCTCTACACGCACTTCGAAGAGATCTGCGAGATCATGAAGGCGTACGACGTGAGCTTCAGCCTCGGCGACGGCCTGCGCCCCGGCGCGATCGCCGACGCCAACGACGCCGCGCAGTTCGCGGAACTCGAGACGCTGGGCGAACTGACCAAGATCGCCTGGAAGCACGACGTCCAGACCATGATCGAAGGCCCCGGCCACATTCCGATCCAGCTCATCAAGGAGAACATGGACAAGGAACTGGCCGACTGCTTCGAGGCGCCCTTTTACACGCTGGGGCCGCTGACGACGGACGTCGCGCCGGGCTACGACCACCTGACCAGCGCCATCGGCGCCGCCAACATCGGCTGGTACGGCTGCGCGATGCTCTGCTACGTGACGCCCAAGGAACACCTGGGCCTGCCCAACCGCGAGGACGTGAAGGAGGGCGTGATCGCGTACAAGATCGCCGCGCACGCCGCCGACCTAGGCAAGGGCTTCCCCGGCGCGCAGGTGCGCGACGACGCGCTGAGCAAGGCGCGCTTCGAGTTCCGCTGGGAAGACCAGTTCAACCTCTCGCTCGACCCCGAGACCGCCCGCGCA
Organism: Planctomycetota bacterium; assembly: GCA_026184295.1. Lineage (GTDB taxonomy): Bacteria > Planctomycetota > SZUA-567 > H5-PLA8 > H5-PLA8 > JACQFI01. The sequence continues at coordinate 68,037 of JAHCJK010000006.1, forward strand.
TACCACGACGAGACGCTGCCCCAGGAAGGCGCGAAGACCGCGCACTTCTGCAGCATGTGCGGCCCGCACTTCTGCAGCATGAAGATCACCGAAGACGTGCGCGCGTACGCCGCAAAGCAGGGCATGAGCGAGCAGGACGCCCTGGCCAAAGGCATGGAAGAAAAGAGCAAGGAATTCCGCGAGAAGGGCGGACAGATTTACCACGCCGGGGCGGCGGGCGGGGAGTAGTCATGTAGGACAGGCGTCCCGCCTGTCTGTAACTTGCCCTGCGCGATCATTTCCGCCGCGGGTGAAACCCTTCGCAGTCGCTCCCGGCGCGCGGCCAGCGCGCCGGGGTCTTTTGTAGCGCCGGCATCTGGCCGGCCGTGTCGCCGGCGTCCCGCCGGCCGAGCGCAGGTGAAAACCTACTCGCGTCCCGTGCCGGCGGGGACGCCGGCGCTACGGCGCTGTCCGCGCTCGGAACACATGCGCAGGCGGGACCGGCACACCGCGTTGCGGTGTGGCACCCACGAACGGCTCGAATCTACAAGCACCAATGTCTTTGTGGTGCAGACCTCCAGGTCTGCACGCCCGGCGCGCGGCCAGCGCGCCGGGGTCTTTTGTAGCGCCGGCCTCTGGCCGGCCGTGTCGCCGGCGTCCCGCCGGCCGAGCGAAGGTGAAGGCCCACTCGCGTCCCGTGCCGGCGGGGACGCCGGCGATACTGCCGGCCGGGAGGCCGGCGCTACGGCGCTGTCCGCGCTCGGAACGCATGCGCAGACGGGACCGGCACACCGCGTTGCGGTGTGGCACCCACGAACGGCTCGAATCTACAAGCACCGAGTTCAACCACCTGGGGTCAAGCGCCGCCAACCATTGTGGTGCAGACCTCCAGGTCTGCACACCTTGGACGATGGGAGCCGAGGCCGCGGGTGTGCCGGTCTGGAGACCTGCACCACAAGTTGCGCAGGGTTTCAGCATGGCAATTGGAGACGGGGACTTTCCCTATGATTTGCGCGGGTTTCAAAAACCCAGCCGCCGCTGCGCCGGGTCACGCGGAAGAGGTGCGTGGGGGAACGGACCGGCGCGGGCGGCGGCTCGAGCGGACAGGCTGGGCTTATACGGCGGCGGCGACTTCCTCCGAGCAAAAGAGCCGGCGGATGCCGGTCCATTCGTGGAAGAGGTCCGTCACGGCTTCGGGCAGGAAGCGGCGGCCGTTGCGGTCGGTTCGCCAGACGCGGAAGAAGAGCGCGTAGCGGACGTGCGGCGAAAAGTTCGGCATCGCCGTGTGCGCCAGCATGTGGTGCGCGAAGATCACGTCGCCCGCGTTCCCGGTGATCTGGAGCGGCTCGCCCATGCCTTCGAGTTCCGGCATGCCCTTCGCCAGCGCGTCGGTGCCGTGCTTGCGGTAGTACTCCGCGAACTTCCAGTGCGTGCCCGGCCAGACGGTAAAGTTCCCCGAGTACGGCTTGGGCAGATCGCTGAGCAGCACGCCCACCAGCATGGTGAAGTTGTGGATCTCGCCTTCGGGGACGCCGTTGTTGGGCGCGTAGGTGCCGTCGATGTGCCCTTTGGGCTTGGGCATCGGCTTCTCGTAGTTGGGCTTGTGCGGGAAGCGCAGCGCCACCTGCCCGCCCTTGACCGCCGGGATCTGGCCCTTCTCGACGGCGGACTCGCAGAGTTCGAAGACCGGCGTCTTGTTGAAGATGTCCGCGATGACGGAGGTGCCCTTCACTTCGGGCGCGAAGGACTGCGAATGGTAGATCGGCATGTCCACCACGTTCATGCCCTGGCCGACGTTCCAGTTGATCGCCTGGAGCGCCTGGTCGATCATCGCGCGGGGGATCAGCCCCGGCAACTGGACGTACCCCTGGTCGTAGATGTTCTTTTTCTGTTCAAAGGTCAGTTCCATGACCGCCAACCCTCAGGTCCGTGAAAACGGTCTGCAAACAAGCACGCTTGGGGCAAGAAACCATACTTTCGAAGGGCAGGTCAATGCCTTCCGGAAGAATATTTTGCGGGGGTGCCCTTCAACCTTCGTTCGCTTCGCGATTTAGGTGGTGTTTGATAATTTTATTGCACGAGGCGCAAAGCGGACTGACGGGTCGCATTTAGGCGCAGTCCGAATTATATTCGCTGTCTAAATCGTCGCCAGGCCGCCAAACGAAACCAATATAAACTGTTTGATTGTAAGTGATTAATAAACCGTCAAAAATCACTCAACATTACCTTTGACATCGGACGATGAACAGGGTGTAATACTGACCGGTCAGTCCGAATTGATATGCATAGGGCCCTGGGACAGGAATAACGTACCCGATGATGAGCGATAACGAAAGCGAACGCGGCATCCGGATGGCCGATTCTTCTCACGACGTGCCCATTTCCGACTTCATCGCGAACCGCGAAGCCATTGCCGACGGCCCGCGCAAGTGCGGCCGCAAGCCCTCGCCCGAAAAGCGCATCCGCATCCTCGAAGCCGCCGTGCGCCTCTTCACGACCAAGGACTACCACGAAGTGCTGATGGACGAGGTCGCCGAACAGGCCGGCGTCGGCAAGGGGACGGTGTACCGCTACTTTCCGACCAAGGAATCGCTCTTCCTGGAACTCGTGCACCTGGCCGTGGACCGGGCCAGCGAAGTGATCCGGGCCGGGATCAGCAACCCGGAACCGGCCATCAAGCGCCTGCGCAAGGCCGTGGCGATGACCCTCGAATACTTCCGCCTCAACGAGCCGTTCCTGGCGATCCTGTACCACGACAAGGTCTTCCGCTGCTGCAAGGAACGCCGCGACATCGAGAACAAGCGCGCGGAGCTGCGCGGGTTCTTCGCGCGCCTGCTGGCGGAAGGCATCGCCGAAGGCAGCGTGCGCGCGGACATCGAACCGGCGCTCTGTTCGGTGGTGCTGATGGGCTCGATCCGGGGCCTGCTGCGCAACTTCGGATCGACGCGCACGAGCGACCAACTGGCCGAACAGCTCCTCTCGATCTTCATCGACGGCGCCGCGGCGCGGCCGAGCAGCGGGGAGCGCCCGGCGATGCGCCCGACCTCGCAGATCTCGGCGCTGGACGCGGCCACGCTGGCGCGGCTCGACCCGCTCGCCTCGCTGAACGAACTGAGCCTCGGGATGAACCTCTACGAGGATCCCTCGATGGCCACCGAATCGAACGACACGCAGGGAGAACCGGGCACGAACCGCCCGGCGGGCGTGGAAGGCTTACCGGGCGTGCAGTCGACGTAGTCCGGAGCCAAACAGGAGGGGCGGGCAGGCTGCGCGCCCGGGGATCGGATCGCGGGATCCGGACCGGGCGGGGATCGAGAACCACGGGCAGCCGGCGCCGCACAGCAGGAGTGACGCACCTTTTTATGAGTACCCCGACGCTTGCCGTTCCCGTCCGACCCCAGCCGCAGGACCTCCGTGAACGCCGCACGTGGAAGAACCTCTTCCGCTGCGAAAACGGCCAGAAGGAACGCGACGACGACGAGCGCGACCAGAACAAGGCGCCCGTCACCTGGCGTTCGCTGCGGCGCTTCTGGCAGTTCGTCCATCCCAACCGCCATCTCGTGTACCTGCTCTGCATCTGCACCTTGATCAACCAGGGGATGACCGTGGTGATGCCCGTGGCGATCGGGCGCATCATGGACTCGATCCTGCCGCGCCACGACGCCGCGCTCCTTAACATCGTGGCGATCGGGCTGGTGGTCTTCGTGCTGCTGCGCGCCTTCTACCTGTACGTGGAACGCGAAGTCGCCGGGATCACGGGCTCGCTGACCGTCGGGATGGTGCGCGCGCGGCTTCACCAGCACCTCCAGTCGATGTCGCTGCGCTTCCTGGAAGATTACCAGGTCGGGCGCCTGTGCAGCCGCGTGATGAACGACACCGAACAGATCCGCAACCTGCTGCTGGGCGGCTTCATCCAGACGGCGTCGAACAGCCTGCGCCTGGTCTTCGTGGCCACGACGCTGCTGTACATCGACTGGCGGCTGACGCTGGTGAGCTGCTGCACGATGCCGTTCTTCATGGTCGGCTTCGCCAGCCACGTGCGCCGCCTGCGCCCCGCGCACAAGGAACTGAGCGAAGACGGCTCGCGCCTGTGGGCGAAGGCCAGCGAGACCTTCAGCGGCATCCGCGTGGTCAAGACCTACGGCAGCGAAGCGCGCGAGGACCTGAGCTTCATGAAGCGCGTGCACATGACCATGCGCAAGGGCCTGCTCATCCGCCGCACGCACCACGACATGGTGGTGATCTGGGAAATCTCCGCCTGGCTGGGCTTGGTGGCGCTGATCTGGTTCGGCGGGCACCGCGTGATGTCCGGCGCGCTGACCGTCGGCGAACTGGTGGCCTTCTACGGCCTGCTGGGCCTGCTGCACGGCCCGATCGCGGAACTGATCAACATCTCCGAACAGGTCCAGGCGGCCATGGCCAGCATCGAACGCATCGGCGAAATCCTGGACATGAAGCCCGACATCTGCGACCGGCCGGACGCGCGCCCGGCGAACGCCCTGAAGGGCGAAGTGGTCTTCGAGAACGTCGGGTTCAAGTACAAGGCCGACGAGAAGGCCAAGCCCGAACAGCGCGACCCGGACGCGCCGCCCCGCCGCACGCGCACGCTGACCAACATCAACCTGCACGTCAAGCCGGGCCAGGTGATCGCGCTGGTGGGCGCGTCGGGCTCGGGCAAGACGACCATGATCAACCTGCTGGCGCGCTTCTACGACGTGGACGAAGGCGCCGTGAAGATCGACGGCGTGGACCTGCGCGACTACAAGATGGACTCGTACCGCCGCAACCTGGCCATCGTGCTCCAGGAGAACTTCCTCTTCCGCGGGACCATCCGCGAAAACATCGCCTACTCGCGCCCCCACGCCACCGAAGCGGAGATCGTCGAGGCCGCCAAGGCCGCCGGGGCCTGGGGCTTCATCCAGGAGAGCGAGAACGGCCTGGATACCATGTGCGGCGAACGCGGCGTGAAGCTCTCGGGCGGGCAGAAGCAGCGCCTCTCGATCGCCCGCGCCATCCTGGCCGACCCGCGCATCCTGATCCTCGACGAGGCCACCAGCGCGCTGGACAGCCAGTCCGAAGCGCACATCCAGGAGGCGCTCGACCGCCTGATGAAGGGCCGCACGACCTTCGTGATCGCGCACCGGCTCTCGACGATCGTCCACGCGGACAAGATCGTGGTGCTGGAACAGGGCGAGATCGCCGAGATGGGCACGCACGAGGAACTGCTGGCCCGCGAAGGCAAGTACTTCGACCTCTTCATGGAACAGTACGGCAAGGTGAAGTTCAGCGGGCGCACGGCGGACGTGATCGGCCGCTGGCGCAAGGAACAGAAGGAACACCTGAAGGATACGGCCAAGGAACAGGCCGCACCGGCTCCGCTGCCGGTCCCGGCCGCCGCGCAGACCGTGGCGCCCGCGCCGAAGCCGGAAGAAGTTGCGCATGTGCGCCAGGAAGCCGAGAAGCCCGAACGGACCGAGAAGGTCGAACGGGCGACGAGCAAGAGCGGGCGCTTTGCGACGGCGCGGCGCGAGACCGCCGCGAGCGGCCGGTTCGCTCCCGCGCCCGCGGATTGACCTTGGCGATGGGTCCGCGGTTCAAGCTTTTGAATATGACGAAAATGGACGAAAGGAGGGCGGAGACACGGGGTATTTAGAGATTGGCGGAAACCAACGTACAACCGGGCTCGTCTAATAAGCACTCGGGCCGCAGTGGACCGACCGATCCGCGAATGGTGTGAAGGGGAGCTCACCATGGATGATCAACCTGCCAGTTACAGTTGGACGGAATGGCTCAAGCAGGAGATGGACCGCAACAAGAACCGGGCGCCGCAGACGGGACGCAAGCAGGCGCAGCGCGTCTCCGGCCGCTGGATGTACAAGAAGCTCGTGGAACTGGGCGCCGTCGATCCGGAACCCGAGCCCGAAGCCAGGCCCGCGCGCGTGACTGCCATGGCCCTTAAAAAGGACCACCGCAACCAGGCGCAGGGCGGTTTCAAGACCATGGCCGCGGGCGGCACCGCGTAGCGGCTGATTCGCCGGTTGGCCGGTTGGCTGGTTGGCTGGTTGGCTGGTTGGCCGGTTGGCCGGTTGGCTGGTTGGCTGGTTGGCTGGTTCGCTGCATGGCCTTCATGCCCCGGCGTGCACGGTCGGTTTGCGGCCAGCTATTACTCCTCCTTCGTGTTCGTAAGCGAGCGCGGCCAGCGTCGTAGCGCCGGCCTCCGGCCGGCAGTGTCGCCGGCGTCCTCGCCGGCTGAGCGGAGGTGAGGGTCCAGGCGCGACCTTGGCCTGTGGAATTCGGCTCCGGCAAGCGCGCGCGACTCGGTTCTCCAGCCACCCCCCATCCCAACCTTCCCCCACAAGGGGGGAAGGGGCTCGGCTGTCGGCAGGTGACTGCGGCGGGTACTGCGCCTGCCTGTTCAGCCGATGCGGTCGGCGTGCGGTTGGGCCTTCGGACGGCATGCGGACGGGAACGCGGCCAGCGTTCCCCTCCGGCGCATTGGAATGCGAGCGCGGCCAGCGTCGTGGCGGCGGGGCGGGGGGGGGGCGGGGGGGCGGGGGGGGGGGGGGCGCCCGCGGGGGGGGGGGGGCGCGGGGGGG